>NZ_JBBODE010000002.1:0-322370 GCF_038002765.1 Peribacillus sp. FSL H8-0477 | reverse complement strand
TCACCGTGAACCAGGGGTTGTTGGCAGTGTGTTTTTACGTGATGAACTAAAAGCAGAAATCATTGTAGATGGAGTCCATGTTCGTCCAGAAATGGTAGATCTCGCTTATAAAATTAAAAGAAAAGACGGGCTTTTATTGATCACCGATTCCATGCGCGCAAAGTGTTTGAAAAATGGTGAATATGATTTGGGCGGACAAGATGTCATTGTTAAAGATGGAAAAGCCGTTCTGGCTGATGGAACCCTTGCAGGCAGTATTTTAAAACTAGGAACTGCACTGCAAAATATTATTACCTATACAGGATGTACCCTTGCAGATGCCATTGAAATGGCGTCGGTTAATCCTGCAAAACAATTAAATATTTTTGATCGAAAAGGAAGTCTGGCAATTGGAAAGGATGCGGATATCGTTATCCTTGATGATAATCTTGATGTATATATGACATTTTGCCGGGGAGAACTTGCATTCACTAAAGGGGGACAATAAAGATGAAAATCATCGAAGTAACAAATTATCAAGAAATGAGTAAAGCAGCTGCGGATTATATCATTAGTAAGGTTCGGCAGTCTCCAAACCTAATTCTAGGTCTCGCAACTGGAGGTACGCCCGTCGGCACCTATAAATATCTTGTAGAAGACCACAAAAAAAATAAAACTTCCTATAAGGATGTTACAACATTTAATTTAGATGAATACGTCGGTCTAGCCAAAGAGAATCCACAGAGTTACCATTCTTATATGAACGAACACTTCTTTAATCATATTGATATCAACCCTGCTAATACACATGTCCCAAATGGAAAAATCGAGTCAATAAAGGACGAACCTGCGGCATATGAAGAGTTAATTAAGGAAGCGGGCGGAATTGATCTCCAAGTACTTGGAATCGGCCAAAATGGTCATATTGGTTTTAACGAGCCTGGTACGCCCTTCTCTTCAAATTCTCATATTATTGAATTGGCTCCATCAACCATTGAAGCCAATGCCCGTTACTTTGAGTCTCCAGAAGAAGTACCGACAAAAGCAAATACAATGGGCATCAACACCATTATGAAGAGTAAAGAGATTTTGCTGCTTGTATCAGGTGAAAACAAACGACAAGCGTTGTCTCAACTTTTAGAGGGAAAGATTTCGGAGGATTTTCCTGCGTCTGCGCTGCTTAACCACCCTAATGTGGTCATCATCGCTGATGAAGCTGCACGTTCAGGAAGGACCGGTATCGAGAAGCATGATCAATAAGAATTCACCTATCCCCATTTATTATCAGCTCGCCGAACATATTAAGCAGTTGATTGAAAAAGGTGACTTATCTCCAGGTGATTCGCTTCCTGCTGAACGCGAATACGCAGAACAATATCAAATCAGCAGAATGACGGTTAGACAGGCATTCACACAACTTGTGAATGCCGGTTATTTATCTCGCCGACAAGGAAAAGGGACCTTTGTTGCTGAACGAAAACTTGAACAGCCCTTGCAAGGTTTAACCAGCTTTACGGAAGATATGAAAGCTCGCGGGCTAGAGCCTGGTAATGAATTTATTCACTTTCAAATCATACCTGCTACTAGTCAGATTTCTCAACACCTCAGCATTCAAGAGGATGAACCCGTTTATGAAATTAAACGAATTCGTCTGGCAGATAATGTCCCGATGGCCTTAGAAACGAATTACATTTCAGCCAATTTGATCAGCGGTCTAACGGAGACCATTGTTAATCAATCCTTATACGGATATATTGAAGAAAAACTTGGTTATCATATCGAAGAGGCCACACAGATTATTGAATCAACCCTTGCCAGCCCAATAGAGGCAAAATACTTAAACATTAAAACAGGTGCTCCCATCATGTCCATCTTGAGAAATACCTTCTTAGAAGATGGAACGCCATTTGAATTTGTTATATCTGCTTACCGTGCTGATCGATATACGTTTAAGATCCACATGAAACGTTGAAATGGAAGGGTGGAAGATTACGATAATCAGTCAATATTTCCAAAGTATCACGTCGTTATTGGCAGTATGTGAACATGATGAAAAAGACAATCTATCTAAAGCCGCAGAAAAAATAGCAGAAAGTATTCAGCAGCATGGAATTATTCATTTGTTTGGATGCGGTCATTCTCATATGTTTGGCGAAGAGCTTTTTTATCGTGCAGGCGGACTAGCCCCTATCAGTCCTATTCTAGAAGAAGATTTTATGCTCCACAAAGGAGCTGTACGCTCCTCGGAACTAGAGCGAACACATGGGATTGCTGAACAATTCATGGAAACCCATACTATTCTGCCCGAAGATGTGATGATTGTTGTATCCACTTCGGGCAGAAACCCTGTTCCAATTGAAGTCGCACAAATGGCTAAGAAAAAAGGCGCTTATGTCATCGTAATCACTTCGCCTAGCTATGCTAAAACCCAATCTTCAAGGCATCCATCCGGTCTTTTCTTATATCAAACTGCTGATCTATCGATTGATAATCATATTGAAACAGGCGATGCACTTATGAAAATAGAAGCCCTGAACATTCAATTTGGCAGTGGTTCAACCATTATTGGAATGGCTCTTCTTAATGGGATTATGGTCAAAGCCATAGAAATCATGGTGAATAACCACTTTACCCCTCCCATTTTCAAAAGCGGGAATGTAGATGGTGCTGAGGAACATAACAGAAAGCTGATTGATCAATACAAAGATAGAATCCCTATGCTAGAAGCGTAAAGTTAGGCTGCCGAGAACCCTCGCAGCCTTTTTAATTTGGGTATCCCCCACAACAGTACCGCGCCACATGCTTGCTCCATATAATAAAGAAAGCCCAGCTGCATAAGCTGGGCATAGTTCATTATTTATAAATGTGGACAAACGGTTCATCTTCGCCAGCTTTTTTTACCACCAACGCTTCTGGTCCATTCACGGATGTAACAGATACCTGTACGGAAACGTAATCAGGGAAATGTTCCATCACAAGGCCCGTTAAGTATTGAGTAAATCCAATTGCCTCAGAGTTACCGTAAAATTGAATGGGTATTTCTATATTGAGATCTTGCAGCTGATCGTCCACATAAAAGGCACGTCCGACAACTCCATTAAAGTTCGGGAAATATTCCTCGACATCTTGCTTAAATTTCTTAAACATCGTAACATCATCACGGTGTTCTTTCTCAGCATCTGTTGAAGGAAGTACATAATATTTCTCATCAACATTCTCCCATTTACCGATGCTGTTTCCGTCTTTACTTACATGGGTAAAGCTCATAAAGCTGCCCGGAATAACTGATGATTTTTCTACCTGCTTAAATAGTGCAATGGTAATCGGCACGTCTTTCAATTCATCTGTCTTCCGAAGTCTTTTAAGAACTTCTGCAGCAATCTTTTTCCCCTCTGATTCTATCTTCTGGTCTGAAATAGACGTATCGTAGGTTGCTCCATATTCTTCTTTTTGATAATAATGAACGGAGTTAAGCGCAAGGCCGATTACAACTCCACCAAGACTAACTTGATTATCTTTATTCTTAATTAGATAATCATGTTCTAGAATATGTGCCAGATAGATTGGGTTTTTTTCATTACGAGTCTTGATATCACCCTTTTCTGTATCAATCGGGTTCAATCCAAGATTGTCGCTTGACTTCAATTTCTTTTCTGTTAATTGCTCGTTTGTATATTTACGTTCTAGCCACTTACTGATGGTACTGCTGTCTAATACTTGGCCCTCTTTAAAATAGTACTTATCTTGATTAAAGTCCTTTTGCGAAATACGCATTAATCCTGTTTCAAACTCTTCAATGTCATAACGCGTATTTAGATTTGATACAACTAAACCGCGAGCCTGTGAAGCTTCAAAAGGTAAAAGCATCTTATAATAATCGTCGGATATTTGATACTTAGGAATAATCGCTTTTTCTGTTTTTTCAGCTTTATCTTGAACAATTTCTTCTTCCCCATCATCGAATTGAGGTGCACATCCTGCAAGAAGTAGTGCAACACCTAACCCCACAAAAAAGCTTTTTTTCATGCCTACACCCTCTTAACTCTTTAATTCTGTAATAAGTCTATCTTCATCCCACACGTCAATTCCCAAGCTTTCCGCTTTCGTAAGCTTTGAACCTGCATCTTCACCTGCAATTAATAAATCCGTTTTCTTACTAACACTGCCAGCCACTTTAGCCCCAAGTGCTTCGAGCTTTTCTTTTGCTTCTTCGCGCCCCATTTGATGGAGTTTCCCGGTCAATACTACCGTCTTGCCGGCAAACACCGAATCAATGGTTTCAATGGCTGCAAGCTTTGGCCCTGTGTATGAAAAATTGACTCCAGCTTTTTTTAGTTCAGACAAGAGGAGTTGTACTTCCTCATTTTCAAAGTAGGCAACAACCGCATTCGCCATTTTTTCACCGATTTCATTAATAGCCGTTAAGTCTTCTAATTGTGCTTGACTTAAGACTTCCATTGTTTCAAAATACTGTGCTAACGTTTTCGCTGCTTTTGAACCTACATGTCGAATACCTAGACCAAACAATAACCGCTCCAGTGAATTTGACTTAGAAGACTCAATCGCTTTCAGCAAGTTCGTAGCTGACTTTTCGCCCATCCGTTCCATTCCAATCAGCTGCTCATACGTCACCTTATAGAGATCGGCAACGTCATGAATTAAGTGCTCACTGAATAATTGACTGATTACTTTCTCACCTAAACCATCAATATTCATGGCGTTACGAGAGACAAAATGGATTAATCCTTCACGTATTTGTGCGGGACACTGAGGATTAAGACAGCGCAAAGCCACTTCCCCTTCAAGCCGCACAAGCTCACTATTACATTCTGGACATTCTGTCGGCATGGCGAAGTCAATCTCCTCGCCTGTACGACGGTCAGCTAAAACATTGACTACCTCCGGAATAATATCGCCCGCTTTTTTAATAACGACCTGATCACCAATTTTGATATCTTTTTCACGAATCAAGTCTTCATTATGAAGGGTTGCCCGCTGAACAGTTGAACCAGCTACTCGGACAGGATCCAAGATAGCAGTCGGGGTGATAACACCTGTCCTCCCTACATTCAATTCAATACTGCGAAGAGTGGTAATCACTTCTTCAGCCGGAAATTTATAAGCAATAGACCATCTTGGGCTTTTTGCAGTTCTCCCCATCTCTTCCTGTTGCTGTAGTGAATCAACCTTAATAACAATTCCATCAATATCATAGGCAAGATTAGGACGTCTTTCAACCCATCCCTCAATATAAGTTAGAACTTCTTCTATGGTTGAACATTTTTTTCGTTCTTGATTGGTTTTAAAACCTAAGCGATCTAGTAAATCCAGACCTTCACTATGTGATTCCACGCCTGTTTCGCCCAAATCAGCAATTGCATACAGGAAAACATCAAGATTCCGCTTCGCTGCAAGTTTTGAATCGAGCTGTCGAAGCGAACCAGCTGCCGCATTACGCGGATTAGCAAACGGTTCTTCTCCTTGATCATCTTTGGCTTTGTTTAGTGCTTCAAATGAACGCTTCGGCATAAAGGCTTCACCACGAACCTCAATAGAAACCGGTTCTTTGAGCTTTAATGGAATCGATTTTATCGTACGAAGATTCTCGGTGATATCCTCACCAACACTGCCGTCACCTCGAGTTGCTCCTCTGGTGAAATAGCCTGCTTCATACTGCAGAGTGACAGCAAGCCCATCAATTTTCAGTTCACATACATATGAATACTTGTCCCCAACTGCTTGGCGAACCTTCCGATCAAAATCGCGCAGGTCATCCTCATTAAATGCATTGCCAAGACTAAGCATCGGTGAACGATGTTCCACTTTTTCAAACATGTCAAGAATTGTACCGCCCACACGCTGTGTAGGTGAATCTGGGGTTTTTAATTCAGGAAAAGCTTCCTCATACTCAATCAGTTCTCTCAGCAGCCGATCGTATTCAGCATCCGGTACCGAGGGCTTATCTTGCACATAATACTCATAACTGTATTGGTTTAAGAGATTTTGTAAATCAGCAACCAGCTTTTCAGCCTCTTTCAGATCCATTTATTCATCCCTTTCTGATTTATTATTATTAGGCTTTATCGATTGGAGCAAACTTAGCAAGTAACCGTTTTATGCCTGTCGGGCTTGGGAATGCAATATCCAGCTCTTTGCCTTCGCCTTCACCTTTCACGCTGACGACAGTTCCCGTACCCCATTTTTTATGTGCAGCTTTATCTCCGACTTTCCAGCCGATTTCGTCGCCCCCTGTTGAGGAAGGAGCAGTCACTGCTTTCCCAAAGGATGGTGTCCTTCTTGACCCGCCCGATTGAATAGGTCTTGTTGACAAACCTGTCCCAAAACTTTTCTCTACTTTTTTCGGTTTAGGCGGCTGTAAGTCTTCCAGAAGTTCTTCAGGAATTTCTTTAATAAATCTAGAAACTGGATTCATATTTGTCCGGCCGTATAACGTCCGCATTTGCGCATTCGAAATAAACAGCTCTTTTTCGGCACGGGTAATCCCTACATAGGCCAGCCGTCTTTCTTCTTCCATCTCATCGTCATCCATCAGCGAACGGCTGTGAGGGAATACGCCCTCTTCTAGTCCTAGTAAAAAGACTACCGGGTATTCAAGCCCCTTTGCTGAGTGAAGCGTCATTAAGGTAACTGAATCCTGAGCTTCTTCTGTATCGTCAAGTTGATCAATATCTGCCACTAAGGCAAGATCGGTTAAAAACCCAACAAGCGTTTTATCATCATTTTGTGCTTCAAATGATTTAGTTACTGATAAAAACTCATCAATATTTTCTAGTCTTGTCTGAGATTCAATTGTTTTTTCGATTTTCAACATATCACGATAACCCGTTTTCTCAATAACCTCTTCAACAAGCTCAGTTACTGATAAGTATTCCAGCATATTCGTATAGTTATGAATGAGGTCTCGGAATCCTCTAGCTTCCTTAGCCGCCTTGCCGCTCAAGCCAATCATCTCAATATCCTGCAAAGCTTGATACATGGACAAGTCACTCATGGCCGCATAATCCGCCACTTTATCTAATGAAGTTGAGCCAATTCCACGCTTAGGAACATTAATGACACGACGCAGACTGATATCATCATCAGGATTGGCAATCAGCCTTAAATAGGCCAAGATATCCTTAATTTCTTTACGATCATAGAACTTAATTCCGCCCACGATGCTGTATTGAATATTCGATTTGAGCAGAACTTCCTCCATAACCCGTGATTGGGCATTCGTTCGGTAAAGAATGGCGATATCCGCATATTTATGTTCGCCGTCACGTACAAGTTCGTTAATCTTTCCAGCTACGAATTGAGCTTCACCCTGTTCACTATCTGCACGGAAATAAGACAGCTTACTGCCTTCCATATTTTCGGTCCAAAGGTTCTTCGGCTTACGATTCTGATTCTTACCGATGACGTTATTTGCAGCATCAAGAATCCGTTTTGTGGATCGATAGTTTTGTTCTAAGAAAATCATCGTTGCATTCGGATAATCTTTTTCAAAGGACAAAATATTCGCAATGTCTGCTCCCCGCCAACGATAAATCGACTGATCAGAGTCACCCACTACACATAGATTACGGAATCTAGATGCCATTAATTTTACAAGCATATACTGAGCTCTGTTCGTATCCTGATATTCGTCAACATGGATATATTGAAACTTACGTTGATAAAATTCAAGGACTTCCGGTACACGCTGAAAGAGCTGGATTGTCTTCATAATTAAATCATCAAAGTCCAGCGCTTGATTTTTCCGAAGCCTCTTTTGGTATTCAGTATAGACATCGGCAGCAACCTTTGTGAAAAAATCAGAAGCCGTTTTTGCATACTCCTCAGGCGTAACCAATTCATTTTTCGCCGAACTGATCGTACCAAGTAACGCTCGATAATCATATTTTTTTGTATCCAAATTTTTATCTTTTAGAATTTGTTTAATCACCGACTGCTGATCAGATGTATCCAAAATCGAGAAATTACGATTGTACCCAATCCGATCAATATCACGTCTTAAGATACGGACGCACATGGAGTGGAACGTTGAAATCCAAATATCATCAGAAGCCCCGCCTAGAATAGCACGAACTCTCTCTCTCATTTCTCTTGCCGCTTTATTTGTAAAGGTAATGGCCAAGATATTCCACGGAGCCACTTCTTTTTCAACCATTAGAAAAGCAATACGATGGGTAAGAACCCGTGTCTTTCCGGATCCTGCACCAGCCATAATTAATAGCGGGCCATCAGTAGCTTTTACTGCTGCTTGCTGCTGATCATTTAATCCTCTAAGTAATTTCTCTGCTAAATATTGCATTCTATATCCCACCTCAATCGAACATTTGTTCTTCGTTATACTATACCCTGTTCTGCTGATTTTTGCCAACACGCAGGAACATCTATTTTACTGCACGAACCGTTGTAAGTGCGATGGCAAGATCTTCATATATAATATTTCCAACGACTACTACATCAGCAAAAGCCGCCATTTCAGCCGCCTTCTCAGGTGAATTAATACCGCCTCCATAAAAAAGGACAGTTTCCTCCAAGTTCTGACTAGCTGTCTTCACTGTATCTACATCTCCATAGGTGCCGCTATACTCTAAATAGAATATTGGCAGATGAAACATTTTTTCGGCCATCATGGCATAGGCACCAACATCCTCAGCATCTAGATTCGTATCCGCGGACGTCAATATTGCAGCCTTACAATCCTTATTCATGATGCAATACCCCTCCACGAACATCTCATCCCAATCTACCAATTCACCATATTCCTTCACAGCCTGTTGATGAAACTTCATCATCCAGTTAGGATTAGTGCTATTTAAAACGCTTGGAATAAAATACAAATCAAAACCAGGCGTAACAATCTCAAGTGATGAAACCTCTAACACACAAGGAACCGTATAACGGCGGACCCTCGCCATCAAATCAAGAACATTTTCCAACGTAACTCCATCACTGCCCCCAACAAGAATAGCATCGGTACCGGATTCGCAGATTTTCTCTAACGACTCATCCGTAATCTCTTTATTTGGATCGAGTTTGAAAGCATGCTTCCACTCGCGAAAATCATACATCATACATCCTCCTATCTATTTCCCATTACACCATTATAGCATTAAGAAATTTCATAAAAAAAGATATAACACGAAAAACGTAAGTACCCCGTTTAGACCGCGAAGGAAATAGGGAGTGGAACCTAAAGGCGTCCTTTGCCTTTTGGGGACTCTCCTCTTTTCCACAGCGGTCTGGGGTGCTGGAGTTAGACAAACGAAAAACGTAAGTACCCCGTTTAGACCCCGAAGGAAATAGGGAGAGGAACCTTGTTAAGACACGCTGACTCTTTTGGTTTATTTGAAAATGTGTCGCTTTGTTTGGAGTGAAGGACTTCTTTGGGAGTCCTCTAAGATGGTAAGATTTCTTCCTTTTACCCCTTTTTGACAAGACACGCTTACTCTTAGTTTTAGGGGGGTATTTTCTCTATTTTCTTACCTTCTCAGCAGTTATTCCCGTCTGGATATGCATTAATCCCGTCTGAAGGCAGCTTATTCCCGTCTCGACTCCATTTTCGAGTGATTAATACCTGGTGGGGTATCGGGATGTTTGGTTTATTTGAAAATGTGTCACTTTGCTTGGGGTGGAGCAATTCTTTTGGGAGTCCTCTGAGATGGTAAAATCTTTTCCTATTACCCCTTTTTAACAAGACACGCTTACTCTTAGTTTTAGGGGGGGTATTTCCTCTATTTTCTTACCTTCTCAGCAGTTATTCCCGTCTGGGCAGGTGTTATTCCCGTCCCGACTAAGGTTATTCCCGTCTGGATATGCATTAATCCCGTCTGAAGGCGGCTTATTCCCGTCTCGACACCATTTTCGAGTGATTAATACCTGGCGGGGTATCTAGATGTTTGGTTTGTTTGTAAGTGTGTCGCTTTTCGGGGATTATCTTCCATACTCAAAAATAAAAAGGCAGGATTTGAGCTTCCCGCCTTTGGTCGTGGTTTATTCTTTTACTTCTTCTTTAATTCGATCAAGGGCCATGGAGTAGGCATCGTTTCCATAGTTTAGGCAGCGTTTTACGCGTGAAATCGTTGCGGTGCTTGCACCTGTTTCTGTTTCTATCTTATGATAGGTTTTGCCCTCTTTGAGCATTCTTGCTACTTCAAGTCGCTGAGCCAGAGATTGTATTTCATTTACTGTGCATAAATCGTCAAAAAAGCGATAACATTCTTCCATATCGTTTAGGGATAGAATGGCCGTGAATAATTGGTCTAAGTCTTTTCCTTTTAATTTATCAATTTGCATAATTTAACTCCTTTTTTAATTACTCTTTGGCATTCAACGTAACGGTTGCTTCGAGACCAGGGTCAGCAGGAACGACGTTAACCCATGTCTTTCCGGTGATAAGTCCTGCTTCTGTCCCATCAATCATCGGAACTATTCTTCCATTTTTATTTACCCATTGAATTTTATTTACTTTGCCTTTTTGAAGCAGATACCCATTGCCGCCGGCAGTAAGATCAATATTGCGGCGTCCTTCATTGTCAATTACCTTATGTGGCGCCTCAATAATGAGAAGATTATCTAGAAGGATTGGAGTTTGAACCTTTGCCTCAACGGTCTGCTCACCAGCAGAAAAACGTTTATACTTTTCTGCTTCCTCATCATACTCGTAACTAGTATTATCAGAGCTGTTACCGTAAGAAACGCGTACAGATAAAACCTCGTCACCAGCTAGTCTCTCGGCCTTTTCTTCACTTAAGAAAGAAAATGGTTCGGGTGCTCCAGTCAGGTCAAATGAATTTTGTTCAGCCCCTTTTTCGATATTCGCAAAAGTGATGTACGAATTATGGGGTGCTTTCCGATCCTGCGAACGAGTAAATAATGTTCCATCATACTTCAAGCCATTCAGTGCTTCAATATAATTATTAGCAAGCATCGTCTTTGCATCAGGACTATTGCCATGGCAAACATAAATACAATCCAATCCTTTAGCGAGTTCAATATAATAGTCCCTTGCACTGCGAATCGGACCGACTTCTTCAGGCCAAGTACTTTGATACACTGCTAAAAAACGAGTAATGTTGGCTTCAGCCAATAGTTCGTAAACGATATCCGCATCAGCTAGTCCCGTTTGAGGTCTTGCTTTCGGATGATTGTTAATCGTGACTGCGATGGCTCTTCTATCGATATCCTCATTGGTGCTAATCCCTGTTAACGGGTATTTTTGTTCACTATTAGTCGTAGTTTTTGGTTTTTCGGAAGGCTGTTTGGAATCTTCTTCTTTTTGGGTGCAGCCAGTAATTAATAATAAAGAGGCTAATAAAATAAAGAACGTCTTTACCTTCATCATTCACACTCCCTGCTGTTGAAAATTCCCTCTCTTTTACATTTTAACGCATTATCGAGGGAAAGAGTACAGTTTTATTCATTACATCATAGATTCCAAGCTGAGTCACCCGAATATAGGGAAGGTGAGTAGCTGAGAAAAATAATAACGTAAAGATCGGATCACTGAACCGATATCCTTTTTGCTCTAACAATGATTTTAATTCTAGTTCTTCCATAATAAGTGACTCTAGTGACTTAGTAGACATTAATCCGTTTAGTCCTAACTCCATTTCATAAACAATTTTACCATTTTCAGCAAGGACAATACCGCCGCCTATTTCCTTCATACGGTTAAAAGCCAGAAACATATCCTTTTTACTTTTACCAATCATGACAATATCCCCTGTATTGGAAAAAGAGCTGCAAAATCCATTCAATTTATCTGCAAATCCTTTAATAATAGTATTAATCCGCCATTTCCCACTACGGTCAATCATGACAAAAAAGCATTGATCGTCCTTATATGACAACTCATCGAAAGAAATGTCTGTCACAACTGAATATGGCTTAAGAATAACATCATTCACCATTTCTATTCCAAAAGGCATTGAAAATTCAAAATCCCTTGCCGCATCAATGTCCCATTCAAGCTGTAAGGGTTCTAACTGAAAGTCTTTCCAGTTTATAGTTGCTTTACTGGGCAGACACTCACCTTCCCGTTTCACCCATTGCCCCTTTGCTAAAACAGAAACAGGAGTAGGATTTTTTTCATTTGATAAGAAATTAATATTTGCCACTCTACCCGTAGCAATATTACCGTGCAAATACTCCATATTATAATACCGGGCAATGTTAATAGTCGCCATGTTATAAGCATCAATGACTGGTACACCACTATCAATGGCTATCTTAATTAATTGATCTGTAAACCCTTCTTCATGGAAGGAAGGAGGGGAACCATCCGTCGTATAGAAAAACTTATCAAACTGATTAACACCAAGTGCTTGAATTTCCTTTAAAAGTCTAGGTAAATCTGGACGAATGGACGAATGGCGCAGCGCAACCGTATACCCCTGCATCAAACGGTTCATGACTTCCTCGCCTGACATAGCTTCATGATCACAATCCGCACCAAACAACATCATCTTTGCTAATGTTTTTTCTGAAGCTCCCGGAAAATGACCCTCAATCTTCTTTTTCATCCGTTTTGTTTCTTGAATCCAATGAAGCATCATATCATCGCCGTCTAAAAGCCGCGGCCATCCTGTTAGTTCGCCTCCCTGCAAGACTGCGTCATGCTCTAGCCACGCCTTTACCTCTCCGTGAGTAAAAATCAATTCTTCATCCAAGAGTTCTGTTTGTCCGTCAAAACGACACCACCAATACATGGTGGCTGGAATCGTCCGAAGTTCTTTCAATAAAGAAAACGCTTTCTTTTTATCCAATTGCAAAAACAACATCAGGTTATCATTTATAAGAGTTGTCGTTCCATATTTAGATGTATATTGAGAAAACGTAAGGGGATTATATAACTGAAACGGATGAGTATGGGGCTCAATATAGCCAGGTACTAAAAAGCGTCCTTCACAATCAATAACTTCACACCCCTCTACATCATCAGGATACTTGTCGCCAACATAGACAATTCGATCATCATAAATCCAGATGTTTGCTTTTGTCCATTTTCTTAAATATTGGTTGAGGTAGACTGCGTTCTGGAGTAAAATCGTTGGCGCTTTACTTCCGTCTAGTACTTCAACATGCTCACGTAAATCTTTATTTTTCCATCTATATCGCTGTTCTAACATAACGAATCCTCCAGTTGATACTATTTTTCCAAGCATTTTTATTGATAATAAAATACTAATAATCGAATTATAGTATGATTATTCTGATTTTCTTTATAATACCATATTCTCCCACGCAACACATTAACGTTTTACAAAAATAATATTAAACAAAGGAGACAACAACATGAAACTTACACCTAATATCAGTATTATGAATGCCTTACTTCGGATCACATGTGGATTCACCTGTTTAACATGGGCTGGAGCTAAATTAGCGAAAAAACCGTGGAATAATTCATACTTAATCGTAGCCATGCTATCAGGAATGAAAATTGGTGAAGGAATTCTTAGGTATTGTCCGGTTACTGACATGGTAGAAGAAGGCCTAGAAAAGAAGATGGATTCAGAAGAAAGTGAATTCCTCCCTAATCGCTATTAATAAAGTAAACACCCCCCATCCGATTGGAAGGGGGGTGAATTTATCAAGAAAAGTCGAATTGGATAGCATGATGGCCGATATCTTTACGCCAGAATAGGCCGTCATTATGCAACTTCTCCAGTTCTCGGTAAACTTTGGTCTGTGCCGATAACAAATCTTCACCTTTTCCAGTAACAAGTAACACACGACCACCGTCAGTCACGTATTCACCAGTTTCATCTTTCTTTGTACCAGCATGATAAACATGAACATCCTCACTAATGTCATGAAGACCAAAAATTTTACAGCCTTTTTCATATTCACTTGGGTATCCTTTAGCAGCCACAACTACTCCTAAAACGGGTTGTTGATCCCAGATAAGTTTATAATCCTCTTGTCTAAGCACTGCAAGCATTGCTTCTGCTAAATCGTTTTGAAGACGCGGTAAGACTACCTGCGTCTCAGGATCTCCAAATCTCGCATTAAACTCAATAACCTTTGTCCCTTTTTTGGTTACAATTAATCCAGCATATAACACGCCTGTAAAGAATCTGCCTTCTTCAATAAGTGCTTCTGCAACAGGCTTAACAACCTGTTCAATTGCCTTGGATACGATAACATCTGGAATTTGCGGGACAGGAGAATAGGCTCCCATTCCTCCAGTATTCGGTCCTTTATCACCATCATAGGCACGCTTATGATCCTGAGCGATTGCCAGTGGATAAACTCGATCACCATTCACAAACGACATCAAACTGAATTCCTCACCATCAAGAAATTCTTCAATGACCACTTTTCGAGATGCATCTCCGAACTTAGCATTCAAAAGCATGTCCTGCAAAGCTTCAATGGCGTCCTCCATTGTTTTAGCAACGACTACCCCTTTACCCGCAGCCAATCCATCTGCTTTAATAACAATTGGTATTCCGACTTCCTCCACGTAAGATTTCGCTTTTTCAAAATCCGTAAATGTCTCATAAGCTGCCGTGGCAATATCGTACTTTTTCATTAAATCCTTGGCAAATGTTTTACTTCCTTCGATTTCAGCCGCACGTGCACTCGGTCCGAAAACGGTTAATCCTTCATTAGTGAATTCATCAGCAAGTCCATTAATCAATGGAGTTTCAGCTCCAATTACGGTAAGCGCTACATCGTTTTCCTTGGCGAACCTAATTAACGCATCGTGATTATTTTCATCAATCGCTGTGAGCTCGGCTACGTCCTCCATCCCCGCATTTCCTGGGGCAACGAACACCTTTGACACGCTCTTACTTTCATGAAACTTTCTCGCTAAGGCATGTTCTCGCCCGCCGCGTCCAATCACTAAAACTTTCATAGGACCACCCCGTTTTCAGTTAATCATGCCAGTAAGTCTCTTATACCCTTTTTAGCACAAATCCGAACAATTTTTTTCAATTAATGTTTGAAATGTCGGACGGCAGTGAACACCATGGTTATTCCGTATTCATCTGCTTTTTTAATGGAATCCTCATCCTTCACTGAACCTCCTGGTTGGATGATCGCAGTGATTCCTGCTTTTGCTGCAGCTTCAACCGTATCGTCCATAGGGAAAAAGGCATCTGATGCTAATGCCGCACCCTTTGCTTTTTCTGCCGCTTGAGTAAGAGCGATAGTGGCTGCGCCCACACGATTCATCTGTCCAGCGCCAACACCATATGTCATACCTTCTCCACAAACAACAATTGCGTTTGACTTAACATGCTTAACAACCTTCCAGCCAAGCTTTAAATCTTCCCATTCTTGTTCGGTAGGCTGACGCTTGGTAGGCACAGTGATTGTTGCCTCTTCAAACCCATATGTATCACGGTCTTGGACAAGAAGTCCTCCCTGAATCGAGGTGAATTTCCGTTCGTCTTTCACTCCACTGTCAAAAGAGACAGTTAACAGACGGATGTTCTTTTTAACACTTAGGATTTCAAATGCTTCTTGTGTAAAGCTTGGTGCAATAATGATTTCAAGGAAAATGTCCTTTAACATACTAGCTGTCTCAAGATCCACTTCTCTATTCAGTGCAATAATGCCGCCAAAAATCGATGTAGAATCTGCATCAAAGGCTTTTTTAAAGGCGGCAGCAATCGTATCTCCAGTTCCAACACCGCATGGATTCATATGTTTAACTGCAACTGCAGCCGGTTCATTGAACTCTTTAACAATTTGCAGGGCTGCGTCAGCGTCATTAATATTATTATAAGAAAGCTCTTTTCCATGTAATTGTTCGGCATAAGCAATTGAAAAAGCAGAACCAAGTGGTTTTTTATAAAATGAGGCTTGTTGATGCGGATTTTCTCCGTAACGTAGTGTTTGTTTTAAATCAAACGTCATCGTTAAACTTTCTGGGTTTTCCTCACCAGCAAGCTCGGTCATATACTCAGAAATGACTGCATCATAGCCAGCCGTATGACGGAAAACCTTCGCAGCAAATTGGCGTTTCTTCGCTGGAGACACCTGTCCATTTTCATTAAGTTCTGCTAAAACATAAGGATAATCAGCTGGATCAACCACGACTGTAACATGCTCATGGTTCTTTGCCGCTGAGCGCAGCATTGTCGGCCCGCCAATGTCAATATTCTCAATTGCGTCCTCAGGTGTAACGTCAGGTTTAGCAATCGTTTGTTGGAATGGATATAAATTAACACAAACAAGCTCAATTGGCTGAATTTGATGTTCTTCTAGTTGAGCTAGATGAGCTGAATCGTTTGGTCTTGCTAAAAGTCCGCCATGTACATTTGGATGCAGGGTTTTGACACGACCATCTAGAATTTCAGGAAAACCGGTAACATCACTGATGCCGATGACTTCAAGACCATGTTCAAGCAACGTCTTTTTAGTTCCCCCTGTTGAAATAACTTCAAATCCTGCTTCAATTAATCCTTTTGCAAATTCTACAATTCCTGTTTTATCTGAAACACTAATTAGTGCACGTTTCATTTTGAACCCTCCAAGTGTAAGTTTATACAGTCGTGCAGCAATTGCTGTACGACGGCAGGATATACTTGATGCTCTGCCAGTTGTATGCGTTTCTGTATACTTTCCCTCGTATCTCCAGTTTCAATCTCAACAGCTCGTTGTGCAATGATTGGACCAGTATCCAATCCCTCATCGACATAATGGATTGTCAGACCCGTTACCTTAACGCCAGCTTTAACAGCCTGATCAACTGCATCTTTCCCTGGAAAGGCCGGAAGAAGTGATGGATGGATGTTTATGATTCCTCGCGGATATGCTTGTAATAAAGTCGGGCCTATCAATCTCATATACCCAGCAAGAAGGATAAAATCAATATTCTCTCTATTTAACTGTTCTAATAAGGCTTGTTCATAGGATATTTTAGATGAATAACATTTGGGTGAAACACATAGGAAAGGAATACGTTCAGCCGAAGCCCTTTTCAACACGTACGCTTCTGGTTGATCACAAATAAGCAGACTGATCTTCGCATCAAGTTTACCCATTTTCTCTGCTTCGACCAGCGCCTGAAAATTGCTCCCGTTCCCAGAAGCAAATACTGCAATCTTTTTCATGACTGCCTCCTTACACCGTTTCCCGAAAAGACACACCGGCAATGTTTGTCACTCTTCCAATGATTGATGCTTCTTCACCTAATTCATTAAAGTACTGACATAGCTGACTTGCTTCAGTTTCCTTCACTACAATCGTCATACCAATACCCATGTTAAACACATTAAACATGTCTTCTGATTTAAGCGCGCCTTTTGCTTGCAGCAAGTTAAAGATTTCTGGTATCTTCCATGAATCTTGGATGATCTCAACACCTAGATGATCTGGCAGCATACGAGGAATATTTTCAATAAACCCTCCTCCGGTAATGTGGGCCAGACCTTTTAGGTCATATTGTTTTAAGGCAGCTAGGATTGATTTTACATAGATTTTCGTTGGTTTAAGAAGTTCCTCGCCAAGCGTACAGCCAAGTTCCTCGACGATCTCGCTAAGGTCCATTTCTGCATCCTGTAAAAGAACTTTACGAACCAATGAATAGCCATTGCTATGGATGCCGCTAGACGCTAGGCCAATAACAACATCTCCCGCTTGAATACTTTCTCCTGTCACTAACTGTGCTTTCTCTGCAGCTCCAACAGCAAATCCAGCAACATCATATTCTTCGGTCGAGTACATTCCTGGCATTTCTGCTGTTTCTCCGCCAATTAGAGCACAGCCTGCCTGTTCACAGCCATCGGCTATCCCTTTGACAATCTGTTCAATTCGTTCTGGGTCAGCCTGCCCGCATGCAATATAATCGAGGAAGTAAAGAGGCTCGGCTCCCTGGACAATAATATCGTTCACACACATAGCTACACAATCAATCCCAATTGTATCATGTTTATCCATCATTATTGCTAGAAGCAGTTTGGTGCCGACTCCATCCGTTCCTGAAACCAGCACTGGTTCCTTTAGCCCTAGCATTGACAAATCAAACATCCCGCCAAAGCCTCCTAGACTACTCATAACACCCGTACGCATCGTCTTCTGGACATGTTTTTTCATTCGTGAAACGGCTTCATAGCCCGCTTCTATATCCACGCCAGCTTCTTTATATGCATTTGACACAATATTGCCTCCTCATACTCAGCATTTTTGATAGCCTTCACGTGTTTCTTCATAGATTTCTGTTGGATAGTTTCCAGTGAAGCAAGCCATACAGGCACCATGAGTTTCGCCATCAAACGATCGTCCAATTCCTTCGACGGTACCTTCAACACTTAAGAAGGTGAGTGAATCAGCACCAATCAACTGCCGAATTTCTTCAACTGAATTTTCAGAGGCAATCAATTCGGATGTAGTTGAGGTATCAATGCCATAAAAGCAGGGGTTTTTTATTGGAGGTGAGCTGATCAGCACGTGGACCTCTTTTGCTCCTGCTTCCTTTAACATGGTTACAATTCGCTTACTTGTCGTTCCCCGAACAATGGAATCATCAACCATTACCACCCGCTTGCCTTCAACTACTCCTCTTACGGCTGATAATTTCATCTTTACACCCTGTTCACGTAAAGACTGTGAAGGCTGGATAAATGTCCGGCCTACATATCTATTTTTAATTAATCCAAGTTCATAAGGCATCCCTGTTGCCTCAGCATAACCAATTGCGACGGAAATACTAGAATCAGGAACGCCTGTTACTACATCCGCTTCAATGGTTACTTCTTTTGCCAGCTGCTTTCCGAGATTCTTTCTTGCAGTATGAACATTAATTCCTTCAATATTGCTATCCGGACGGGCAAAATAAATGTATTCCATCGTGCACATTGCCCGTTGTGAGGACATGGAAAAGTACTCAGATGTTATTCCATCGTCATTAATAACGACTAATTCACCAGGTTCCACATCACGAACAAATTTTGCCCCTACGATATCTAACGCACACGTTTCCGATGCGACAACATACGCATCACCGAGCTTACCAATGGATAATGGACGTAAACCATGAGGATCTAACGCCACCATCATTTCTGTCTCTGTCATAATTAAAAAGGCATATGCACCTTTTAGCATACTCAATGCATTTTTAAGACGGTTTTTATGTGTTGCAAAACCGCCTCTGCGTATTAAGTGTGCAAGTACTTCTGTATCTGAAGAAGTTTGAAATATACTCCCCTGTGCTTCTAACTGTGATTTTAATTGATTTGCATTGACCAGATTACCGTTATGAGCCAATGCCATGGCGCCGCTTTGGAAGTTGAACAGCAGCGGCTGGACATTTTCATAGCCTCCGCCGCCTGCTGTTGCGTATCGAACATGGCCGATTGCCGCTCTCCCATTGAGGTTCTTCATCTTCTCCGTCGTAAAGACTTCTGTAACAAGCCCTTCACCTTTGACACAGGTTAGCTGATCGTCGTTCATTTCGACAATACCAGCGCCTTCTTGTCCTCGATGCTGCAGACTATGCAATCCGTAATAGGTAATTTGTGCAGCATCTTCATGACCCCAGATACCAAAAACTCCACATTCCTCATTTAGTCCTTTTAATTCAGCAAGCATGGAATAGCTCCTTTCCAAGCAGCATGTAATTCAGAAACGTCTACATCTATCAAATTGGTGCCCGCTTCATTTACCATTTTTAATGTTGCATCATGCGTGACTGTCCCAATCAGATAGGCATCATCCACAAGTGCTTCAAAGCCTTCTTTATGTTCCGGTTTTATCGAAAGAATAAAACGTGATTGCGTTTCTGCAAATAGAGCTGACATCACATCACCTTTAATGACCATTTCAGCACCAAGGTTATTTTGTCCAAACAATGACTCTGCTGCCGCTACGGCAAACCCGCCTTCGGCAATGTCGTGTGCGGATGCCACTAAACCCAGTTGAATCGCTTGAAGAATGTGCTGTTGGCGTTTTTGTTCCACAGCAAGGTCTATAAATGGTGCCGGTCCAGAAATTTTGCCATCAATCATTTTCTGCAGCTCACTTCCGCCAAACTCAGACTTTGCTTCGCCGATTACATAAATTAAATCCCCAGCTTGTTTGAATTCCTGTGTAGTTATATGAGCTAAATCACTAATCAATCCAACCATCCCAATTACAGGTGTGGGATAGATGGCCACTCCATTTGTTTCGTTATAAAGGGAGACATTTCCGCCGATGACCGGTGTTTGCAGCGTACGACACGCTTCACTCATGCCATCTGTTGCTTTTTCAATTTGCCAGAAAATTTCTGGTTTCTCTGGGCTGCCAAAGTTTAAACAGTCTGTAATTGCTAACGGCTCTGCACCAGAACAAATGATATTACGAGCTGCTTCAGCAACCGCAATCTTTCCACCCATTTCCGGGTCAAGGTAGAGATAGCGGGAATTGCAATCCGTTGTCATGGCTAAAGCCTTATTTGTTTCACGAATCCGAACAACAGCCGCGTCTGAACCTGGGGCTACAACTGTATTTGTTCGTACCATATAATCATATTGGTCATAAACCCATTCCTTACTTGAGATGGTCGGCTGTGACAACAAATCTTTCAACGCAGTCTTGTAATCAGAAATTTGTGGTGCTGGAATAGTCATAGCCTGAAACTCTCGGAAATAGCCTGGTTCACTTGATGGTTTATGATATACAGGAGCTTCTTCAGCCAGTGCATCCACAGGAACATCGGCAATGATTGAGCCTTTATGCGTCAGTTTTAAATTTTTCGCTTCTGTTACCTGTCCGACGGCTACTGCCTCTAAATCATATTTAGAAAATATCTCTCTGATTTCTTGTTCGCGGCCTTTTTTCACAACAATAAGCATCCGCTCCTGAGATTCTGAAAGCATCATTTCGTAAGCGGTCATTCCTGTCTCACGCTGTGGGATAAGGTCAAGGTTCATTTCAATTCCGGACCCTGCCTTACTGGCCATCTCGGCTGAAGAACTCGTTAATCCTGCTGCACCCATGTCTTGAATTCCAACAAGTGCATCCGATTTAATCAAATCAAGGCATGCTTCAAGAAGCAGCTTCTCCATGAAAGGATCACCCACCTGCACTGCAGGCCGTTTGGCTTCAGACGTTTCTGTCAATTCTTCTGACGCAAAAGTTGCGCCATGTATTCCATCACGACCGGTTTTAGCACCAACATACATAACCGTATTCCCAATACCGCGAGCCTGACCTTTTTGAATTTCATGATGATTTATTAATCCAACACACATAGCATTCACAAGCGGGTTTCCTTCATAGGATGGATCAAATTGTATCTCCCCTCCAACAGTTGGAATGCCCATACAGTTCCCATACCCAGCAATTCCAGCGACAACTTCTTTGAATAAGTATTTGGTCCTTGGGTTATCCAGCTCGCCAAAGCGTAAAGAATTCAACATAGCAATCGGTCGGGATCCCATGGAAAATACGTCTCTAATGATTCCACCGACACCCGTTGCTGCTCCTTGATAAGGCTCAATCGCAGAGGGATGGTTATGACTTTCAATTTTAAATACTACCGCTTGATTATCCCCAATATCAACGATGCCAGCACCTTCTCCTGGACCTTGAAGAACTTTCTCACCTGTGACAGGAAACTTGCTCAATACAGGTTTAGAGTTTTTATACGAGCAATGCTCTGACCACATAACCGAAAACAAACCGGTCTCTGTATAATTAGGCATACGCCCAAGGATTTTTTCCACCATCGCAAATTCTTCATCCGTCAGTCCCATTTCTGCAAATATCCGCTCTGACTTAATCATTTCTGGGCTTGGCTCAAGCATTAACGACATGTGATTCCCTCCAGTTCTTAACGATCGATTGAAACAGCATTAATCCGTCATTACTTCCGAGCAGCGAATCGACAGCACGCTCAGGGTGAGGCATCATCCCAAGTACATTTCCCTGCTGATTAATAATTCCGGCAATTTTCTCAAGACTGCCATTTGGATTGTCACCCTTATAGGTAAATACAATTTGATTATTAGCTTTCAACTGTTCTAGAGTTTGAGCATCACAATAATAATTTCCTTCACCATGTGCTACGGGGATATTAATGATCTCCCCTTGAGAATAGCCGTTTGTAAAAGCTGTTTCGGCATTTTCAACTTGCAGCTGAACCGGACGACAGATAAATTTCAAGTCACGATTTCTACGCATCGCTCCAGGCAGAAGACCTGCTTCAAGAAGAATTTGAAATCCATTACATATTCCAAGGACAGGCTTACCTGCATTTGCCGCTTTAACCACCTCTGTCATCACTGTCGAAAACCGAGCAATAGCACCTGAGCGCAGGTAATCACCGTATGAAAAGCCGCCAGGTAAAAGAATTCCATCAAATTGATCTAAGTTATCCGCAGTATGCCAAACATATTCCGCTTCTTCTCCTAGTTCATCTTTAATTGCATGATACATATCAACATCACAATTGGAGCCGGGAAATACGATTACGGCAAATTTCACAGCGCGACAACCTCCTCAATATCATAGCGATAATCCTCAATGACTGTATTAGCCAGCAGGCGTTCACACATTTCTTTAACTAACTGATTCACATCTGTTGTTGTATCTTCAATACTAAGTTCCATATATTTTCCGATTCGAACATCCTGCACTTGATTGTAGGTCATACTGTGTAACGATTGTTTAACCGCCGTTCCCTGTGGATCTAAAACACTTTCACGCAAGGTAATGTAAACTTTTACTTTATACATGTTGAGTCTCCTTTAGCTTTGCATAGATTTTTTCGTAAGCCTCTACTAAACTCCCTAAATCGCGTCGGAATACATCTTTATCGAACTTTTCTTTCGTTTCACTGTCCCATAGCCTGCAAGTGTCAGGAGATATCTCATCGGCCAGCAGAATATCACCATTGGCAAGTTTGCCAAATTCCAGTTTAAAATCGACCAGAAGGACGCCAATTTCTTGAAAAAAGCTTGATAAAACGGTATTCACTTGAAGTGCCTTATTCCGAAGAACCGTTACTTCATCACTGCTTGCCACTGCTAGTTCATTGATATGTGCTTCTGTAAGTAATGGATCGCCTAATTCATCATCTTTATAATAAAACTCAACAATCGGTTGTTTTAGAGGCTGACCTTCTGGAAATCCAAGACGCTTTGCCAGGCTTCCGGCTGCGATATTACGTACGACTACTTCAAGCGGAATAATGGTGACACTCTTGACCAGTTGTTCACGTTCGGAAATTGATTTTATAAAGTGAGAAGAGATACCCGATTGCTGCAGCTTTGAAAATAGTAAACTGGTAATTCCATTATTCAGAGCACCTTTACCTTCAATTTCTGCTTTTTTCCCGCCATTAAATGCCGTTGCGGAATCTTTGTATTCTACCCAAACAATTTCCTGGTCTTCTGTTGCATAAATCCGTTTCGCTTTTCCTTCATACAGTAATTCTCGTTTTTCCATGATTACGCCCCCATGTTAGCAATATTGGAAATTTTCACTCTATATTTTTTGAAGAAGGCCGCTGGATATCTTTCCAGCAGCACTATTTTTAAAGACCGAGGCGATCAAAGATATAATCAACCTGTTTTAAATGATGGTGATAATCAAAACATTCATCTAACTCTTCTTTCGATAATAAACTAGTAATTTTATCATCGTTATCAAGAAGCGTACGGAAAGGAACTTGTTTTTCCCATGATTCCATTGCTTTTGGCTGAACGGTGTCATAGGCTTCTTCCCTTGCCAGTCCTTTATCGATTAAGGTAAGTAATACACGTTGTGAATAAATCAGACCCAGTGTACGGTCCATATTACGTTTCATATTCTCCGGATAAACAGTCAAATTCTTCACGATGTTACCAAAACGATTAAGCATATAATTCAAGGCAATCGTCGCATCCGGAAGAATAATCCGTTCAGCAGATGAATGAGAAATATCACGTTCATGCCAAAGTGGTACATTATCGTAAGCAGTCTGCATATAACCGCGGATCACACGGGCAAGACCAGTCATATTCTCTGAACCAATTGGATTTCGTTTATGAGGCATCGCAGATGAGCCCTTTTGCCCCTTAGTAAACCTCTCTTCTACTTCACGTGTTTCACTTTTTTGCAGCCCGCGGATTTCAATAGCAAACTTTTCAATGGATGTAGCAATTAAAGCGAGTGTTGCCATATAATCTGCATGACGGTCGCGCTGTAAAGTTTGAGTTGAAATTGGTGCCGCTTCAAGACCAAGCTTTTCACAAACATAACTCTCGATGAATGGATCAATATTGGCAAAAGTACCAACTGCACCAGACATTTTGCCAACTTCAATGCCTTTACAAACGGATTTAAACCGTTCTAGGTTCCGTTTCATTTCTTCATGCCAAAGCGCAAGCTTTAATCCAAAGGTAGTTGGCTCTGCATGAACGCCATGTGTACGTCCCATCATGACTGTAAACTTATGTTCAATTGCTTTATTCTTTAAAATTTCAATAAAACGTTCTAGATCAGCAAACAAAATTTCATTTGCTTGTTTTAAGATATAAGATAGCGCCGTATCTACCACATCTGTAGAGGTGAGACCATAATGAACCCATTTCCGTTCTTCACCAAGGGATTCTGAAACGGCTCTTGTAAAAGCAACCACATCATGACGCGTTTCTTCTTCAATTTCCTTAATACGTTTCGTATCAAATGAAGCATTTTCACGAAGTAACTTCACATCTTCTTTTGGAATGGCACCTAATTCCGACCATGCTTCACAAGCAAGAATTTCAACTTCCAACCATGCTTTAAATCGATTGTCTTCTGTCCAAATTGCGCCCATTTCGGGACGAGTATAGCGTTCTATCATTTTATTTCCTCCGTTTCAACCTGATGCTTCCAAATTCCACTAGCTTCTAATTCGGCTAATGCTTGTTTAATCGTAGGGCGCAATATAGTGATATGGCCCATTTTCCTTTTTGACTTCGCTTCTTCTTTTCCATAGAGATGGAATTTCCAATCCTTTTGTTCCGTAATAGCGGAGAGAGCACCATCAAGATGTTCTCCAAGAAGATTAGCCATCACAACGGGTTTTAATAGTCTCGTACTGGCTAACGGCCAATTACAAATAGCACGGACATGCTGCTCAAATTGAGATGTCTCACAAGCCTCAATTGTAAAGTGTCCAGAATTATGCGGCCGCGGTGCCAGCTCGTTGACAATTAATTCATCGGTTGCTGTCAAAAACATTTCAACGGCGAGGGTTCCAACCAAATGAAGCTCTTCAGCTAGATTTCTCGCTAGTTGTACGGCTTTTTGCTCGGCTTCCTGTGTAATTCGCGCAGGAACAATGGTTTGATGCAAGATGTTATTTTGATGTATGTTTTCAGCGACGGGAAAATGAGTCAGGTCACCATTTGCCTTACGAGTCATAATGACTGAGATTTCTTTAACAAAAGGTACCCACGCTTCGAGGACACAATCTCCCATTTCTACAAGATTACTTGCCTTGCTTATATCAGACTCATCTCGAATCACGAACTGCCCTTTTCCATCATAGCCTCCCCGAACTGTTTTTAACACACTCGGATAGCCTAATTTCTCAATAGATACGTAAATATCTTCGATTGAATGGATAGGGTAATAGGGAGCAACAGGAACGCCAGCCGCTTCTATAGCCGCCTTTTCTCGTAAACGATCTTGTGAAAGCTTCAGTAATTCCGTTCCTTGTGGTAAATTAGCATGTTCCTTCAGCCATTCAAGAGCCTCAGCACTCACATTTTCAAATTCGTAAGTAATGACGTCACTAATCTCAGAAAGTTTTCTTAAACTAGCCAGATCATCGTAAGCACCTGTTATCTGATAGTCGGCTACTTGCCCGCACGGACAACCAAGTGTTGGATCTAATACGGCAATCTTAAATCCCGATGCTTTAGCAGCCAGTGCCATCATTCTTCCCAGCTGACCACCGCCGATAATCCCGATGGTTTGATTAGGGCCTATAACTTGCTTATTTAAGCTGTTCACTGCTCTCAAATACCTTTTCCCTCGTTTCATATCGCAAAGCTTCTAACTGCTCTGTGATTGCCGTATTATTTATAGAAAGGATTTGACCTGCAAGTAACCCTGCATTTGTCGCACCAGCCTTTCCAATAGCCACTGTCGCAACTGGTACGCCGCCTGGCATTTGAACAATCGATAGTAATGAATCAATGCCATTCAGTGCTTTTGTTTGTACAGGTACTCCGATAACAGGGACTGTTGTTTTGGCTGCAATCATCCCAGGCAAATGCGCGGCACCACCAGCACCAGCGATAATCACATGCAACCCTCTATCTCTGGCATTTTCCGCATATTCAAACATTAAATCAGGAGTACGGTGTGCGGACACCACTCTCTTTTCAAATGGTATATTCAACTGCTCTAATACTTCACAGGTATACTTCATTGTTTCCCAATCCGAAACGCTTCCCATAATAACGCCAACTTGCGGTTTCATTTCTTCGCCTCCAACAATGCTGGTATAAGATTAAAACAAAAAAATCCGAGCAGAAACTCTCCAAAGAGAAAGTGTCTGCCCGGATTACCCTTAATATAAAAATAGAGTATAGTCCTAACGTTCATCTTTCTCTCATAGTCCGATAATTTACGGTTATCGGGTAGAAACTTTGGGCCATATCCCCTGGATTATATGAGAGACTTCTATATCATTAGTTACATTTTAACCATTATCCTAAATGCCTGTCAAGAAAAAATCGAATATTAATCAAAAATTTATATTTATTGTTCGTGTTTTACTGAATAATCTTGGCTTCAAAAACAATTTTCCGATTCACAGGCTCGTATTGAGTAATTCCATCCGAAACATGTTCAGCAAAGATCGGCTTTTCAATCCGCCGTACAGGAGCATATCCTTCAGCCTTCATTCGATCAAGACAAGAATCAATACTTTCCCCTTCTGCTACTTCAAACGTCTTCTTACTTTTCTGCGTCACGAAATAATCGTCCCTTCTTAACTGATTTAACCCAAAAACCACCATGAATCGTTTTCGGCTCATAAGCGATTATAAAAGCCTTCGGATCAAGCTCTTTAATCGTATCATATAATTTCAACTCATACTTTCTCGGCGTCAAAATCTGCAGCGCCATTCGATCGCCCTCAAGACCCTGAGCCATCCAATCTGTCACACCAAAACCTTTTTCCCTAATTCTTTTCGAAAGATTATTATTTTTATAATCCGCAGTAATCACATTAACCGTAATATACCCGATTGCCAACTTCTCTTCAATCTTCATTCCCACTATAACACCAATACCATAACCCACTGCATAGGCAATTAAGTTTTGAATCTTATCTAAATTATCCAATACAAGCCCCAGCCCAACCACATAAATGACTATTTCTATCATGCTAATTGATGCAGCCAGATACCGATAACCTTTAAGAGTAAGAATCATTCGGATTGTAAAAAACGTTACATATACAATATTAATTATCAGAATAATGAGTACCATAATAAAACTGTTTTCTAGCACTGTACCCGCCCCTATCTATTTTATATTACCCTAATTTACACGTATCACACGTTTTATCATCCAAACATGTATGTAGTACTTATAGATAAGGATTTCATATCTACTAATGATACAGCTCTACCATGTATTTGCAAGATTAAAATACACCATATCGAGAAATATTATTATAGTAGACTAACTTTAGAAATAGTGACCAGTTTATTATTTTTTTGAAAACATGCTGATCCTAGAGTTCATTTTTATACTATACCGGCTATTAATCCCTCCCGGATCAAGCGTATTCTCGTTTGTTTGCTTTTTTAAAGCACAAAATACCCCGTTGGGCATCATGTGTTAATTGTTTTTTGAAAATGGGTCGCTTATCATTAGAACTATTTCTTTAGTTACACTTTTTAGGCAGACCTGGTAACTAAGTTTCCATGGGGGGTATTTTATCTCTTTTTATGCTATTCCGGCTGTTAATCCCGTCTGGTCTTCATGTATTCCCGTCTGAGATGGACGTAATCCCTTCTGGATCATGGGTATTCCCGTCTAGAGACAGCGTATTCCCGTCTGGGCACTATTTTCAGCTCTAAAATACCCGATGGGGCATCATTGTTTTAAGGGTTTTGAAAATGGGTCGCTTATCCTTAGAACTATTTCTTAAGTTACACTTTTTAAGAAGACCTGGTAACTAAGTTTCCATGGGGGTATTTTATCTATGTTTCTGCTATTTCAGCCATTAATCCCGTCTGGTCTTCATATATTCCCGTCTGAGATCACGATATTCCCGTCTAGGCCCTGCATAATCCCGTTTCAGGGTACACATTTCCTGTTCAACTTCTAAAAAACACCACAAAAAAAGACCAGCTATGCAGCTGATCTTTTCTTTCTGTTGCCTGGCAATGTCCTACTCTCACAGGGGGAGACCCCCAACTACCATCGGCGCTGAAGAGCTTAACTTCCGTGTTCGGAATGGGAACGGGTGTGGCCTCTTCGCCATCATTACCAGACTATAAAGGAACGTTGTTCCTTCAAAACTAGATAATAAGAAGGGTTTTGCATGTAATTAAAACGAATGGTTAAGTCCTCGATCGATTAGTATTTGTCAGCTCCACGTGTCACCACGCTTCCACCTCAAACCTATCTACCTGATCATCTTTCAGGGATCTTACTAGCTTACGCTATGGGAAATCTCATCTTGAGGGGGGCTTCATGCTTAGATGCTTTCAGCACTTATCCCGTCCGCACGTAGCTACCCAGCTATGCCTTTGGCAAGACAACTGGTACACCAGCGGTGCGTCCATCCCGGTCCTCTCGTACTAAGGACAGCTCCTCTCAAATTTCCTGCGCCCACGACGGATAGGGACCGAACTGTCTCACGACGTTCTGAACCCAGCTCGCGTACCGCTTTAATGGGCGAACAGCCCAACCCTTGGGACCGACTACAGCCCCAGGATGCGATGAGCCGACATCGAGGTGCCAAACCTCCCCGTCGATGTGGACTCTTGGGGGAGATAAGCCTGTTATCCCCGGGGTAGCTTTTATCCGTTGAGCGATGGCCCTTCCATGCGGAACCACCGGATCACTAAGCCCGACTTTCGTCCCTGCTCGACTTGTAGGTCTCGCAGTCAAGCTCCCTTGTGCCTTTACACTCTACGAATGATTTCCAACCATTCTGAGGGAACCTTTGGGCGCCTCCGTTACTCTTTAGGAGGCGACCGCCCCAGTCAAACTGTCCACCTGACACTGTCTCCCACCCCGATAAGGGGCGCGGGTTAGAATTTCAATACAGCCAGGGTAGTATCCCACCAATGCCTCCACCGAAGCTAGCGCTCCGGTTTCAAAGGCTCCTACCTATCCTGTACAAGCTGTACCAAAATTCAATATCAGGTTACAGTAAAGCTCCACGGGGTCTTTCCGTCCTGTCGCGGGTAACCTGCATCTTCACAGGTACTATAATTTCACCGAGTCTCTCGTTGAGACAGTGCCCAGATCGTTACGCCTTTCGTGCGGGTCGGAACTTACCCGACAAGGAATTTCGCTACCTTAGGACCGTTATAGTTACGGCCGCCGTTTACTGGGGCTTCGGTTCAAAGCTTCGCTTACGCTAACCTCTCCCCTTAACCTTCCAGCACCGGGCAGGCGTCAGCCCCTATACTTCGCCTTGCGGCTTCGCAGAGACCTGTGTTTTTGCTAAACAGTCGCCTGGGCCTATTCACTGCGGCTTTTCCGGGCTATTCACCCTAAAAAGCACCCCTTCTCCCGAAGTTACGGGGTCATTTTGCCGAGTTCCTTAACGAGAGTTCTCTCGCACACCTTAGGATTCTCTCCTCGCCTACCTGTGTCGGTTTGCGGTACGGGCACCCTTTATCTCACTAGAGGCTTTTCTAGGCAGTGTGGAATCAGGAACTTCGGTACTTAATTTCCCTCGCTATCACAGCTCCGCCTTAATGGAAACGGGATTTGCCTCGTTTCCGGCCTAACTGCTTAGACGCGCATATCCAACAGCGCGCTTACCCTATCCTCCTGCGTCCCCCCATCGTTCAAACGATAAATTGGTGGTACAGGAATATCAACCTGTTATCCATCGCCTACGCCTTTCGGCCTCGGCTTAGGTCCCGACTAACCCTGAGCGGACGAGCCTTCCTCAGGAAACCTTGGGCATTCGGTGGAAGGGATTCTCACCCTTCTTTCGCTACTCATACCGGCATTCTCACTTCTAAGCGCTCCACCAGTCCTTACGGTCTAGCTTCGACGCCCTTAGAACGCTCTCCTACCACGGACACCCTACGGTGTCCATCCACAGCTTCGGTGATACGTTTAGCCCCGGTACATTTTCGGCGCGGAGTCACTCGACCAGTGAGCTATTACGCACTCTTTAAATGGTGGCTGCTTCTGAGCCAACATCCTGGTTGTCTAAGCAACTCCACATCCTTTTCCACTTAACGTATACTTTGGGACCTTAGCTGGTGGTCTGGGCTGTTTCCCTTTTGACTACGGATCTTATCACTCGCAGTCTGACTCCCAAGAATAAGTATTTGGCATTCGGAGTTTGACTGAATTCGGTAACCCGTTGGGGGCCCCTAGTCCAATCAGTGCTCTACCTCCAATACTCTCATCTTGAGGCTAGCCCTAAAGCTATTTCGGAGAGAACCAGCTATCTCCAGGTTCGATTGGAATTTCTCCGCTACCCACACCTCATCCCCGCACTTTTCAACGTGCGTGGGTTCGGGCCTCCATTCAGTGTTACCTGAACTTCACCCTGGACATGGGTAGATCACCTGGTTTCGGGTCTACGACCACATACTAATTCGCCCTATTCAGACTCGCTTTCGCTGCGGCTCCGTCTTTTCAACTTAACCTCGCATGGGATCGTAACTCGCCGGTTCATTCTACAAAAGGCACACCATCACCCATTAACGGGCTCTGATTACTTGTAAGCACACGGTTTCAGGATCTATTTCACTCCCCTTCCGGGGTGCTTTTCACCTTTCCCTCACGGTACTGGTTCACTATCGGTCACTAGGGAGTATTTAGCCTTGGGAGATGGTCCTCCCTGTTTCCGACGGGATTTCTCGTGTCCCGCCGTACTCAGGATCCACTCAGGAGGGAACGAAGTTTCAACTACAGGGTTTTTACCTTCTTTGACGGGCCTTTCCAGACCTCTTCATTTACCCCGTTCCTTTGTAACTCCATATTGAGTGTCCTACAACCCCAAGAGGCAAGCCTCTTGGTTTGGGCTGATTCCGTTTCGCTCGCCGCTACTCAGGAAATCGCTATTGCTTTCTCTTCCTCCGGGTACTTAGATGTTTCAGTTCCCCGGGTCTGCCTTCAGTACCCTATGTATTCAGGTAAAGATACTGTTCCATTACGAACAGTGGGTTTCCCCATTCGGAAATCTCTGGATCAACGCTTACTTACAGCTCCCCAAAGCATATCGGTGTTAGTCCCGTCCTTCATCGGCTCCTAGTGCCAAGGCATCCACCGTGCGCCCTTTCTAACTTAACCTACTAAAAAAAACATTCGGTGTTTTAAAAATTGATGCAAAATTTGCCTTCTATCTATTATCTAGTTTTCAAAGAACAAGGTTGAATGAATTACTCATTCAAAACTGAACAAAACAAAAGCGTCACGTTAATTTTCCTTAGAAAGGAGGTGATCCAGCCGCACCTTCCGATACGGCTACCTTGTTACGACTTCACCCCAATCATCTGTCCCACCTTAGGCGGCTGGCTCCTTGCGGTTACCTCACCGACTTCGGGTGTTACAAACTCTCGTGGTGTGACGGGCGGTGTGTACAAGGCCCGGGAACGTATTCACCGCGGCATGCTGATCCGCGATTACTAGCGATTCCGGCTTCATGCAGGCGAGTTGCAGCCTGCAATCCGAACTGAGAATGGCTTTATGAGATTCGCTTACCCTCGCGAGTTTGCAGCTCTTTGTACCATCCATTGTAGCACGTGTGTAGCCCAGGTCATAAGGGGCATGATGATTTGACGTCATCCCCACCTTCCTCCGGTTTATCACCGGCAGTCACCTTAGAGTGCCCAACTGAATGCTGGCAACTAAGATCAAGGGTTGCGCTCGTTGCGGGACTTAACCCAACATCTCACGACACGAGCTGACGACAACCATGCACCACCTGTCACTCTGTCCCCCGAAGGGGAACGTCCTATCTCTAGGAGTGTCAGAGGATGTCAAGACCTGGTAAGGTTCTTCGCGTTGCTTCGAATTAAACCACATGCTCCACCGCTTGTGCGGGCCCCCGTCAATTCCTTTGAGTTTCAGCCTTGCGGCCGTACTCCCCAGGCGGAGTGCTTAATGCGTTAGCTGCAGCACTAAAGGGCGGAAACCCTCTAACACTTAGCACTCATCGTTTACGGCGTGGACTACCAGGGTATCTAATCCTGTTTGCTCCCCACGCTTTCGCGCCTCAGTGTCAGTTATAGACCAGAAAGTCGCCTTCGCCACTGGTGTTCCTCCACATCTCTACGCATTTCACCGCTACACGTGGAATTCCACTTTCCTCTTCTACACTCAAGTTCCCCAGTTTCCAATGACCCTCCCCGGTTGAGCCGGGGGCTTTCACATCAGACTTAAGGAACCACCTGCGCGCGCTTTACGCCCAATAATTCCGGATAACGCTTGCCACCTACGTATTACCGCGGCTGCTGGCACGTAGTTAGCCGTGGCTTTCTGGTTAGGTACCGTCAAGGTACCAGCAGTTACTCTGGTACTTGTTCTTCCCTAACAACAGAACTTTACGACCCGAAAGCCTTCATCGTTCACGCGGCGTTGCTCCGTCAGACTTTCGTCCATTGCGGAAGATTCCCTACTGCTGCCTCCCGTAGGAGTCTGGGCCGTGTCTCAGTCCCAGTGTGGCCGATCACCCTCTCAGGTCGGCTACGCATCGTTGCCTTGGTGAGCCATTACCTCACCAACTAGCTAATGCGCCGCGGGCCCATCTATAAGTGACAGCCGAAACCGTCTTTCCATCTTCTCTCATGCGAGAAAAGAACATATCCGGTATTAGCTCCGGTTTCCCGAAGTTATCCCAGTCTTATAGGCAGGTTGCCCACGTGTTACTCACCCGTCCGCCGCTAATTGTTGAGTAAACTCAACAATTCGCTCGACTTGCATGTATTAGGCACGCCGCCAGCGTTCATCCTGAGCCAGGATCAAACTCTCCGTAGAATGTTTGACTTGCTCGGTTGTTTTTATAGTGTGTACTCACTTCTTTAAAACGTTGACGCTTTGTTTTGTTCAGTTTTCAAAGAGCAATTTTTCATGTCGTTTGCCGTTTCTTCCGAAGCGACTTAACTAATATACCATCTACACAACATATCGTCAACATCTTTTTTAAATAATCTTTTTTAGCGTTATATTAAAATGTTTTCCGCCTGATGCGTGTACTACATATAGTAACATCTACCTCAAATAACTTCAATAAGCAGAAAGTCCCGATTCACGACAAAAAAATAGCTGCCCGCATATCCAGTGACGGACATGCGAGCAGCTATAGATCGCAATTTTATTTAATAGAGATAATGTTTTCTTCACCGCTTGTTACTTTACCGGTCTTTTCAATAGCAATTGATTGACCAGCTTTTAAGTTAGTGAAGACAATTGGTGTAATGATAGAAGTAGCATTATTTTTCACATAGTCTAAATCAACTTGTAATAGAGGCTGTCCAGCTTTGACTTTATCACCTTGTGCAATAAGTGCTTCAAAACCATTCCCTTCTAATTTAACTGTATCTATCCCTACATGAATTAAGACTTCAAGGCCCGTGTCAGATTCAATCCCGATTGCATGTTTGGTTGGGAAGAAGTTGACAATCGTTCCATCCACAGGTGAAACAATGGTTCCATCCTCTGGAATGATCGCAAATCCATCACCCATCATTTTTTCAGAGAACACTGCATCAGGTACTTCGCTAATTGGTTTAATTTCACCAGTAATCGGCGAAATAAAGACATGATTTTCTCCTTCAGTACGTAAAGCTTCTGGCATAACATCAACGATTTGGTCTTCTACACCTTTTTCAGGTGGTATTTCAACATTACGAACAGTTTTTCCTTCCATAATGTCTTTCATTTGACCTTTGATTGTTTCAGAACGAGGTCCGAAGATTGCTTGTATGCTGTTACCTACTTCTAAAACACCAGCCGCGCCTAGTTTTTTCAGTAGTTCTTTATCTACTTGTTTAGCGTCATTTACTGATACTCTTAGGCGTGTAATACAAGCATCTAAGTGAGCAATATTTTTCTCTCCTCCCATCGCATCAAGAATCTGCAATGGCAGTGTTTCAGCATTAACTTTTACAGCTGGTCCTTCATTTTCATCTTCAACTTCACGTCCTGGCGTTTTTAAGTTGAATTTACGGATAGCAAAACGGAATCCGAAGTAATAAATTAAAGCGAATACGATACCTACAGGAATAACTAACCAGGCATTGGTTTGTGGATTGATTAATCCGAATAATACATAGTCAATTAATCCACCTGAGAACGTCATTCCGATTTTCACATTAAGTAAGTGCATCGTCATAAATGACAATCCTGCAAAAACTGCATGGATACCAAATAATACTGGTGCTACAAAAAGGAACGAGAATTCAAGTGGTTCTGTAATCCCTGTTAGGAATGAAGTTAATGCTGCAGAAGCCATTAATCCCCCAACCATAACTTTCTTTTCTGGACGAGCTTCGTGATAAATAGCAAGAGCTGCTGCTGGAAGTCCAAACATCATAAATGGATATTTACCTGCCATGAACGTTCCAGCTGTTAAGTTTTGTACACCATCTTTGATTTGATTCATAAAGATAGCTTGGTCACCTTTAATAATTTCACCGGCCGCATTTGTGTACGTTCCAAATTCAAACCAAAACGGCGAGTAGAAAATGTGATGTAATCCGAAAGGTATTAACGATCTTTCTACTAATCCAAAGATGAATGATGAGACAGTTAAATTTCCATTAAGCATGAACTCTGAGAATGTATTTAAGCCATGTTGAATCGGCGGCCAAATAACAATCATCAGTAGGCCTAAGATTAAGGCAGATACTGCAGTGGCAATTGGAACAAAACGTTTTCCTGCAAAAAATCCGAGGTATGATGGCAATTCAATTCGGAAGAATTTATTGTACATTGCCGCAGCGATAATACCGACAATAATCCCGCCGAAGACACCTGTTGAAAGCGTCGGAATACCAAGGACACTTGCATACTCGACACTGCCTTCTAACGCTTTTGCATCAATTCCTAATGCTGTACCCATTGTTACATTCATAATTAGGAATCCAACGATAGCAGCTAGTCCAGCTACTCCGTCTCCACCAGCAAGTCCGATAGCTACACCAACTGCAAACAATAGGGCCAAGTTGGTGAAGATAACGTTCCCCGCGTTTTCCATAACCGATGCAACCATTTCTACTCCGCCATTATTTAGGAACGGTGCTAAGTCTAACAACGTAGGATTTTGAAGTGCATTACCAAACGCAAGAAGAATCCCTGCTGCTGGTAAAATCGCAACTGGAAGCATTAACGCTTTCCCTACTTTTTGTAAAACACCAAATAATTTTTTAAACATGGTGTGACCTCCAAAAGTTTTTGTGGAATACTAATAAAAAAACAAAATTCAACAATAAAAAGGCATAAGCAAAGATAAGTATAGATGCCAGCTGCTGATTATATTAATATAACCAGTTACTTAACAATCCATTACTTACTTCACTTATGCCTGATCTAATCAGTAACACGTGAATGTTATTTCTTTATTTAATTTTTGTTTGAAGTCGTTGAAGATGCATGGTCAAATAAACAGCTTCAGCATCGTATACAGGCTTCATTAATTTTTTTTGCATAATTTTTATCAGCTTCCACGCCAGATTATAGCACAGGGGATATTCTTCTTTCAATAGATTCGCAATTTTTTGTGGTTCATCTATTTTTTCATCAGCAAGAACTCGATCAATGGTAAAACGGAGGTGTCGAACCAGCCTGATATAGTCCACACTTTCTTTATCCATTTTAAAATCAAGCTGATCTTCTATTATCCCTACTAAATGACTGACCAACTGGGAGAATTTATTAACTTCTGCTAACTCTTTATTTACAACCGCACTATGAATATGAAGGGTGATGAATCCTATCTCACCTTCCGGTAGTCCGATTCCTGTTTTTTCTTTCATAATTTCAATAACTTCTTTTGCCACCTCATATTCAAAGGGATAAAGCGTGATTGTTTCTATAAGAAACGGATTTTTCATTTCCATCCCATTTTGAACACGATTGAGAGCAAAAAGGAGATGATCGGTCAAACCAACATGGATATGTTCATTTAAGCTGCCAGGCACCCGAGAATTTATATGTTGAATGGTTTCAATAATACTAGCCTGCATTTGTTCATCGATATTTGGAAGTAACTTCTTGTAATTCTCCTGTTCCTTCTCGCTTTTCAGGACAAACATTTTATCGGCCAAATCTTCAGGCAGCACATCACCTTTTTTACGATTAAAGCCAACACCTTTACCAATGACAACCGTTTCTCCATAAGAAGGGTGAACAGCTATGGCAACATTATTGTTTAACACCTTGCTTATATGAATTCCTTCCATGAAAATCCCTCATTTACGCTCGATTTCTATTACCCTTCATGTTAGACAAATTACCCGTCGAAAGCAATGTTAAATCAATTCCAAATAGGGAATTCTCGTAAAAAAAACAGAAAAAAAGGAACCCCTATTGGGATTCCCCTACTAACTATATCAAGTAAACAAAGTATAGGATGAAGATGATGAAGAGTCCATACATAATGGGGTGAACCTGTTTTGCTTTCCCTTTCATAATCATCGTGATCGGATAAAAGACAAAACCACAGGCAATTCCTGTTGCTATACTATAAGTTAGAGGCATCATGATAACTGTAAAGAAGGCTGGAACCGCAATCTCGAATTTATCCCACTCAATATTCTTCAATGAAGCAGCCATCATGACACCGACGATAATTAATGCAGGTGCTGTAACTGCTGAAGTAACGACCGATAATAATGGGAAGAAGAAGATTGAAAGAACAAAAAGTAAACCAGTAACTACAGCCGCAAAACCACTACGCGCTCCGGCTGCAACGCCTGAAGTAGACTCTACATAAGATGTCGTTGTTGAGGTACCAAGTACAGCACCGAAAACAATTGATAAAGAATCAGCAAGAAGACCTTTTCCTACTCTTGGCAGAACATTATTCTTCATTAAACCCGCTTGTTGAGCCACAGCTACTAACGTACCAGCTGTATCAAAAAATGCGACAAACAGGAAGGTTAAGATCACAATCAGCATCTGACCGGTGAATAACTCACCTGGATTTCCGAAAGCATTAAAAGCTGTTCCGAATGTTGGGGATAGACTTGGTACGGATCCGATAATTTTTGTAGGAACATCAATTAAGCCGAAGATCATACCTACTATCGCAGTGATCACCATTCCGGCAAAGACCCCGCTTTTTATTCCTTTAGTTAATAACATCACTGTAACCAGAATTCCGAAGATAGCTAGCAAGGTATTACCTGAAGTGAGGTCGCCAATCCCAACAATAACATTTTCATTTTTAACAATGATTCCTGAATTTTGAAACCCTACAAATGTTATAAAAAGTCCAATGCCTGCCCCTACTGCATATTTCAACTCAGCAGGAATGGCATTTATTATTTTTTCCCGTATACCGGATAGAGATAATAGAACAAAAATGACTCCAGAAATTAACACACCTGTTAAAGCTGTTTCCCACGGTATTCCAAAGGTTAACACGACTGTATAGGCGAAGAATGCATTCAAACCCATACCAGGTGCTAAGGCAATGGGATATCGAGCAATGACTCCCATTAAAATAGATCCAATTGCTGCGGCTAATGCTGTTGCAACAAAGACAGATCCATAATCCATACGAAGTGCATCCGGCAGGTCTTCTACACTACTCAATGTTAATGTCACAGGATTGACTACTAAAATATATGCCATTGCTAGGAAGGTCGTTAGTCCTCCCAGTATTTCACGTCGGAAATTAGTACCTAGTTCTTCGAATTGAAAGTACTTCTTCATTTTTCTCGTCTCCCTTAAAATGTTTTTGCCACATAAAGAAAAACCGCGTTCTTGACCGAACGCGGCTTAACTACATAAATGCAAAAGAGACAGTCAATAAAGAGACCTATCCTTTACATCGTAGTCAAGCTGTTAACGGCAGCTCAGTAGAAACTTTTGGGCCATATCCCCAAGATTATACGATGAATATATGTATTATGAATTTTTCAATTATTATAGGACCATTGTAACAACCAATGTAATTGGTCGTCAATAGTTTTTACGAATAATATTGGAAATTAAATAATAAATGTTCGTGTTAAACAAAAAAGAAAGGATTTCCCAGCTTAATCCGATATAGATTAAGCTAAAAAACCCTTTCTTATAATTAATCTATTCCCACTCAATCGTTGCAGGCGGCTTAGAAGTAATGTCATAGACAACACGGTTAACATGATCCACTTCATTAACAATCCTTGTAGAAATGATTTCCAAGACTTCCCAAGGAATTCTTGCCCAGTCGGATGTCATTCCATCAATGGACGTCACTGCACGAATCCCGATTGTATAATCATACGTTCTCGCATCGCCCATTACTCCAACACTACGTATGTCAGGAAGAACTGTGAAGTATTGCCAAATTTCACGTTCTAATCCAGCTTTTTTCACTTCATCGCGTAGAATGTAATCAGATTCACGAACGATTTCTAATTTTTCTTCAGAAATGGCACCCAAAACACGAATCCCTAAGCCTGGACCTGGGAATGGCTGACGCCAAACAATTTCATCAGGAATCCCTAATTCTGAACCAAGAGCACGCACTTCATCCTTGAAAAGTGTATTTAATGGTTCAATTAACGTGAATTGCATGTCTTCAGGCAATCCTCCGACATTATGATGTGACTTAATGGTTTGCGCTGTAGCTGTACCGCTTTCGATAATATCTGTGTACAACGTACCCTGCGCAAGGAAGTCTATTCCTTCAAGTTTCGTTGCTTCATCATCAAATACATAAATGAATTCATTCCCGATGATTTTCCGTTTTTTCTCTGGGTCAGAAACACCTTCAAGTTTTGAGAAGAAGCGTTCTTTTGCATCAACCAAGATTACATTCATGTTGAAACCTTCAGTAAATGTTTTCATGACGCTTTCGGCTTCGCCTTTACGAAGAAGACCGTGATCAACGAAAATACAGGTTAATTGGTCACCAATTGCCTGATGAATTAACACGGCAACAACAGATGAATCAACACCCCCGCTTAACGCACAAAGAACTTTTCTGTCTCCGACTTCTTGACGAATTTTTTCAATTTCAACTTCAACGAAGTTTTCCATGGACCAATCACCTGTACACTCACATACGTTAAATACAAAATTCTTTAGAATTTCGGTTCCGTACGCTGAATGACGAACTTCTGGGTGGAATTGGACAGCATATAATTTACGTGATTCATCACTCATTGCGGCTATAGGACATGATGCATTGATTCCATCGACTGAAAATCCTTCTGGTGTCTCCATGACTAGGTCACCGTGACTCATCCAAACAATCTGTTCTTCAGGAAGGCCGGTGAAAATGCTTGAAGCATGTTGGATTTTCAACGTAGCTTTTCCATATTCACGATTCTTAGCACGTTCCACTCTGCCGCCAAAATGCTTAGTCATCAACTGCATGCCATAACAAATTCCCATTATAGGTAAGCCGAGCTCGAAAATGCGTTCGTCACAGCTGAAAGCTGTATCATCATAAACGCTATTAGGGCCTCCGGAAAGAATGATTCCAGTAGGGTTTATTTTTTTAATTTCTTCTGCAGTAATCGTGTGAGGATGCAACTCACTATAAACACCTAACTCACGAATACGGCGCGTAATTAATTGGTTATACTGACTTCCGAAATCAAGCACTAAAATCATTTCTTGGTTTTGCAATTCTACTTTACCCGGCACAATCGTCACCTCTACTGTTGAATTTCACTCAATTCATGTATGTCCCTTTAAGAAGACTGAAATAAGTAATTACTCCTTTTATTGTTGCAAATTTCTTCGAAAATAATAAAAAAAAGCCAGAATTCTGCCTCTCGAATAAACGAAGAAGGCAGAATTCCAGCTACTATACGAAAAACTGCCTTCATAGTCAAATCATTTACGGTGATTCGGTAGATACTTTCGATCCATATTATCGAGGATATATGAAGGTGTTACATATAAGTTTATTCAATTGTAACAACAGGTTAAAAACAAGGTCAAGTGGTAGTCTTTTTAATTAACTTTTCCCATAATTCAAAATTCTTACCTAGACTCTCTTTTTCAGTGTCCCCACGGTAGATAATTCTTTCGTATTCTTTTGTTAACTTCTGCATAAGGGCCTCATTTACACCATACCGTGAATCAACAGATACCGCAAATTCTCTCAGCGTTTGACCTTCTGGACGATTGAATCCAGCACGCTGCAATTGCGATAACAATGTCAAGTAAGCTTTAGAGAAGACAGCATGATCCTGCATCTGTTTATAACGACGAATGTAAATCCAAGGCAGCCATTTACGACGTGACTTATATACGTAAAAGCCAATAAGTCCAAGCCCTATCCCCGCAATCGTAAAAGAAATCCACGACCAATTGGAATCTTCGCTTCCACTTCTAGAAGCTGCAGGTTCATCCAAGTTTTTTGCAGGTGTTTTGCTTTCAGCTGCATCAGGTTTTTTTAATTCATCTGCATTTTGATCAGGCATGTCATTTTGACTCGTACTGGTACTTTCAACAGAGGAATCATAAAAGCTGGCAGAATTGGAAAATCCCTTTGTAGGTTCAAATGGTACCCACCCCGTACCCGGAAAATAAACTTCAACCCAGGAATGAGCATTATTATTGGTCACTTTTTTAACTTGTTTTCCTTTGTAGGTTGCTGTAACACCTGTCGTATATCCCTTTGCCCAGCGCGAAGGAATATCATTCGCTCGCAGAAGAACAATCATCGCACTTGAAAAGTTATCACAGTACCCTCGCATTGTTTCAAATAAAAATTGATCAACATAATCTTGGGAGCCCTCTGGATAAGGAATATCTGTCTTATCGTAGACAAACTCAGATCGATCGAAATAATTCTCAATTGCTTTCACTTTATCATAATAATTCGTTTTTTCGGCCGTAATTTCTAAGGCAAGTTCCCTGACTCGGTCTGGGATTTCAGGAAGCTGTGTGTACTCGCCCCTCATCGGTACCTCTTCGTATAATTGATCTTCAGTAACTTCCTTCAGGGCGACCATATCATATGATGGGACAAGATAGTCCAAGGTGTATTGATTTAATTTAACCTTATCAGCTCCATTTGCTGACCAAGAGTGCAGCTTCTCTGTAAGCTCATCAAATTGAAAAGAACTTTCATTTTTAGTGTTAACTTTTTTTAGATAGCTAGGCTCTGGAAGGACGACATGATTATAGGTTTTTTTAACCGTTATATCTACGCTATATTCATCTAACTTTATCTTGGAGGTGTCTTCAGGAACCATTTGTGCAGAAACATCTTGGTTAGTTGTAAACTCACTCATTTCAAAAAAGGCCCTGTCTCTCCAGCCCTTACCGGTATACATATCTTTGTTTTCTACCTTCCAATACGGATTATTCTTCGCATTATGATAAAAGATGACGGTGTCATTTCCTTCTATGGAGCCGCCAAGCCGGTCATCATTTTCACTATACCCCATTTGATTAATCCCGTTTTTTCCGTTCCCACCGGATCCTTCCTTTCCAGATTGGGTTTTTAAAAAAGGCACAGGGTCAGGCCATTGTGGATCAAGCTTGGGTGCAGCAAAGCCGAAAAGTGTACTTAGTACCAGCATAAGACCAAGAGGGAGCACCCAATTCCCGAGATTAACAGCTGAAATCTCAAGACCTTCCCGGTCAAGTAGTCTGAAAAAGGCCAACAGACCAAGAAAGATAAACCCAATGATAATTGTTCGAATAATCGCTTGATCTGCATCGTAAATGGTAAAGGTGTCAAGAAATGATAGATACATTACAGTCGATAAAAAAAACAGGAAGATCTTTTTCTTAACGGTTATCCAATAATGAATAAGGTACGTAATTAACCAGATTAAAATAAAAAATAAAAAGGAACGAAATAGATTTGATAAGTTTAACCATTCACCTGCAAAAACACTAAGCAGGTTATTTTTAAATTCCATTGTCATGTCCCAAATCCAGCTTACCTTAAACAACGAAACATCAAAATAAAGGTATTGAAGGCACAGGATGGTATATCCTGATAAGAAAACAAACCGAACAAGCCAGTTCAACTGGAGATAATGTAACAGTAAAGAGAAGATAGCAAAAACAAGAAAGACAGATAGATTCCCAGTATTAGTGAGTTGACCGACCGGTCTCACCCACTCCCAAATAAGCAACAGCCCAAAGATATATAACAGACAACGAATACTCGTATTCAACGTTTTCTTCTGCATCATTGGGCCGCCACCTCAATTATTTCAGATTCATATTGATGTTGATCCAAATAATTCACTCTAACTCCCTTTCTCTTAGCTGATTCACGAACAGCTATCTCCTCCGCAGTCAAAAAGGAGCCGGTTTTCATACAGAACACCGTTATCGCTCGATTTAATTTATAGCCGCTAATCAACTCCATAGTAGTTCGAGAAAGTTTCCCTGTAACAATGATTAATGCTGCATTTAACGGTAGTATAGCTTGGTGGTTTTCAATGGATACCTCCAGCCTCTCCACAGCCGATGCTTTTGTTCGAGCTAGTTTGTACAATATATCTTGTCTTTGATGTTCTCCACCCCTAATAGGCAGAAACGGCTCTTGAAATGCTGTTCCAAGGTAGCCCATCTGTATCCCTTTCTTTAAAATTGCATGGGAAAAAGAGGCCGTAAAAACAACCATTTCTTCAAATAAAGGAGTCTGTTGCTCGTCCAAGATTAAGAAAAGGTCATGACTCTTTTGTTCATCGAATTCCTTTGTCATCATTTCATTTTTCTTAGCTGTTGCTTTCCAATTTATCCAAGAAATTTGATCGCCAGGTTGATAGTCCCTTACCCCTGATGCGAGCGTATGATCATGCAACAGCTTTCGAATGGATCCCCCATTTCCCTGATCATATGCTTTTTCAAGCTGTTGAAAAGGAAGCTGAATAATAGCCGGGTACACCATAATCGTTTGAGGTACAGTGTAAATTGAAGTCTTTTGATATAATCCAAAGAAGTCTCCTGTTTGCAGTCGAATGGTTTCCAAGAAGTGCTCCCCGCGCGGAAGATGATCAAATCGATAATTGAGCTTAATTTCCCTTTTGAACAAAGGAAAAACGATTATTTTCTTTTTTTGTTGTGATAGGGGTAATAAGGAAGCTGGAATTTCATCTTCCACCATTAAATAAAACAGCGGCATCCAGCTGTTTCTCGAAATAATAATTCTTGCCTCCAGATAATCTCCCGCCTGATACTGACTCTTACTCACACTTCTTTCTACCTTAAATTTGTCCATAGAATATCCGATTAACATAAAAGAATATACAGCGAATGGCAGAAACGTATAAAATAAGAACCAACTTAAAAATCCGCCTTGGAACATGGCAAATATAAATGACGTAATCGTTAACAGTAACAAACCTGTCGTCTCAGCATATTTCCTAAAGAAATGTACTACTCTCTTCATCTTAGTTCACTTGCCTTTTAACAGGGACCGGAATTTTCCTCACAATATCCTGAATGATACTCTCTGCGTCGATTCCGCCATATTTCGCTTCTGATTTAAGGATGATTCGATGGGAAAGCACTGCCGGAGCCAAATATTGAACATCGTCAGGCAACACATAATCTCTGCCGTTTAACAATGCATAAGCCTGCGCTGCCTTCATTAATGAAATCGTGCCGCGGGGACTGACTCCTAGGTTCACATTAGGATGGACCCGCGTACGCGCAGACAAATCAACTAAATACCTTTTTATCGTATCTTCAACATGTACCTTAAGGACCTCTTCCTGCAATGTCCTTATCTCTTCCATAGAAATAACTGGCTCCAATTCGTCGATTGGTTTTGCTTTACGCGCCAGATTTAACACTTCCATTTCCTCCTGCATCGTTGGATAGCCAATTTTCATTTTTAACAAAAACCGGTCCAATTGCGCCTCTGGAAGAGGGTATGTTCCCTCATATTCAATGGGATTCTGCGTTGCCATAACGAAGAACGGCTTTTCTAATTGTCTCGTCACTCCGTCAACGGTCACACTTGCTTCCTCCATCCCCTCAAGTAATGCAGCTTGAGTCTTTGGAGATGTTCGATTGATTTCATCGGCTAAAATAATATTGCCCATAATAGGACCTGGACGAAAGATGAATTCTTGTAATTGAGGATTGTAGATGGAAACACCGGTCACATCAGACGGCAGTAAATCCGGGGTAAATTGAATTCGTTTAAAGCTGGCATTAATCGACTTTGCCAAAGATCTAACCATCATTGTTTTTCCTACTCCAGGTACATCTTCAAGAAGCACATGACCATCTGCAAGCATAGCAACTAAGCTTAATTCAACTATATTCCTTTTACCAATAATGACATTTTCAATATTATCGATTACTTTTTTCAATTTTGGATGTTTATGTTCGTAAGCCATTCTCTTCCTCCTTAAAGCTTCTGTAACTAGCTGTTACTACTCATACTATTCGACCTATATTCCTCAAAACCCTCTCTAAATCTGTCGGAAAATCTGGAAAATAGAGAAAACCCCTAGAATTGTAAGTTCAAGGGGCACCATAACTCTATACAATTTTATCCTTTGAACCATGAACAAACTTTCTAAAACCAAGTGCACCTGCGGCGAAATATAAAGCAGAAGGCATATAGAGTAAGAAAAAAGAAAAAGGAAAGGACAACACACCTATTCCAATCATCAAACTGCCGAATAATTTATGATTCATCTGATTAACAAGTGTACTAAGGATAACGGCTGCGATTTGTAAAAAGAAAAAGAACAAACTAACAAAATGAGCACTATCAGGTCATCACCATGAGGATGGTAGACACCGATCCCGATTAAACCGAAAATAAACGCTGCTTTCCGTTTCAATCAGGCTGACCTTCTCTACCATGGGTTGAGAATGCTGAAAACATGATATACTAACAAGCATACGAAAACATCATCTGGAGGAATCATGTTCAAAAAATTCTTTATAACCGTTATCCTAATCGCTCTTGTTTTAGGATTTATTATGACATTTGCCTAATTGCCATGCCCTAAAGCTTCATGCTTTAGGGCATTCATTTTTTCTTACTTCCATTGATGAAACCATTTCATAAATCGTTGTTTATTTTTTTCAAGAATCTCTTTAGATGTACGATTTTCTTTTTGTTTTTTCCATTCAAAATAGCTTGCGATGGAGATAAGAAGTAGACCACCGATAATTAAATACAACCACCACGGAAGATAACCCCATAGAGACCTTGTATTCATGTAAATATTTAATAAAATAGTACCTATTCCAGCCAAGAAGTAAGATTTATATCTTCTACTAAAGCCAAATAAAATCGCTGCTAGAGAAATCGTCCCAATAACTAAGGCATCGTTCAACGTATCTCCTCGAACCGCATCAACAATTAAGAGAAAAAAGAAAAAAGCCACAACGCCTATTTCAATTTGTTGCGTGGTTTCTCCCATGTTGTAGAGCTTCCTTAGCAAGAGTGAACTAATAATGAGAAGTGGCAGGATCCAAACTTCTGCTTGAATGACTTCAGGTATCGTAAATTGTTCCAATATTGTTTGATACGGAAAAAGACTCAAAATCAGCGCTGCCGAGAGATACCCCTGTCTTTCTGCTTGCTTACTCGTAAACGTGCGAATAACTAAGAAATAAAGTGGGATTAAACTAGCTGCACCAATGTCTAATCCAGCATTAGTGGACTGGCTGTTCATCAACTGATAGTTTAACTGAATAAGATAAATCAACCCAAAAACCCTATAAAAATCTACAAGGGTTTTCTCACCTCTTCGAACCACCAGACCCTTTACCCATCTACTGCTCAACCCTGTCATCAAGGCAGTTAACATTAAGAGTACTGATAGACAAGCCATGAGCGATAAGGTTTGGACATACATAGAAAAGAAAAGAAAACTAAGGAACAGTGTCCCTGCAATTGCGTGGCTCCATTTACGTTTCAACAATAAGTATCCTGCAAATATAAGCTGCAATACCGCGCTGCTGATCCAAAAAACCGCTGCCCAATAACTTGGAAACCCATTTATAAAGGATTCAGAAATATAGACAATCATGGAAAAGTGTAAATATGGAATTAAGTAATAGCCAATGATATCTTTCCATTTATCATTTCCCAACAACCACAACACACTAATGATTCCAGCTGAAATGGCAAAAGCATATGCTGTCAGGTAGGCTGTATTTTGGATATCTTTAAAGAACAACATTGTCTGAACAAATAGCGTTAAGAAACCTACATAAGTAAAACTATATTGCTCCCAATTCACCTTAGCTCTTAAGGCACTGAAACAATAAAGGCTTAGCGGCATTAAGTACCAGAAAGGGGAAGAATCAAAACTATATATAAGACCAATCCCAAGAATAACGCCTACTATATTTACTAAATGACTAAACCAAAAATAATAGGTTCGGCCACTTTCTGAATATCTCCTGATAAACTCTGAAACCAACATAAAAAATAGTGAAGCAAATAAACAGAAAGCGGTAATGAACTCTTTATTGGTTGAACCAATCAAATCGAATAGGGAAAAATAGACACCAAAGCTTGTGAAAATGACCGCTAACCATAAGGGGTGCTCCCGATAAAGATACACAGAGGTCAGATTGATTGCTGTGACAATCAGCATGATGTCAGTAATCACAAATGGATGGGACTCACCGATATAGACTGAGATAAAGGCTAGCATAGCCATAACTTGCCCAGTCAGAAAACCAACGTGAAAGTATCGCTTAGAATAGTTTCGTAATAAATACCCTAACATCAGTATGATGAATGAGATCCCAACTAGATGAATGCTTATGATGATCGTCTCTTCGTACCAAAGACTGACTTCAATAGCATACAGATAGAGACTATTCAGAGAAACCGTCAGCGCTATGATAAAGCCAAAAGGACCTGCTTGCTTACTCCAATTCGATTGGTTTTTAACATCCGTTAGTAAAAATAGGCCTGAAACGATGGCTAAGAATAGACTTACAATAAGCCAATCCATTTGGGCAAATTTAATCAGCAAAATGAAGACCATAATCCCGCTCGAATAAAGTAAAGCACCCTGCTTATAAAGTCTTAATTGATCTAGATAATTAAATAGATAGAAACCTAGATAGCTGAGCACTTGAATTAAAAATAATGAAGTGACGATTGATGCCAAGGATACATTGAATGCGAGACCTAGATAGACCAAAGCTAAATTAACCAGACCGATGACTGGATAGGTATACACAGCTTTCTGCTCCCGATTAGCATAGAAGATGTACTGAGCTGCAATTATCAAAAGAGCTAAAACAATCTGCGCATAATGCTCTTGATAAGAAAAGGCATTGATATACAGAAAGCTAAGGAGACTTACCGTCATACTCGTATAAGCAAAGCTTTTTCCGAGGTATGGATTGGTACGTACCAGCCAGACATGTAAGGCTGTAAAAATCAATGGTAGACAGGCAAACGCAATGACAGCCGTTTCTTCCAAAATGGTATTGTAAATAAAATGAGTATAACCATAAGTGAAGAGTATACTGAACACAAAGTTAAAATAACGTTTTTTATACTTAACCGCCAAAATCAAAAACAACAAGGACGATAGTAATAAGCTAACCGAATAAATAACGGTGCTGCTAAATAGGGTAAACACCATGAAACCTTCTACAAAAATCTTAAACTGTACAAAAGCGAAAAAATACGGCCGAAATACCGCGAGAAAAGGCCAGTCACGAATCGTGTCCATTTTCCAAAGTAATAACAGGTTGAACACCGTAATAAGCAGACAAAGCACTTCCAAAGTAGGAGCCAAATAGTTAAACCCAAAGATGAACGTGATAACAAAAGTAACTAATGCAATAGAGATAAATAATTTCGATGTGAATCGAGAAGCTATTTTGTAATAAATGGTCAAACAAAGCAAACCCCCTAAGAAGCCGAAGAGGCTGCGCCCGTCTCCTTTAAGAGATAAGTAAGGACCAAAAATCTGATAATAAGAAGCAGAAAGGAGGGCAATCGGAACAAACAGACTTGCCAACGTTAAAAAGGCAAAAGACGTCTGTCTAATCTTGAGCCTCGCAGCAAGGTACGCCATTCCGCCAAAGAAGACTGAAACCGCACTAATACAAAACACTTTAAGAAGTGAGTTTAAACTTCCCCATGTAGATGTTGCCCATATCAGACCACCAAACAATAAAAGAATAACACCTGTAATTAACACAGCTGTAATGTTTCTTTCTCTAATCTGTTCCTGTGTTTTTTCTTTAATTGGTGCAGCTTGATAAACAGGTGCCATCGTCTCCGTTTGACTTGGAGATGAATGTTCTACCTGCTTCTCAACCACATGACCAGTAGATGTAGATAATTCTACTCTCTCTGGGTTAGTTTCTTCTATGACAGCAGGTTGATCTTGTTTAACTGCTTCTTTCTCCTTAACGGTTTGCTGATTATGTAGATGCTGGACCAACTGATGATAATGACGGTCATATGTACTCCCGATTCGAATATAATCGGTTTTTGGAATTAATCGTTTCTCCCAAAGGGTATCCAATTCCTGCTGAAAGACTTGCCTTCTTTCATCAAGATCTGTTCTTTCTAGAGGCTTGTTCATTTACCCACTCCTTTCACACTCATTTAATCAATCGATTGATTAAATTTACTTCTCCTCTATATATTCATTCATTTTCTAAAATTTCCTTTAAATATTTTTCAGATTCCCCTACGTGATTTTTATGTATCCACCTCAATTACTAATACCAAATTTAAACCTACATGCTGACTTTATGTGCATAAATAAAAAAATGTCCCAAAAAGTCATTTTCCAATGACCCTTTAGGACAATATCTTTACTTATTTTAAATCTTCAACAGAATCAATATCCATATACTCAGGTACGACCAATCCATTTTTCGTTCCTTTTAGGTTTGGTCCCAGATCAATTATTTCATCTTTATAGTTATTATAAAATTCTAGATGTGTTCCTGGGAGCCATGCAGCCACCATTGCATCGGCACTGCCATTAGCTACCCCCGCAAACATCGGGCCTACTTCTACTTGACTTAATGTCACATCATAGCCGTTTTGCTCAAGAACCTTGCCAATTACGTTTGTACTGGCAATTTCAGTGTCCCATGCTACATAAACCAGTTGGATTTTTTCACCATTTCCAGCTTTAGCACCTTTTGTCCACTTGGCCACATCATCTGGGTGTGCTTCTATCCATTTTTCTGCTGCTTCAGTTGAAGACATTCCCCCAGCAACATCGACCATTACTTCTTCCATATCACTTGTTTCCCAATAAAATTGATCGAGAATCGTATACGCACCAGGCGCATCTTGTTCTAGACCTTTTCGAACAACGGTATTAATATTTTCAGAACCGCCAAACGACTTTTTCGGATCGTCAAGATATTTCAAATCGTAAGAAGAGAACATCCAGTGCGGCGACCAGCCGGTTACAACAATAGGTTCTTTTTTATCTAGAGCTTTTTTCAATTCAGCAACCATGGCTGCTGAAGAACCTTCAATAAGCGTCCAGTCATCTAGCTGATAATCCTCTATTGCCGTATTCGTCAATTTCATTAATCCTGCTCCAGGTTCAATCCCGACAATTTCATAATCGACTTGAGCACCGATATTATCTTTATCCCCTGTTATAGCAGCTTCCTTAGAGATCATCGTGAAGATTGCTGTACCAACTACAAGTACAACCATAATGATCGAAATAAGTTTTCGGCTAATAATATGTTCATATGCCGGCTTACGCAGGTTTTGTGTAATACGATCGAGAACAATCGCAATAATAACAATCGATAATCCGGCTTCAAAACCTTGTCCTACATTAATTTGACTAACAGCCCGGTAAACATCTGCCCCTAGCCCAGGCGCCCCAACTAATGATGCTGTAACGACCATAGACAGAGCAAGCATGATGCTTTGATTGACCCCTGCTAAGATCGTCGGTGTGGCAATTGGAAGCTGCACCTTAAATAACTTTTGAGTCGTTGTAGAACCGAAGGCATCAGATGCTTCGATTAATTCATTCGGTACTTCTTGTATCCCTAAGTTAGTCATGCGTATCGTCGGAGCGATAGCAAAAATAAACGATGCGATGATTCCTGGTACTACGCCTATACCAAAAAATAAAATGGCTGGAATTAAATAGACGAAGGCCGGCATCGTTTGCATGAAGTCTAAAATAGGTGTTACCACTTTTCTAACCGTTTTATTTTGGGCACACCATATTCCAATGGGGATCCCAATTAAAATGGTCAGGAAACCTGATAAGATAACGATGGCAAGGGTTTGGATACTTGATTCCCAATAACCCAGGTTATCAATTAATAGTAAACTAATTAAAGTAAATAGTCCGAGCGGCCACTTACTTGTATAAGTAACCAATAGCGTTAGAATAACAATTAAAACAATAGAAGGACCTACACTCATAACATCCACTAAAATATTTAAGAGACCTTCAATCGTATTGGTTATAAGTGAGAATAATCCAGCAAATGCAATCGTCATCCAATCCACTAAAGAATCTACCCATGCTCCTAGTGGGATTTTCGGTATATTCATTGAATTACTCACTCTCCAATTCATTTAAAGAATCTTTATTTCCCGCTAACGCACCAATAACTGGCCCACGAAGGACGATTCCTTTTATTCTATGTTCATCATCTATTACAGATATGGGTACTGATGAGGTTGAAATTACATCCATAAGATCAGCCAGTAGTTGATCCTCTGGAACCGTTGGGATATCTGTTGACATCACTTCAGAGATAGAGAGGTCATGTTCCATCGCTTGACGTGCTTGTTCAGCAGACAATGCCCCTAATAACTTCTGCTTACGATCCACGACAAATATACTGGAATAACCTTGTTTACGCATAATTTCTAGAGCAACCCTCGGCCCTCTATCAACCGTTACTTTCTCTGGTCGAATCATCACATGGGATGCAGTCAGTACTTTCGATAGATCCACGTCTGCAACGAACTTCTCTACAAATTCATTGGCAGGATTCATCATAATTTGTTCGGGCGTGCCCAATTGAATCACACTGCCATCTTTCATTAACGCAATTCGATCGCCAATTCTTAGCGCTTCATCAAGATCATGAGTGATAAAAATAATCGTTTTTTTGAATTGCTCTTGGATTTCAATTAATTCATCCTGCATATCTTTACGAATTAATGGATCTAGAGCGCTGAACGCTTCATCCATTAACAAGATATCGGTATCACTTGCAAGCGCACGAGCAAGACCTACGCGTTGCTGCATACCGCCGCTAAGTTGCGATGGCAACTGATTTTCGTACCCTTTTAACCCAACAACTTCGAGTGCTTTGATTGCTTTTTCACGCCGTATTTTTGGATCAACTTTCTGAATTTCAAGTCCATATTCAGCATTTTCGACAATCGTTTTATGAGGAAAAAGAGCAAAGTTTTGAAAGACCATACTAATCTTCTTCTGTCTAACTTCTCTTAATCGAGCTGAATTCATCTTAACGATATCTTCATTATCAATAAGAATTTCACCAATCGTCGGATCAATCAACCGATTAAACATGCGGATTAAAGTTGATTTCCCACTTCCCGACAATCCCATAATGACGAATATCTCACCAGGGTATATTTCGAAATTCACATTATTAACCCCAACTGTATGTCCGGTTTTTTTCAAAATTTCTTTCTTTGATTTACCTTGGACTAACAAATCAGCAGCTGTTTTTGGAGATTTCCCGAAAATTTTCGAGACATTTCTAACTTCTACATTTGGTTTCATTAAGTCACCTCATTCTAATAGTTGCCCAGATGATATTCGGTTATGCTGTATTTCCTCTTTTTCTGATGAATTTCACTATCCTTGCACAAGCTTATTCCCCTTACAAATCACATTGATGTTAGAACGTAATAACACCAAAGATGGACAATGAAGCAGCTAACATACGCCAGCCCACTAACCACAAGGAAGAATAATTTTTCAATTCAGGATTATATTGAAAGAATAAAGTATGTGATTACTAAGTTCTCCGGAGAGGGAACTAAAACAACTGAGGGAATTTTGCATATACAGTATGTTGAGAAAGGAATGAAACTTGGTTTCATTTATAGTAAAATTGCTATTGCCTAAAAGGAGTTTTCTACGCTTACACAAGGCACTGTGCGTAGAGGTATAATTCCCATACGTATTATTAAACATCCGTATCTAATTAATTGATCAATTCTTGTAGGAAAAAACGATGTGATAGGATAAAAGAGGAAACTACCTGCACAGCTAAACGAACAAAATATAAATGGGCTTTCACTACATATATCTGTGCTTTTACACACACTCTTATATTAGGATAACAAAGTTTGGATGAAAATCCAAACGATTTACATCAGCAAAGCGGAAAATATATGCTTGGATCGTAATTAAACAACTCTTTACGGGTCCATTCAGCCAGTTTAAAAGCCCAAAAAGACGACACCTTATATCGTGTCGTCTAAAGCTATTTTTTACAGAATTTGTTTTTTTACTATAAAAACGTATGAATTCCCTATCAATGTTTATTCACTATTTTCTTTATATTTCTGATTAATTTCTTCTCGTGCCTCTTCAAAACTTTGATCAGCTAAGTTTCTCAAATCGTTCTCCACTTCTTTTCGTAACTCCATTATATGACTGTAGCGCTCACTCGTTTTATCAGATAAGAGTTGAAAAGCTGTGCGGCTGATATGACCCTCGTCTTTCAGCATATTAAGTGGTTGACGCATATTAAATTTCTCAAAGCTATTTGCATCGCCCCATTCAATACCGAAACGAGGGATATTCTTACGCATCTGCTCATAGCGTTGTGAGGACGCTCCATTCACGGCGTCTCTTTTCCATTCCTCCCACTGTTTCGCAATCTCTTGGGTTTTTTCTAGTTCTTCCTTCAATTGTTCTTGGTTCTTCGCATCCGCATATAGTCCTTTTGCTGCTTTAGCCACTTCTTTCAGCTGGTTTTGACCGTCGCTATCGACATCGAATCCAATGACATTTACTATCGGCTGGATATCCGATTCAGCCAGTTTTTTAGCTTCAGCTACAGGGTCACCATTGCAGGTTTCCACGCCGTCACTAACTACATAAATAATATTGGTATTCTCATCACTGTTTAGTTTTTCTAAATCTTTTTTTGCTTCTGTCAATGCGTTCGCTAGAGGCGTAAAACCAGTTGGTTTAAATTGATTCAATGAATCTTGCAAACTCGTTTGGTCATATGATTGCATGTCATAAACTAATTCATTACTTTTACACGATACTTCTTTATCTTTGTCTTCATTACTCCCTTTGTGTCCATAGACCCGCAAGGCAATATTTGCCCCCCCAGGCAGGGCGCCGGCAAACTCTTCAATCGCTTCTTTCGCCGTGTCCATCATCGTCTTGCCGTTCATCTTTTTCGCCATGCTTCCACTGGCATCCAGAATAATTTCTACGTTTAGTTTATCCTTAAATTGATACCGTTCATCTTCGATTTCAGAATTGCCAAATGACTCGATCGCTATCTCATCTAACACATTCGCTGGATTTGGGTAGTCTTCATGAAAGAGTTCTAACGACTTCCGCCAGTAAAGTTCAATTTCATCCTCTGTTGGATTTTTCCCGATTTTCGGAAGTTCTTTTAGAAGTGCCACCGCTTTGTTTTGTTTTTCCAACTCTAAATCAGAAAAATCTTGACCCGAAAATTCACCCGCAGCTGCATGGACAATTTCCTGAACCGTCCAAGTAGGTGCTGGCAGCTCCGACAGAAGAAAGGCTGTATCTCTTTCATCTGGTTTGGTCGTTTCTTTCTGCTCCATTTTTTTCTCTTTTGTCTCGACCTCTTTACCTGTTTCCGATTCAACCGGCTTATCACTGCATGCAGAAATAAAGAATATACTCATTAACACAATCAAAATCTGCTTCTTTCTCCCCATGTTCCTTAACACTCCCCTATACATTCAGACACTAAAAAGGTTAACCACTATCGTCAAAAACTACTTTAAGATACCAAAATTATCATCATAAGGTATATTAACCCAATTAATACATACCACTTCCTACAAAAACAAAACTTTTTTCTATCATTTATAACAAAAAAATACATATCTATTCATTATTAAAAATTTTGAAAAGGTTTACACTTACAAGTTGAACAGTTATATTCATACAGGAATCGTGATGGAAGGCTGCTCTTAATCTAGTAAACATTTTTATATTTAAAGTCATATCAAAACCCTGAAAGGCTTACAGCCAATCAAGGTTTTTAAACCTTAAGTCATATTACTTTATAATTACTTCACGTTATTAATTTTTAGTTTTTTACCATAAAAAATTTTCTACACCGACTTTATCAATAAGAAAGTCATTCAAAGTTGGCGCTATCTTTATAGCAGTTTCCCGGTCTAGGTCACCAAACCCAGTTATATATAGTCCAAATCCCTCATTACCATTAAGAAGCATTAATGCCATATCACCACTATCATCACCAATTACCAATGAATTAGAAATGTTTTTTTGAACTTCATAGGCGTCATTAAGTTCAATAACACCATTCATACCAGAAATCCCCCAAATTCTAATTAATTTCCCATTTTCAACGGTTATTTCTACATCTGTTGCCTCTTGTAACAAACTAATATAATCCAATGGTAAACTTACCGGAGAAAATTCCTGCAATTGCTTTATTTCTTCATCTGTTGCCGATCTATCCGTGGCCTCTAGTGTATATATTTCATTTAAATCATCAAATATTCTCATTAATAATCAATCCTTTTATAAGGTACTTTTAGTTTATCTAGCATTTCATATTGTTGTTCTAAGACCCCTTCGATGGTTGAACGATTATAACCTGCTTTTGTAAAATCCCCCACTAAATACTGTAATTCTTCTTGTATATAAGAACTCCACTTACCTTTTCCCATAGCAACTCTGGCATTCCTTCTAGCATTTTGAGCAGTACTTATAGTAGTATGCGGTAATCCTTTTCCTGTTTCGAGAGTAACTGTTGGAGCGAGATTAGGGGTATAGCCATATTGACTAAGGTTGGTTTTTGCCCATTCCTGCTGTAGACCATGATGAGATTGTTATCTACCTCCATTTGGTCCAAGAACTCTAGGCTTGGGTTGTGCATCTTTATGTGTTTTATTAAAAAATACATTTATAATACACGTAACTCTTTTAAAACGAATAGCGAGTATTATACGACCGTCTTTTGTAGAAGTACAACCCAAAATTCAAAAGCTAAGGCAATATTACAACTCTCTTTCACGTTACCCATTGTTTATCGCCACGAGCTTTGTTATTGTCGTTAGTTATTTCTTTATTTTTTATCTTACTTTCATCTATTATTTATTCGTAAAAAAACCTTGAATGAGCTGTTAGCCATACAAAGTCAATCTTAACATCATTTATATTTGGTAAGTTATAGTACAATATCTTGATAACCTACTTCTTCTACAATTTCATCTTCAATTTTTATTCCCAATCCATTTTCAATATCCCAAGAGACATCGCAAAGCAAACCTAGTCTTCTTTTCCCATTCTTCCTTACTCTTCTTACAATTAATTCAGTTGGCTTCACTAATCTTTTTAAATCTGAGATAGAATCAATTTTCGGAGCAAAATTGTCTGCTTCTGATTTATTACCTAACATCTCTCTATACTCTTCATAGTTCTCACTATAGTAATCATATACTTGCTCTTCTGCCTCATATATTACGTTTTTCATATCTTGAATAAAGTTAAGAAATGCTTCTCGCTGTACATTCGAAAAATCAGCATTTTCATGTGCATCAACACTTAAAAGTATTTCCTTTTCCAAATCAAACATTCTAATAGTTGTTTTTCCTCTCCAGAAGTTGTTTTTATATTCAAGCCTTCCAAATAAATCATCACTAATCATTGTCATCCTAATTACTCTCCTAACTTAACTTTTATATTATATTCGCCAACTCCACCCAAATGTTTAAAAACACTATTGATTTTACTTGGTACCAATTGTATTGTTTCCAAGTCATTAAGTTCATGCCAAGTATATTTATTATCTTCTCGCCAATCAGCTATATCTTCTGCTGTCCATTTTTGTTCTGGTGTACTCCACTTTTTAGCCAATTCTTCGTCAGCAGTCGAAAAGTTTGATTTTCTATCATTAGTCATGTTTTCTAATTTAATTTCACCTTTGGAAAATGGAGAAAAGTCTGGGATTCCGTTTTTGTACTCAACTCCATCAACACCAGCTTCATCAAGATATTTTTTAATTTCACCGGTCTTATCAGAGATAAATAATGATTCTGCTCGTTCGTTACTCCATTTACCTCTATTAACGGGGGTAGTTTTTACCCTTTATTCATAAGAGCTATATTTAGGCTCTACGTCAAAACCTCTCGTATAGTCTATCTGCCTATTTTTACCCGTACCCTTAGTTACACTCTTTTCAGTAACACTCTTCTCCGACTGCTGCACCTGCGAAACTTGTGGATCATCGCAGGCACACCCTTTCATCATGAACTTCGGTCCAAGCCCTAGGGCAACTCCGAATATCAAGGTCGTTGTGAAAATCATAGCTGTTCGCTGGCCTGTTTTCTTCCAATCTACTTCGCCATTTTGTTTATACTGCTTGAAGCTGTCAAACCCTCCGATTAATAGGCTGCTGATGGCACTAATAGAGGCGGTAGCCTTTACTGTTTGCCATGCGGAGCTAATGGAACTCGAAATCGCTCCTATTGGTTTTCCTGTTTTCTTCGCTAGTATGGTTGCCAGCCATTTGCCTGGCCCTTTTATTGCTTGATTCACTCCTGGCTTACTAAACAGCTTAGCTGCTAATGGTCCCATCACTGCTCCAAAGGCTAAGTTAAAAAGCATATTTTCCCACGTAACAGCCTCTTTCAATTATTGATTTAATCATAAAGATACTTAAGGTCATTTAAAAACGTTGAAAGGCAAATAGCAATCAAGGTTTTAAGTATCTATGAATAATCTTTTATTGATCCATAATTAACAATTAAAATATGCCTTCAAGAAATCAAAAAACGATGACCAAGTTTCCTTTAGCTCTCCTTTTAAAAGCAGTTCATCTCCACCCTCAAAATTAACTATATAAACTTTATCTGTTACAGTATCCAGCACTAATACAGCATTTGCTGACATTTGACTTAAAATCAGATACTGCTTTGGACAACCATGTTCTTTTCTTGAAATGAGTGTGTATGATTCAATATTATTTTCTTCATCTGCTATATCTAGTAATTCAAACGGTACATGCTCTTCCCAAAAAGGTCCTGCATACTGGGTATAAAATTCTTGGAAATTATCTGACACGTTTACACCTAACCTAATTAAGGCATCCTGTACTAGATTGCTATCTTCACGTTTATATATTTCTTCTCCTAGAACTTCATCTAGTCTCTCAGGCAAAATACTCATATTATTTTCCTCCTAAAGCTTCTTCTCCTCGTATTTTCCAATAATTAATAGAATCTACTTTTTGAAATGCTCCTCTAGTTGTCTCATCCATTGGATAAAATGGGTTTAACTTTCCTTTATAAGGATGTAGTGGAGCTCTTTTAGCATTACTGATATTATGGTACCTAGTTGAAGCTTCATATAATGGTCCAACACCTTTTTGTTGTGAATGATGCAACGTTGCAACACTACCTTCAGCATCAAGAATAGGAGCAACCTAAGAAATCTTTTCCTTCATCGACTACCCAATCTACAGCCTCTCTAACTTGATCTTTAATTTTATTACCTATTTCTTTTATCCCCCATTTGTTGCATCAGTGATCTCCGTTTTAGAGATGGTATTTTTATTCGTTTCTATTTCACTAATTTCTGCAGAAACTGGTAGGACTAGAATAAAAGAAAAAAGTAAATAGAACAGACTGCACAACAGAAAAACTTTTTTATTTAAATGTATCTTCATTTCTCCCTCCTATTAGATTTATTCTCCTCCGACATTTGATTTAGATTGGTAACTTGCGACACAAAATTATTTACAATTTGATAAAGAAAAAGCGGCACCTGCGTAAAGTGCCACCTAACTAAATCAATAAATAGAAAATATTTTTTTCATTTACCCCAATTTAAAAAATCTCCATTAGAACTCTCCATACAATGAAAAACACGACCAAAGTCAGACCGCTGACTATTGTTTTTCCTTGAATTTTATCTTTCTTGTCTTTATTACTTACTAAATTAATTCCTAATAATATTGCACTGATTATAAATAAACCGAAAAATAGTGTGAAAAATGTTTTATGTTTTTGAAAATCTACTGTCCAATTTTCATCCGCTATACTAAACACATAGATTAAGAATGCGACAAAAACGATAGAAGAATATAGATATGCTAGTTTCGAAAATAGACTTTTTTTCAAATTAAATCCTCTTCTCAGTAATAAAATTTAACGGGAAGGAAATGGTCTTAGGCGTTTATGAAGGTCCGTATCTCCATCAGGCATCATATCTAGCTTTGAATCTGGCGTAACTTTAGTGTCTATGTTAGCTTTTAAATCAGGATTAACCTCGTAATTTGGATTTATCTCTGGATCTGGCGTTAGTACCCAAAAGCTTACAGATGCATCAACTCATTTTTCTAAATATTGATAAGGAATCGGCAATTTTTTCTGCCTCTCATTAGGGGCGTTTTCACGAGCAGTCTCCTCCTCGATTAAAAAAATAGGTACGGCAAACTTGTTCCGCTGTTTTCTCTAGTAATAGACTCGCATCCTTCATTGCCTGTTCCAAGGTCATCGACTTATTCATCACGCTATATACCCCTATCACTCCGTATTGGTAGAGTGAATCAATCTTTCCTTCAAAGGATCCTGCTAGGATGATGGTGGGTATATTTTTTGCTTTGGCTGATTGAGCGACTCCCATTGGTGTTTTTCCATATGCAGTTTGAAAATCGACCTGCCCTTCTCCTGTAATGACTAGGTCCGCATTTTCTAACTGTTCATCGAGTTTTGTATACTCCATCACAACGTCCACCCCTCTTCTCAATGTTGAAGGGAAGAATGCCTGAAAAGCTCCGCCAATTCCCCCGGCTGCTCCTGCACCTGGGCTGTCATGAAGTCTGACGCCCATTTTTTCTTCAATTTTGTTGGCAAAGTGCAAAAGATTGGCATCCAGCACCTTGACCATCGCTTCTGTCGCTCCTTTTTGGGGACCGAATACATACGTTGCACCCGTAGGACCGACAAAAGGATTCTCGACATCTGACGCAATAATAAACTGACTTTCTTCTATTCTCGGGTCAAAATTTTTGATTGATAGCTGCTGCAGCTGACCTAATTCGCCTCCGCCAACATCCAGTTCTTGCCCTGCGCTATTTTTTAATTCAACACCGAGTGCTTGCAGCATTCCCGCTCCGCCGTCATTCGTTGCCGACCCGCCTAACGCAAGAATAAAGTTTCTATATCCCTCATCTAAGGCAGCTTTGATGAGTTGTCCAGTGCCGTAAGTCGATGCTTTTAACGGATTGCGTTCACCAATGCTGACTAAATTCAATCCTGAAGCAGCTGCTATCTCGATAATACATGTTTGCTGATCACCAAGTACTCCAAACTCAGCCTCAATTGGCTTTTTCAGCGGATTGATAACATGAACTTTGGTTTTATGACCACCTGTTGCTGCAACTAAATTCTCCATTGTTCCTTCACCGCCATCTGCAACAGGTACTAGGACGGTTTCCGCATGAGGATAAGCATGCAAAATCCCTCGTTCAATCGACAATGCAGCATCCATACTAGAGATACTTCCTTTAAATGAATCTGGAGCTATCACAATCTTCATTTTTTCATCTCCTTATATAGAAAGCGTTTACATTATTATAAACTTGAAGGAAGAAAAAAGCTTTCCATCACGTTAGCGAATTGGAAAGCCTGAGCATTTATTTAAAGTTAATTCGATTTAAGATTTTTGCTTTTTGATAATGAAAAAGTGACTTGGATAATTCAAAGATCGTTCCATTCGTTAGACATACTGTGTTTTCAATAATTAAGGCCGGATCTAATGGACTAACTTGGAGCAAGCCCGCATTTTCCTCGTTAATTTTTTCGCAAATAATGACTTTATCCGCAAAGCCAATGTTTAGTTTTAAGTCCTCGATAAGATAACGATAGATGGAATTCGATGCAATCTCTTCGTTTAAATAAGGGACAATCTCTTTTTTAAAATAACTTATTTCAATCGAGAACGGCTCATTTTCTACTAATCTTAACCGCTTACTATAATACAGCTTTGTTCCTATATCACAACGTAATTGTTTGGCTATTTCTTCATCTGCTTCAACCACATGTAAAGCCAGAACTTTTGTCTCAACTTTTTTGGAGGTCAAATCCTTTGTTAAACCTCTAAGACTGCCTAAATTAATGAAATCCGTTTCCGATTTTTCCCTCAAAAACATTCCACTGCCCTGTACTTGATAGACAAGACCTCGATTGACCAACTGAGTAATGGCTTTTCGGATCGTATTTCTACTCACTTCATACTTCTTAATCAGTTCTTCTTCTGTCGGAAGCTTTTTTGTTTCGTCAAACTTTCCAGCCCTAATATCCTTTTCTAACTCATCCGCTATTTCTTTGTATTTTACGGCCATATAATCTCCCTTACAGCTTTTCGCCTCTTGTTTTTATAATATCCTTATACCAATAATACGAAAGCTTTTTCTTTCGATTTAAATGATCCTGATGATCCACGTAAATAAAGCCATATTGCTTTTTATATCCGTTTAGCCAACTTAATAAATCAATAGCGGACCATGCATAATACCCTTTTAAATGAATCCCTTCTTGGATTGCCCGCTTAATCACTTTTAAATGCTGCTCGATATACTTTATCCGAGGAACATCTACGATTTCACCATCTATAATCGGATCTTCATCCCCAAGTCCATTTTCTGTAACATACATTTTTATATCGCCATAACGTGCTTTTAATAGATGCAGCCCATCTAAAAATCCTTGAGGTGAAATTTCCCATCCCCATTTAGTATAGGTTTTGTTCTCCATTTTAACAGTCCGATAATATCCGTCAAAAGAAGGACTTCCTGGAACCAGCGTAGATGTTTCTCGTGAATGTTCCATGGAAGAAAATACTGTATTGTTTTTTTCGACTCGAATCGGTTGATAATAATTCAGACCAATAAAATCATTTTTCTCGGCATTTCTTTGTAAGGTATTCAGCTCTTCTTCCGTCCAATCTGGTGTCCAGCCCTTTTCCTTTAATTGCTCGACCACATAAGTGGGATATGTCCCTTTTAGGATCGGATCATAGTACCAAAACGTTTCATATTCATTCGCATGTTGAGCAGCTATCACATTTTCCTGTTTATCATCGACACTGTATGCTGGCAAGAATACATGCGTTATGCCAATCTCCCCGTACTGTCTTAATTCCTTATAGACTTCTACGGCTTTTGCATGGGCATAAAACACGTAATGCGTGGCTTGAAAATACTTCTTCTCATCATTTTGAATACCAGGCGGATGAGCTCCTTTTAAGTAGCCTAACCCACAAAACATAACCGTTTCATTAAACGTAATCCAGTGTTTTACCCGATCTCCAAATGACTGGAAACAAATCGCTGCATACTTCACGAAAGCCTCAGCGGTTCGTTTATTAGTCCATCCCCCATCTTCTTCAAGGGTCAGAGGTAAGTCCCAGTGATACAGAGTAACAAACGGAACAATTCCATATTTTAAACATTCATTAATTACATTATTATAAAATTCCAATCCTTTTTCATTCACTTCGCCATCGCCTGTTGGCAAAATACGCGCCCATGAAAGAGAAAACCGGTACGATTCAAGACCCATCTCGGCCATTAATTGAATATCTTCTTTGTAACGATGATAATGGTCAATCGCCACCTCGCCGTTTGTTCCCTCATACGTCTTTCCAGGAATCTTTGAAAAGACGTCCCAATTGGTTACGCCTTTCCCATCTTCATTCCATGCTCCTTCTATCTGATAAGAAGCAGACGCCGCGCCGAATAGAAAATCATGTGGAAACTTCATATAATAACCTCCATTTTCATACCATCATATTTAATTCATAGGTACAAATATACCTTTGATTATATACAATTATTCAATTGTTGGCAAACAGGCTAAAGGGATTATCTTAGGGGATTAAAGAGGAAGGCACTTCAAAGAGACGGGAAGAGGCGTTTCCCCGCCTTATTGGAGATACAGTACTATTTTTGTCTTCTCATCCACTGTGTAGCAACCCACTTTTCTCCTGCTATCACTGGGGCTCCACCATGTAACGTTTGCTCGTTAATCTGTTGATCGCTATAAAAATATTCAAAATACACGGCCGTTCCCTTTTTCGGAGATACGGAAAGATTTAGTTTAGGAAAATACGTTTCTCCCCCACTTTCCACATCATTTAAGTAGATAACGATTGTGCTTATCCTATTATTTTGTGCGGCTTTACTTGAAGATGAAAAATAATCATAATGAGCCTTATATTCTTGTCCAGGCGTATATTTTAGAATTTGAATTCCTTCTCCATGTTCAGTGGGTATATTCATAATCGATGAAAGTCTTTTTTCAATTTTAGTAATCAACTCATTCTCATTTTCTTCAAAATACATACTGCTGCTCGTTCTCATCTCATTGACTTCACGGGTGGACCCAATCTTCGAACGATTCAATTTATCTGTTGATAAGCTCATCAAGGCGTTGCATTCTTCATCACTCAACACGTTTCCTAAAATGACGACTAGTGGTTCCTCAAATTTTGCTAATATATTAATCTCTCTATCTTCTGTTTTTATTGTATTCCCAACGTGATTAAAAATAGTTTGTTCTTTGATAATTGATGTTGTACCATCCATTCGTTTCACTACTCCCCAGAAATTTAATTTTCAAACTATTTTCCCGCTATACCATTTAATGTAAGCGTTTAAGTTATGAATAGTATACCATGAAGCTTCCGTAAACTAGCAATTACCTATTCTGTTAATGAGGACTACTACACAATATTTATATACCAAAAATAACTCAAATTGTTAAAATAGTTAAAATAGTTAATTATTATACGATATACTCATATATACTATATTCAATAATGTTAAGTAAATAGTCCCTCATTCCATCAAAAAATAACTTAAAATGAGAGTTTCAACAGGTTAATACTATCAGGATTTGTAGGATGCTGCGGGTGAATTTAGGAGGAGAATATGAATGGAAACAATTTGGTTGAACTCAAAAACAAAAGTACCGACCATAACAAAAACAGCTGTCAACCGCAAGCGGTTATACCAATTATTAGAAGAAGGGAATTCTACAAAATTAACGATTGTCCAAGCTCCAGCTGGCTATGGGAAAACAACCATTCTCAGTCAATGGATAAACCAACTTGACGAAAACACTTCGTGGCTTTCTCTTGATGCCATTGATAATGATCCCATTCGTTTTTGGAAATATCTTATCCAATCTGTGTCTGACACACTTAACAATCATTTGGATACACGGTTATCTCCACTGTTTACTTCACATCCTCATTCACCGTTTGAGCTCATAATTGACTCACTTTTAAATGAACTAGACTCTATTAAAGAAAATTTACATATTTTTATAGACGACTATCACTTTATTGAGCATCCTTTCATCCACGAATTAATGATTCGATTCATAGAATATTTACCGAGTAACACCCGGGTATATATAATAAGCAGGACGAAAATACCCCTTCCGATATCTAGATGGCGTGTAAAATCTTGGATTACAGAGATTGGAATCGAGCAATTAAGTTTCACTTACTCTGAAATTGGAGACTTATACAAAAAACAAAACCTCGACTTTTATGATGATATAGGATTACAAGGTGTGCTGGACAAAACGGAAGGATGGGCTGCGGGAATTCAACTGGCTTGCCTATCCATCGAGACTGACACAGTACATATTGATCGATTTGATGGAACACATCCCTATGTCGCCGAATTTTTAATTAAAGAAATCTTAGATACACTTCCACTTACTACTCAGCATTTCCTAGTACAAACTTCAATCCTAAATATGCTGGAACCCGAGGATTGTAATTCATTAACCAACCGATCAGATAGTTACGATGTATTAGTTGAACTTGTCGAAAAAGGGATATTCACGATTCAATTGTCTTCGAAAAACCCTGTTTTTCGTTATCACCATTTATTTGCGGGCGCACTTCAAGCAGAACTGAAAAATTTTTATACGGAAGAAGAAGTGATGGCTATTTATAAAAGAGCTGGCAATCTTCTCAGTAAAAAAGGGGATTACATTGCAGCCATTGAATTAGTTTTACAGCAGCAACTCTTTGTTCTAGCAGATTCTTGGATCACTACTTATCTAGTAGACATCTTTACAACAGGGCAAATAGCAACATTTGTACGCTGGGTGGATTTGTTGCGTATGAAAAATTACCCTCTTCCTCTTGAAACGATTGTCATGTATACCATTGCGCTGACTTCTCTTTCCAATTTACAAAAAGCAAACCAAATAATCATTGAACTAGACCAAAGGCATACAGTCGATCAATGGATGGATCATCCTGATAATCAAGGGGTTGCCAGTATTTTGATCACCTTAAAAGCATATATTATAACCGCGATCGGCGATGAAAAGGCACAAACGGTAGAAATTATTTTAACCCAGCTTGAAAAGGGACGAGTGAGTTCCAGGTGGGATCATATTCCTATGCAATACAACCAGTTTGAACCAAAATTGTTCCGAACGTTGATTGGATCAAAAGGAAAATTCACGCCAGTAGATCAGTCAATCGCATTTGCACAATTCTTTCGTCAGACCGAATTCAAAGAACAAAATATGATGGGATTTAGTTATGGTGTGTTAGCTGAGACCATGTATGAAGTGAATTTATTTGAAGATGCACTAAATGAAATTGAGGGCGGATTACAATATGCCTATCGCTTTCAAGATACTGGTTTATCCACTCCTCTTTATCTATTAAAAAGCAGAATTTTTATAACCAAAAAACAATTTGCTACTGCTCAAGCTGTGTTAGATCATGCCATAGAAGATGTAACGGAGTGGTACTGGATTCGTTCATTACAAGCCTTGAAAGCCTATTGTTATTTAATGGAGTCCGATATAAAAAATGCTGAAATAGAATTGTTCAAAACAAAAAGACCAGACATACTTAAAATCGAGCTGGGTCAAGAGTTCTGGCTGCTCGTTTACGTCCGATTTTTACTAGCAACAAACCGCTTTAAAGAAGCGTTGAAAATTGTTATTCGTGTAAAGGAAAAGTCTTCAAATGAGGATCAAATATCTACAATGATTGAAGCCTCTATACTTGAGTCACTTTGTTACATGAAAGTAAATCAGAAAGAACCAGCCTATGCTGCGTTACATAAAGCTTTGGAAATAGGTTCACCTTATGGATATAAGAGAAGCTTCATTGATGAATCCGATATCATTCCCTTATTAAAAAAATATGTAACCTTTCGAAAAAAAGATTCGAGTAAACATTGGGAATCCGTTCCCCTTTCCTATGTTGAAGATTTGTTAAGGACTAGTCCTATTACCGATGAATCAAGGAAAGACATACTTACTCCTCGTGAAATGGATGTCCTCCAATTATTAGCGAGTGGCGCATCAAACCGAGAAATTGCTAGTCAACTTTTTCTTTCTGAAGGAACCATTCGCGTTTATTTAACCACTATTTATAGCAAGCTCGAAGTTCAATCCCGAACTCAAGCAATCTTGCTAGCGAAAGAATGGGATCTTTAAGAAGGATTGCAATCTATCGAAACACATTCTAATGGATGTGTTTCTTTGTTTTTATTTATAGTCAGTCAGTAAAAAATTAAATCGATTTAGTATTAACATTCCTCAATAGCGGATGGAAACGTATTTGTTTATGATTTATACAAAAGCTACCCCCTCATCAAGTGCCAAACAATTCCTCCGTTTTAGCTATCCTAGATTAAAATTTACCCAACACTTCAATCCACGGAAGAATTTCTTCATTGACTTAACAATCTTAAGGTAAGGTACTGTTTTCCCCTTATAGCATGTGAAAATTAATTGAGCGGAGGTACTAACAGTGGCTGAATTAGATCAAGAATGGATTCAATTAATTGTTGATGCAAAAGAATTAGGCCTAAGCATCGATGATATACGAGAGTTTTTTCTTTATCAACAAGAGGAAGCGAAGAAAGAAGTGCTATCAAGATAATTCCATATAGGAACAGTGGGAAACATGAAAAATGAACTAAAAAGAAAATAAAAAGAAAAGACCTTTCAGCATGTAACCGAAAAGTCTTTTCCTAATGTAGTTTTGAATTGCCATTCTTTTGTTGCATTGGGTTATCCTCGAAGCATGTTCCGTCCACCATTAACCGCAATAATTTGTCCATTAATGTAGCCTGAAGCATCAGAGGCCAAGAATACCATTACGGGTGCCATGTCACGATCAACGTCTCCCATTTCACCTCGCATTGGCACTTTCATTTTCTCAGCAGCTAGAAATTTAGCACGTTCTTCTTCTTCTAAATTATCTAAGTATTCTTGATACATAGGCGTTTTCATCGTTGGATTCACACAGTTACAACGAATGTTGTATTTCATTGCCCATTCATACGCGATTGTACGTGTCCAAGAAAGGACGGCTCCTTTTGCCGTTGCATATAGGGCACCGTTTGGCTGTCCCGCTAATGCAACGTCGGAAGAGAAGTTAATAATTGCCCCTTCTCCTTCTTGTTCTTTCATAATCTTGCATGCCGCTTGGTTCGTATAAATCGCACCATTAATATTGACGCCCCATACAAAGTTTAAATCCGCTGGTGTATACTCTTCAGCTGGTTTTAAAGACTCAATACCAGCAACATGGGCTAATACGTCCAGACCGCCCATTTCGTTTGCAGCTTGTTCAAATACAGAAAACACTTCTTCCGCATCTGCAATATTACAGTGGTAGTAAGTGGCTTTCCCCGTACCTGTAGAATTTGCTTCGTCGACTACTTTTTGACCTAAATCATCAGCTATATCTAACGCTGAAACAATAGCTCCTTCTCGAACGTACGCTTTCACCGTTCCCGCTCCAATACCACTAGCACCACCTGTTACGATAATACGTTTACCTTTTAACTGCATAAGAACACTCCTTTTTTCACTATATCTTCATTATAATGAAAGCGTTATCTAAAAACGATTATCGAAACGATCTACTTGTTACATATTTGGTGACACTTTCATACCGATGTTACCTTTTCTTATTTGTCGAGAAATCTCTCCAAATGGGAATTGTCCATTTTTCATAATAACTGGCCATTTTTCGAGGGGAAACTACCATGCCATCACGAATCCATTTAATAAGTAAAATAGTATGAGAAGCAGCATAAAAGTAGACCGTATATTCCTTATCCTCCACTGACATCTCCACATTTATCAACATATCTTCCAACATTTCCGTTGTATGCTGTAAAACAAATTCTTGAAGCGAATTTTGGCCGGTAAAACTACTAATCTTGGCATAGAATTCTCTATCTTCATAAATTCGTTGATATAACCATTCCATTATTAAAGTCGAAGGTAAATCATGTACTGTATAGAGCTTTCTCATTTCTTTAAATGGTTGTGTAATACTATGCAGAACATTTTGCTCGATCATGTCATTTTTGTCCTTAAAATGAGTATAAAACGTTTTACGTGAAACATTCGCATGTTCACAGATCTCAGCCACTGTCAGCTTCTCAAACTCTTTCATGATGACTAACTTTCGAAAACTTAAAATTAGTTTATTTTTTGCAGATCGCACGTCTATTTCTTCTATAGAGTCAAAAGGTATGTTTCCATTTTTCATCAGAAAACCCCATTCACGTTTATCTACTTCTATTATATCAATTAACTTTCTTTAACTTGTAAAAAAGGAAAGGCCTCTCAACAGATAATCCGTTGAAAAGCCCTTCTCCTTTTTACTTATTAATTAATATCTCTTCCAGATTATCCAGTGCCAACTTGTTTCCATAGGCAGAATAATCTAACCAAGGTTGTTCAGAGATTAGGAATACTTGATCGTTTTTAACCGCTTTAAGACTTTGCCAAATCGGATCATTTTGTAATTCCTTATAAACGTCTTCACTGCCTTCATCTACTGAAGATACTAATACAAAAATGGTGTCAGCATCGAAGTCTGGTAACACCTCTTTTGAGATATTCTCCCAGTTCTCCTCAATTGCCTCCACACCAGCTGCTGGTTTGAAACCTACATCTTCAAACAAAATCGGACCTAATGGACGTTCCATTCCATATACACGCAGCCCTTTTGGTGATATACGTACCGCCATTACTGTACCCTCACCAAGCTTTTCTTTTGCCAGCGTAGATACTTCTTCCGCCTTAGCTTCATAGTCTTTAATGAATTGTTCGGCAGTTTTTTCACGATCCACGATGTCAGCTATATCATGTAAGTGGTCTTTCCAACGGCCTTCATCCAGGTTAATGACATTTGTCGGGGCAATTGCCTCATATTTCTCTAAACCATGCTTGCCAGCGAATTCTGTATCAATGAAAATTTCATCGGGCTGCATCGCAATTAATGCTTCCATATCAGGTTCTTTTGTAAATCCTAAATATTCCGTTTTGGAAAAACGTTCTTCATCAAGCGGCAAGTAATCACTTGTCGTTGTTCCATCAGGGGTGATTCCCAATGCCATTAAATCTCCCGTTAAGAAAATAGAAATGGATGCTACCTTTTTATCATACTCTTCAACTTTACTATCTGAAGAAGCCTTTGAATCTTTATTTTCGTTTACTTTCTTGTCTTGCCCTTCTTCATTCCCGCATGCTGCCAAGATGAAAAGGAATGTGCTCATCAATAAAACTAGAAGTTTTCTCATGCTGATCTCCTGCTCTCAAAAAAATTCATCAAAATAGATTGTCCTTATGGATTATACAGAGTAACCGTTCAAACGACAAATCCAATTCTAGATTACTTTGCTCTAAATAATAGATATAGAAAATAAGGCGCACCTACTGCTGCGACTACAACTCCTGCCGGTATGGCATTGGGTTCAAAAAGAGATCTCGCGATAGTATCGGCAAAAACAAGAATGACGACGCCCGTCAACGCAGAAATCGGTAATACATATTGATGCATCGGACCTACTAAACGTCGGGCAATATGGGGAGCGACCAGTCCAATAAAACCGATTCCGCCAACCATCGAGACACTTGCGCATGATAAAGCTATGGCAATACATAGCAGCTGAATCCGTTCTTTGTTTACTCGCGTGCCAATCCCGGTTGCGATCGTATCCCCCAATGCGAAGCTATTTAATGGTTTTGCCTTCATGAAGGCAATTGGAATCAAAATCAACATCCATGGAAGTAGTGCATACACATTGATCCAATCCCTGCCCCACACATTACCCAGCAGCCAACTCGCCGTAAATGAATACGTTTTTTCATCTAGCTGCAGAGATAAATACAAACTTATGGCATTAAACCCTGCTGCAATGGCAATTCCGACTAGTAAAAGTCTTGTGGGGAGCAACCCCTTTCCTTTTTCACTCGCTAATAAGAAAATGAGACCTGCAGCCAGACATCCTCCCATAAAGGTGAATAGCGGGATTAGTAATGCAGGAGTCGTATTCAATGATGTGAAGTATGTAACATAAACAATTAATCCTAGGCTCGCCCCTGCATGAATCCCTAAAACACCAGGATCAGCCAAGGGATTCCGAGTAATCCCTTGGAAAATGGCACCTGATATCCCCAGACCCATTCCAGCCAAAATGGTAATGATGATACGAGGCATCCGGTATTCGAATAAGACCAACTCATACATCGGCGTACCGAAACCAAGGATCGTTTTGACAACATCAAGCGGTGCGATCTTCAACGATCCTGTATTTAATCCAAGAGCTATGATCGTTAAGATCAGGATAGATAGGGCAAACCCAACTTGAAGACATTTCTTTCGTCTCTTCCTGGTGATATTCATAAACTTCTCTTTTCCTTCCGTGCCACAAATAAAAAGAACGGTACACCTATCATGGCAACAATCACTCCGATTGCCAATTCTTTTGGCGGATCCATCGTTCTTGCACCAAGGTCTGCCACTACCAGTAAAACGGCACCTAATATGGCTGACAATGGAATAACAAAGCGATAATCTACGCCGACCAGCTTCCTTGTGATATGGGGAATGACTAATCCGACAAAGGCAATTGAGCCAACGGCTGCTACGGATACACCGGCTAATATAACCGCAAAAATCATAGCAATTATCCGGATTTTTTGCGTCTGTATCCCCAAGTTAACCGCAATTTCTTCACCCATTGCCATTAAAGAAATAGGCCGTCCTAGCAGACAAGCCATTATCACCACGAAGAGGATAATCGGAGCCACAATCTTAAGCTGCGGCCATTCCACACCAGCTACACCTCCAGCATACCAAAACGCTAAATCTTGACTAAGGTCAAAGTAAATCGCAACACCAGATGTAAACGAATGCAGCAGCGAAGCAACAACTGTGCCAGCTAACGTTAGTTTCAGCGGCGTTAATCCTCCAGGCGAGCTTGCTCCTAACCCGAAGATGAAAATGGTTGTACAAGCTGCACCCAAGAATGACAAGATCATCAATGTAGAAAATGAAAGATTGGGTAAAAAAACAAAAGACAGTGCCACAACAAATGTAGCTCCTGCATTAATCCCTAACACTCCAGCATCCGCTAAAGGATTCCTCGTCACTCCCTGCATCAATGTCCCGGCAACTGCAAAAGCTGCTCCAACTAATGCCGCTGCAAAAACACGCGGGAATCGGATTGAATGTAAAATTTGATGTTCGATATTCGTTTTGTCAAAGTGCCAAAGTGCCTCCCATACTATTGAGAGCGAAAGCTGTTTAGCACCTATTGAAATAGCTGCAAACATACTAAGACCTAAGATAAGGATGGACACTACCGATATCAGATAAAAGCGACCGCTGCGGATATCGCAAAGTAATTTTTCCTTACGCATCATCGCTGATCCCCATATAACGTATCCATTGGGATACATATAGGCACATTTGACTTCGGTTCAATTAAAATCGTTGCCTCTATATGGAATACTTCTTTTAACATCTTGTCATTTAATACTTCATGCGGAGTTCCTTCATGCATGACTTCCCCTTCTTTAATGCACACTAAATGATCCGCAAAACGTGTGGCGTGATTCAGATCATGAACAACCATCACAATTGTGCTCTTCTCTTCCTTATTAAGTTTCCGAAGCAACTTCAACACTTCCAGCTGATGTCCCATATCTAAAAAAGTCGTTGGTTCATCTAATAACAGAATTCCTGTTTTTTGAGCCAATGCCATCGCAATCCAAGCACGTTGACGTTGTCCACCTGATAGCTCATCAACCAATTCATCCTGCAATGCTGTCAAACCAGTCGATTCAATGGCCCATTGGATGATTTCATAATCTGATTTAGTCGTAGAACTAAACGCCTTTTGATGTGGGTATCGACCGTATGCCACTAATTCACTGACAGACAAACCGTCAGGGGCAACCGGGTTTTGAGGAAGAATAGACAGTTTCTTAGCTACTTCCTTCGTCGGAAGTTTCTGAATGGCTTGTCCATCAATATAGACATCCCCGCTTTGTGGCTGCATAATACGGGCGAGTGTTTTTAAAATCGTTGACTTCCCAGAACCATTCGCACCCACAAGAGCCGTAATCTTTCCCTGCGGTATCGTTATATTTAAATTCGGTACAATCACTTTATCTTCATAACTAATTTTCACTTGTTTCGTCTCGAAGTAATTACTCATAGTTGAATCCTCATTCTTTTAATTGATAACCGTTTTCAGTCTATATGGGATAGGGGTACGAGTCAATCATTATATGTTAAAAACAAAAACGACAAATAGACCTTAACTATTCCCATAGTCATTAGGTCCATTTGATCTTCTTTTAGTTTCCATTTAATTATATCGTCTTTAACAGATTTTTCATTTCAGCAAGCTGTTTTTGTTGAGTAGTGATAATATTTTGCAGGATGGTTTTCAGTTCCGTATTTTGCGTATACTTCATTATATTTTGAGACATTTTGATTGCACCTTCATGATGTGGAATCATTTCTTCGAGGAAATCTTTATCAATATTCCCTGTTAGTTTAGCATCTTGCATGGCCGTAATCATCGTTTGGTAGATGTTAGTATACGTTTTTAAGTAAGCTTCCTCGGCTTGTTTATTTATTTGCGGATTTTTAATTAGTTTTTCTTTAAGAGCTTCCAGTTTCCCAATACCTGCAAGCTGGTCTCTTATAATGTTTGCAGCTAGTTGCTTGACCTGTTCATTATGACCATATTTCAGGATATTTTCAGACATCGATACAGCAGCTTCGTGATGCGGAATCATTTCATATAGGAAATCAAGACTCGGATCACCAGTTTTAGGCGCTGCCTCCATCCCTCTTTTCATGATTTGCAAGATACTTTTATAATTATCATAATACGCTTTTTCTTCCTGACCTACCTGTGCGTGTGCTTGAATACTAAACATGCAAAGTATCAGTGTCAATACCCCTATTCTCGCCATTTGAATACGTTTTTTCATACCTGTCCCCTCCAATAGTTATGCTCTTTTTAATATGCAAAATGGAGAGGATTTTTATACAAATTCGAGTTTCTCTCGAACGAGGAAGTATCCTTTCTTGAGAGTTAATGGTGGGAATGAATTTTCATACTTAACTCTTCACTTCTTAAAAGTTCTCTAATCCTTTGATCAATTCTCTCTATTTCCTTTCCAGGAGTTTTCCACCAGTTTCTACTCCATATTCTTTCAATTGCCCAACCTCGATTCTCTAGGTACCTCTGGCGATATATATCTCGTTCTTTTGCATTAGCTGAACTATGATACATGGCTCCATCACATTCAATACCCAAAATATATCTAGAAGAGTCCGATGGATGAACAATGGCCAAATCAATTCTGTAACCTGACGTTCCAACTTGTGTAGCAACTTCATAACCTAAATTTTTTATTTGTTTATATACTTGTTCTTCAAATGGGGAATCGAAATGTAGTCCCTGTTCTTTAACATTTGTGCTCACATTTTCATTAATCTCATTGAAAACTGCCTGGATTTGTTCTTTATTATTTTTTGAAACTGCTCTTACATATTTTAAATAGGATTTAAGGAGTTTAGGACCAACTTGCGCTGTATTAGTAACATTCAATTCTTCTGGCTCGATACTCGATACAACCACGATTCCTTCTTTCGCTCTTGATACAGCTACATTTAATCTGTTTTCTCCACCCACTTGGTTTAACATGCCAAAACGATTAAAGATTTTCCCTTCTTCATTCTTAGCATATCCTATAGAAAAAATAATTATATCTCTTTCATCCCCTTGAACATTTTCAATATTTTTAACAAACACTCTTTCATCAAGTTCTTTCCCCATTACTTGATTGTATGCAACATTGAATACTTGATCAGTTGCTGCTGATTTTTCAATCGTGTCTACTATTTTTGTTTGTTGTTTAGCATTAAAAGTAATGATACCGACCGTTTTATCTGGTTGTTTTATCAAAATATCTTTTAAAATGCTATAAATTTCTTGTGCTTCTACTTCATTTGATTGATTAATCCATCTACCGTCAACCTTATTCCACGTAATTGAAGGTGGATTCTTTAACGGTTCAACATTTGGGGCAATTTGTATTTGTCCATTATAAAAGGCATGGTTAGAAAAATTAATTAACTCCTCATATTTTGAACGATAATGCCATTGAAGAATTTTTTCTGGAAACCTTCTTTTCGCTAAATTTAATAAACTTTGTGATTCATCTGTATCATAAGCCTCTTCATCCTCATCATTTACATATGTAGACTGAAACATCGTAAATGGTGGTAATTGTTTTTCATCTCCTGCAACAATTAATTGTTTCGCTCTATAAACTGCAGGAATACCACTCTCTACTGTGCATTGTGAAGCTTCATCAAAAATGACAAGATCAAATAAATCCTCTTTTAAAGGAAAAATAGCAGAAACCGTTTCAGGTGATGCTAACCAAACGGGCATAAGTTCAATCAATCCTTTATCAGCAAATTGATTGACCAATTTTCTCAAAGGCCAGATCATTCTTTTTTTTCCTACCTGATGTTTAAGGTCTCTTAAATCTTTTGGATATCTTTTCTGAACTATGTCTACTGATTGTGTTAATTGATTAATTAAATATTCATTGGCAATCGTTCTTTTTTGTACAATTAGTTTGGCGAAGTTTTCTCTTATCCTTGAAAATTCAGTTGTTGATATCTTCTTTACCTCTGGATATTTACTTTCCGTCTCATCTATCCAATGAATATAAGCAGCATTCTTAAATAATTGAACCCAATAATCTGATAAGCCTTGTTCAGAGACAGGAATTTTGGTTATGAGTTCTTGAATTATTTTTTTCGTCACCGTCGAACATTCTTCCAAATACATATCCATTTGTTGTAAATCTTCGAAATCTTGATAAATATATTCTGCAATTTTATCTAATTCTTGTAATGGTATATCCCCATTCGCAATTCTACTTTGAAAATTTTCAATCATTTTTTCATCAAAATATTTTTTTAAATGATTGAATTCATCTGACATTTTTCTCGTTTCCTTACCCAAATTATTCATCACAATAAGTGATTGTTTTAGTTTAATCCACTCTGTGGAATTCGTTCCTTGAAACTTTTCCCCGTCCAACAATTCTTCGATTATCGATTTTCCAGAGAAGGAAGTCCACCACCAAATCCTTAATCCTTGTAGCGTTTTTTTACTATCATCTTCTAGGTCAGGATATATTTTTTCTAACTTATTTTCCATCAACCATGTGTATGCAGGGGTAATCTTTTTATAATCTAATGAATTCAAATACTCAGCAGAGACCTTTGCCTTCTTAATTAAATGATTAAGTAATTCTTCCAATTCTATTTTATCCTTCATAGAAAACTGCGCAAAGGATTTACGGTTTTTTAATTCATAGTCCTCACTGCCAAATCTTTCATACCATTCTGCATAACTGTATATTTTTTCTCCTATATCATCTAAAACATCTTTATGTAACTCACTTAAGATAGGTTTTAAATTTAGCATGTGAGTCACGTTATCTAAAGATGTTGCTTTCCCATATAAATCATATAAACGATATCCAAAATCTTGATTTTCATAAAGTCCTTTCGCAATATCATTTAACAAGTTTTCATGGGTAGCCATCCTTTTAGACGTGGATCTTAATTCTTGGAGAGACTGTTCAAACAAAATTTTATTATTTTCAATTAGACTACCAATTTTATTGTACAAAAGTTTCCGATCATTTTTTTCGTCATGAACTAATGCAATATGGTTTGTTAGCTTTAACCCGTCTAGACGTTGATATACTACATCAAGAGCTGCTCTTTTTTGACAGACCACCAATACTTTCTTTTCTCTACTAATAGCATCTGTAATTAAATTTACAATGACTTGTGATTTTCCCGTTCCTGGAGGTCCATGAACAACAATTCCTTTTTTATATCTTGCTTCTTTTAATATTTCTTCTTGTGACCCGTCAGTATCTAGGAGATTAAGAATGTCCAGATCATCACGAATAAGATTACTTTCTATTTCTATATCTTCTGATGACTCACTCTCTTGGGGATCGATCAATTCACTTACTAACGATAAATTAGATTCCTTAGAAAGCTCTATTAGTTCATCATAATCTTTAACAAGTGAAGAACTACCTTGTGGAAAACTCCCAATAATCGCATGTTCTAACATTGTGTTACCGTTTAACTCAGGAATTTCATCCTTTTTATACTCTTTTATTTTTGTTATTCCATTCCTAGAAAATGATAGATCCATTTCTTGTTTTTTAAAGAAGGAATGCCATACTTCTATATCATCTGTTTTAGCAATTTCAGCTGCTTCTTCAAAAAATTCTTCAGTGAACTCAACATTATTTAATTTCTTAAAAGCCAAAAATAAAGTTCGATTAATTTGTGGACCTGCTTCTTCCACTCGAATCATCCATTTGTGTGTATTTACCTTGCTTTTTTCTAATCGTATTGGATATAAGAAAAGTGGAGCTTGATAAAAAGTGCCGTCAGAGAGGCTTCCTGCTATAAACGGATAACCTAAATAAAAGTCATGAACACCTGATTCTTCTTCAATCATTTTTATATTTCTTGTTAGATCCGTTAATTTTTTTGAAATAGCCAAGGAGTCTTCATTATCCAAAATCGGCTTTAATAGCGTAATCTCATCTTTTGATTGCCTAACTATCTTCCTAACTATAGATTCAGAAACGTTTTTATCAGATACCTTATCTATTTCCGTTAAGTCAAAACTCCACTTATTATAAATTTTCAACAATCTAATGGAGCGATTACGTCGACTAATATCATTTAGTTTATCTCTCATATGTATTAGATTTTCTTTCACCGTTTTACCTTCTCTCTGAAGAATTTCCATCTCAAAAAGGAAGAGCATATGCTCCTCCCCATAAATTTTTTTTCATGATAATCTTCTTATCTAGGATGAAATAACTTCGTTCATTTTGATATACAATCACTAACCCCTTTATATATTATCCATTATTACATAAATATAGATTAAATTACCTTTTTAATGCAATAGTACCATACACAAAAATAACATGTATACATTCCTATTCTTTGTCATGGTCCTATATGACCTGAAGGTTGTTAGGAATAGTTTCTCTCTATTCATAAGATCTAAACCTGTGAGCCAATCGTTTCCATGTAAACGAACAAGCTTCTGCGGCTATCCATGCATACAACATACTGAACATCACGATCAGCAATAAAGGACGATACTGAAGAGAAGTACCAAAACCTGGTCCTAATACTGGAAAGCCGAAAATAAATAGAAGCATTATAATGCCTATAAATAAGGCCGCTCCCCCCAAAGAAACAACCCAAAATCGTGTTTGCGACGTATAGAAGGAAACACCAAGGACTAGTCCAAGAACCCCGGTTGTAAAGGAGAAAATAAGGAGTTCACTGGGCTGGATAATCATTAAAAGGAGAAACGTAACACAATAAGAAAGGAAACCGTGCCTGATGGATACAATTGTTGCTAAGAATATTGGTAAAGTCGTCATGGCACTTACAATAAAACCGATACCTGGCGCATATGCTCCTGCTGACTGAAGTATAGCTGCAAAAGAACTTAGTACCGCTGTAAATATCAGTTTTGTAGTAGGTGACAACTCCTTAATGTCATGTTTGATTTCAACGAAAGGGTCCTGCCAATACTGTACGACTACATTTATCACGCATCCCACCCCCGGCAACTAGTAAGCTGCTACCCTTATGCTATTCACTGTTTTATAGAAAAATCCCTATTGGTTTACCAACTCCTGTATTAATAATACTGTTCTCCTCATATTCTTTTAAAAGAGTATAAAAGGAGCGTGAAGTTTGTTGATAAAAGTTAAGGTTAGCTTACAGCCTATTGTCAGCAAGGTAAATTTACCGACCGTTTTGAAAACAGCGATACTTCCTGGTGACTCCAAAGAAACATTATTTATTGCAACTCAGGTAGGAGAGATTTTTTACATAAGAGATGGAAGTGTACGGATCTTTTTAGATATTCGTACTCGGATTGTGAAACTAGGTACTTCTGGTGGGTATGATGAACGAGGATTGCTGGGGCTGGCATTTCATCCTGGATTTTATAATAACGGTCTGTTTTATCTTCATTATTCATCAGCTGGAACACAAGGTCCAGGTGCTCTTTCTGAGTCTTTTTCGCCGGACCCGTGTGATCCAAAAACGTTAAACCTTACATGGAAAGATAGAGACACTCAATATGATCATATCGATACTGTGGAAGAATGGACTTTACCATCGAGTGGGCAACCTCAAAAGCGCCGGACATTACTAAACATAAGAAGACCCTTTTCGAATCATAATGGGTTCAATAGCTTGAATTTTTCACCTGAAACAGGAAAACTCGTTTTAACTACGGGGGATGGCGGATCAGGCTATGATCCATTCAATTTAAGCCAAAATGACATGGAAATCGCCGGTAAAATAGTCGAAATTGATGTAGGTAAACACACACTTATCCAGAACCCACCCGTAGTCACACGCTTTCATGAACTTCCCGTCCCTATTCAGGAAACACTCTCAGTGGTTGCCAAAGGGGTTCGAAATATACCGGGCATTTCATTTCAAAAATTTCATAATCAATACATTAAATATGTAGGAAACGTCGGACAGGATTTGGTAGAGTCCATTTTTTCATTCAATCAGAATAACCCCCTACCGGTTACCCAGCTTGTCCAAGCTTATTTAATGCAAGCTGAAACTAACCAAGAAGGTTTGGTTAACTTTGGCTGGCGATCATGGGAAGGTATTTTCCCTACTCAGATTATCAAGGACTGTACCGCAAATCCGGCCTTAACTGAGAAAACAATGGCTTATTATGAGGAAGCAGTACGCGATTCAGTAACACGTCTTCAACCAGTAACCAGCTACTATCATAAAGATCCACGAACCGATAAATTTCAAGGAACTGCACTTACAGGCGTGCAAGCTTACATGGGGAATAACATCCCAGCATTAACCGGAAGCGTTGTGTTTACCGACCTTTCCCGGAAGGAAGAAACTAAATCCCCAGCCAAAGGGGTACTAGCTTATACTCGGCTAAGAACAGATGGTAGACCAAATGATTTCAGCGTGATTCAAACCGATTACCATTTTGGGAATCAATCAGCTTATTACGTTAGTTTAGGAACGAATCTAGATCAAACTAAACTCTATTTAGGGGTTTATGGATCTATGAAGGTGACTGACTTTAACCAAGGGACGATATTTGAGATTATTCCGTGATTCAAAGGAATAATCATATAAAAAAACCATCTCCTGAATTTTAGGAGATGGTTTTTCTTCACATGAACGGCCTTAGTTGCTAAGAACATTATTCATTTCACTTTAAATCTCTAACTCCGGTTTCCAATATCTCCATTTGCAGCAGGATCTGTTCGTCTGTAATGGTTTTAGCTTTCCCGTTGACGATAGACTCATATAAATCATCGTATACTCTTCCATAGTCTCCATTTACCGATTTCACTTTCTCTTCGTGTATGTTTCCTTCTTCATCAATATAGGTCAGTACACCATACTGTTTAATCGTATCGATACCAAAGTCTTTGTTATTAGGCATGTAAAATAACTTTAAATGTTCTTCCTGGCGGTCTTTAGTTTCTTTCACAAAGCATCCCTTTTTGCCATGAACGACGAAGCTTGGTCTTTCTTTGAGTCTAAAATAACTGGATTTCACTGATACTTTTAACGTGCCATAATATAGGTCCAAATCGAAGTAATCATTCATTCTTCCTTGTCCTAGTAATTGTCTTACATCGTAATGAATATGTTCCGGTTTTCCGAAATAGCTGATTACCTGATCCAGTGTATGACAGCCATGTCCGTATAAAAAGGACAAAGCAGGATCAGAGGAATGAACGGACTCTGGTACTTCAGAACGATAATAGTCATAATGCATTTCCACTTCCAGCAAGTCCCCTAATTTCCCTTCTTCAATAACCTTCTGAACCGTTAAAAAATCGCTGTCAAAGCGCCGGTTTTGATACGCTTGAACGATTAGTCCTTTCTCTTTTGCCAGTGCGAATATTTCTTTCGCCTCCTTGGACGTTTCCATAAAAGGCTTTTCAACCAAGCAGTGTTTATTGTGTTCTAATACAAATTTTGCGTATTCAAGATGACTGTCATGTTTAGTACAAACCACAATCAGCTGAATATCCTTATCAGTTAATAATTCATCTAAAACAGAAGTATAATGGACCCCTTCAATCCGGTCCCAGTCTTCATGATCAGGATTTCTTTGATAGATGGTTTTAACCTTTATATTCTCTCTTTGCAAGACGAACGGAAGATGATATCTGTTCGTGCTTTTTCCATTTCCTATGTAACCAATAGTAAGCATAGCTTCCTCCTAAAATCTATTTGTCTAGTACCATGCATATGAAAAGCACCTTCTTAACATAAGCTCATGCTAGAAGGTGCTTTATATTTATTCGAGAATGACTAGTTACATCAAGTGTACTAAGTGGAATACAATACCTACTACGAATAACCCAAGAATCATAACGATAGGAGATACTTTCTTCTTAAGCAGCCACATGCAGAAAAGTGTTAATAGTAATCCTGCTAATCCAGGAATTAAACTATCCAAGTTACTTTGTAAAGTGGTTACTTTCTCAGCGGTCAATGAAAGCCCGGAAGCTTGTTGTTCCAGCGCCGATTTAATCCCTTCCGCACCTGCCGGAAGTTTATCCCACTCGATAAAAGCGCCGTCATCAAGTTGAACTTTAGAAACGGTTGGAGTAAAACTTACAGATACCCAACGGTTAACTAATGCCCCAAGGATAAACATACCGAGTATGGATGCTCCTTTGGTAATATCTCGAAGCAGCCCGCCAGATAAATCTTCCGTGATCTTAGATCCAGCTTTGTAACCGAATTCCTGCGTATACCATGTGAATCCCATCCGAAGCAGATTCCATAAAACAAAGTAAAGAATAGGACCTAGGATATTACCAGTCATAGCAAGGGAAGCTGCTAACGCACCAAGAATCGGCTTAATTGTAAACCAGAAAACTGGATCCCCGATACCTGCTAAAGGTCCCATCATTCCGACTTTAACCCCTTGTATCGCTACGTCATCAACAGGCGCGCCATTTGCTCGTTCTTCTTCAAGCGCCAACGTTACACCCAATATAGGTGAAGCTACATATGGATGCGTATTAAAGAACTCTAAGTGGCGTTTTAGTGCAGCCGAACGATCTTCTTTTGTTTTATATAATTTCTTAATGGCTGGAATCATTGCGTATGCCCAACCGCCGTTTTGCATCCGTTCATAGTTCCAAGAACCTTGAATGAAAGTTGAACGCCACCAAACAGAAATACGATCTTTTTTTGATAATCTTAATTCTTGTTCCATTTTTCCGTCCTCCTTCATTTTCTTAGTAACTATCAATAATGTCGCCTATCGGATCACCTGTATTACCGTTACCGCCATTGCCTCCGCCTGAACCGCCTTGTTTAGAAAGTGCTAGATAGATAAGTGCAATAGCCACACCGATCGCACCTAGACCGATAAGTGTGATTTGTGAAACAGTCGCTAATACGAACCCAATGGCAAAGAACGGCCATACTTCTTTTGTTGCCATCATATTAATAACCATGGCATAACCAACGGCTACAACCATTCCGCCGCCGATTGCTAAACCGTCTGTCAACCACATTGGCATAGATTCAAGCAGGTTTCTAACTGGGCCAGCGCCAATTGCTACAATTAAGGCAGCTGGAATTGCTATACGCAGCCCTTGCAAACAGATTGCCATGATGTGCCAAAATTCAACTTTTCTAATGTTTCCATCCTGAGCCGCAGCATCCATAAAGTGAACAAATGCTGTTGCTATCGTACGGCAGATGATCGTTAACAATAAACCTGCAACTGCAAGTGGAACAGCAATCGCGATTGCAGAAGATACACCATCTTGACCTTGTCCGCTTAAAACTAAAATAATGGCAGATGCAACAGCTGCCAACGCAGCATCCGGTGCTACGGCAGCTCCAATATTCGCCCAGCCTAAAGCGATCATTTGAAGCGTACCGCCTAAGATAAGACAAGGTACAACTTGTCCTGTAGCTAAGCCGATTAACGTACATGCAATGATTGGTTGATGGAAGTGGAATTCATCCAGAATACCTTCTACACCAGCCAAAAATGCAACGAGAACGACTAATATGATTTGAATAATCGTCAAATCCATGATGATTTATCCTCCCTTTTTTTCATGATAATCATGATTGTTTTTGTTTGTTTAACTCCTCTTGCGCCTTTTTAATAATTTCAGCCATATTGCCTTTTGAATCGTTCGGAACTTTACGTACATCAAATTTCAAACCAAGCTCTTTTAGTCTTGCAAACGTATCAATATCATCTTGACTAAATGCCAATACCTTATTCGGTTGTACTTTACCAAGCGAGTGTGCCATAGAACCGACATTAATCGTCTCCAATGGAACGCCGCCTTCAACTGCTTTTAGTGCATCTTGCGGGTTTTCAAAAAGCAGCAATGCGCGCTCGCTGCCGAAGTGTTGATCATCTTTTGCAAGTTCAATCATTTTTTTGACCGGAACAACGTGTGCCCTTACACCGGGCGGGGCAGCTTGTTGAATCAATTTCTTACGAAGCTCATCCTTAGCTACTGTGTCAGATACAACGATAATACGAGTTGGCTGCGTCGATTTTGTCCAAGCTGTCGCTACCTGTCCATGAAGCAAGCGAGAGTCAATGCGTGCTAACACATATTCGAATGTACCCGGGACACCTGCCGTTGATCGTTGATCTTCAGATGCAACTGATACCGCTGGTTCTAACTCTTCAGGTTTTACTTTAACTCCTTCTTTAGCTGTTCCTAAAATTTGCGCGGCAATTTCATGCGCTGTGTTCATGGAAAAGCGCGATGCAAAGGCTTCAATTAACATAGGTAAGTTCATTCCGGCAACAATTGCCCATGTGTCTTGATGTTCTTCAAACAAGCTGTTGGCTTGGTTGAAAGGAGTACCACCCCAAAGATCGACTAAGAATAATACTTCGTCTTGGTTGTCGAAAGAGGAGATTGCTTCAGTTATTTTTGCTTTTACACCATCAGGTCCTTCGCTCGGCATCAATGTAACAGCTTTTACATTTTCTTGTACTCCAAAGATCATCTCCCCGGATTGCAAGATACCATTGGCAAATTCGCCGTGACTAGCAATGATAATCCCTACCATCTTTTTACCTCCTATTAATATAGTAATAATTAAACCGGTGATACACGTCCAGTTATTCCTTAAGGTATTACCCATCGACCCGAAAGCGTTTCCACAAGCGCCAAAAAAGGCATGAATAAAAAGTTGATAATGAAGATATAGGTATAGAATGCACCCTTTTTCTTCATCTATCAATACTCTTCACTCATGCCTGATCGAATCAGTAACACGTAAAAAATAATGGCGATGGATATTTAGTATTATATTGCAAACGCTTTAATCATCTTTCATAGAGATTATAGCACATAAAATAATCCATTTCCATGCAAAAATTAACTTTTTCATGTGACTCTCCACTCATAACAAGGACTATTCTATCAATTGCAGATTATAGACTACGAATGCTTGTGAATCCCCGCTAGGCAACGACTTTCAATGAATTATTTTCAGTTAAAAAACATAAAAACCGGGTAAAAATTATGTGTACAGTGAAAAAAAATGACAATAAAAGTTCACAAATTTGGTTCGGTACCAATAAAAAAAGACAAGTTCCAGCTTGTCTTAGACTGTAGACAAACTCGATGAAATTAAGTTTGTCTACAGTCTTCTTTTTTTAGTTTGTAAAAATGGTTCTGTTGATTTCCGTTCCAAGCGCTTCGCTTTCCGCGGGCGGGCGGTGAGCCTCCTCATCGCTTACGCTCTTGCGGGGTCTCACCTGTCCCGCTATTCCCGCAGGAGTCTTCACGCCTTCCTCTCCAATCAACCGTCTCTCTATATTCAATCTTGAATTAAAACCCAGCGTTTGAACGGCAACACGTGCTACCCTAGAACAGATTCAGGAGGATAACATCCATGAAATGTGTTCAAAATGCAAACGAGGTACGGAATGAAACCATTCCGTACCTCGTTTGTCTACTAACTGAGACAAGTTTCTACTTGTCTTTATTGTGTGTATTCACTTTTTAAATGTATTCTTCATTCCGCGTTTGATAACATCAAAAAAACTTAATGATTGAACCATACGATTCGGCTCAACATATTCACGAACTGCTCGCAAAACTTTTTTCGAATCTTTTGATGAAAATGTATATGTCCCGTTTCGCTTCGTTTTAATAGCATAACGCGGTATCCATTTCCCTTTGAACATGATCGAAGCAATAACACTATCAACTTCTTCCCAGGAAATTTGGATAAATTTCCGAGCATCACGATTATTAAAAAATTCAAATCCCTTGTTTCCAATCATAATTTTTCCGTAATCAGGAAGTCCCATATGTGAGGTTGCATCAATAACTAAATCGACTTTTGTATTAATTGATTGAACCATGTATATCCACTTCTCTCTTTTATTAATCATGATTATACTCATCTTTTCACTTTAAGCAAAACTTATACATGATAAAGGATCTCAGCTAAATTCTAATAAAATTGAGATGATAGAGTTAAAGAATCTTCTATAGCAACTAAATACCAAAGGAATATGTTTACTACTACCTAAATTATATTAAAAAAATGCCGGCATCACAATGTATAAATCAGTGGTATGACGGTCTTATCCGTGAACAAATGATGAAGAATGTGTTTCCTCATGAAAAAAAGTCTTTATACATCCTCTATCTCAGTTATACCGAATTATAGGTATTACTGTTCACACTATGGGCTAATATCAATCTTCTTGTCCCTTTTTCTATTACATAACGGGATTATGAATTTATACCTATTAACAGAATTAGTATATAATTACATTAAGAGGTGAATTGTAATATGGGAAATATACAAAATACATTTGGTTTAAACAATTTTAAAACGATAAAAGAAACATCAAAAGCTATTGAATTTAAAAATATTGTAACCGATGAAATAGTTTATTTACTTCCAAACAAAGAAATTACTATAGTTTTAAATCCAAAAATTGTAGAAAAAAATAAAGATCTACAAGTAAAATCTACCGGGTTAATTCATAATACAGCTTTCCTAAACTTCCCCAAGAGAGAACACACTGGTAATGGACCAATTTGCTTTGGATATGCTTATAAATTCCAATCAGATGATGAGGTAGATGGATTTTTACGTGAATTAAAGCCTTTGTAAAGGTTGATATCTAATTGAGTCTTTAATCATTTTAGATAAAGTTACTTAGCATGCCTCTTCGCCAAGGAGTTAAGGCATATCAATACTGTTCTAAGTCGACTATGTACTTGAAAACAGGGAGGCGGTGAGGTACTAATCGCTTCCCATTATCCACTGACCATATAATGCATTGATTGTTGCATTAAGTTAATTCTATGCAAGATAACGAACGCCTAGTATTTATCCTCCTTAATCTGTGTGTTACAACCTTCACTCTACAGTACCTATATCTTCTAGAATAAAGATTCATCACTATCCACAGCTAGTTTTAATAGTTGTTTCCATAGAATCAAATCACCACACTACGTGAATATCGCTTAAATACATTTAGTAAATCCCCTTTTCTCTTCTTTTTATTTTAATTGATTAAATTTTCAAGCCAGTTAATCAATATAGGTATCTCATCATTATAAATTGTAGCAATGACCTTTTTTCCATCTGTTATAATCAGGGAATCCAAAGGTACATTGTTTGCCTCAACGACTTCAGATATTCCACTATCCGGCCAGTTAGTTCCACTTAAAAATGGTGGCTCTGCTCCAACTAGAAATCTTGAAGGGTCTTTTTCTAGCTGTGAAATCAGCTTGTGATTGAGATTATAACCTACAAATTCATACACTTGATTATTTACCTCTACGATAATTGTTAATTTATATAACGATGTTCTAAATAATCTTTTTTGTTCTTTAATGTTAGGTTTAATCTTGAAATTTACTTCTTTTAGTTTCAGTGGTTTAGTTTTTTCTACATGATAAGTTGCTTGGTCTAAACTCATAGGCACTTCCATAGTCTCATTCCTCTATTAATATTTTGTTGGCCATAACCTGGCCCGATTGCGGAACAATCTTTATACGACTCTACCCTATATTCAATTTTACGAAAACGTCAAGCCAATTTCCAAACTTTGCGGGCTAAAACAGCCTTAAATCGGGGTTTTAATAAGCGATTTTATAGCGGAAACCTATACTTTTAGACGAATAAAAATAACCACATAACCCACAAGCCCTTCAATATCAAGGTCTAATGTCTATCTCCATATCCCCCAATAAATAAAAAAGAAGCTCCGCACAAGTTCAATGAACTCATGAGAAGCCTCCTTTATTAAACGCAATATTAGCATTACACTCTCATCTTACTCCAAAACCCAATCTAAAGGGTTCTAGGGAGATGATTACATCATGCCGCCCATGCCGCCCATATCAGGCATTGATGGCATTGGGTTTTCTTCTGGTTTGTCTGCAACTACTGCTTCAGTAGTTAGGAACATTGCAGCAACAGATGCAGCGTTTTGAAGCGCTGAGCGTGTTACTTTAGTAGGGTCAACGATACCAGCGTCGATCATGTTTACCCACTCGCCAGTAGCTGCGTTGAAGCCTGTGCCTACTTCTTCGTGTTTTAGGCGCTCTACGATGACAGAACCTTCTAGTCCTGCATTGTGAGCGATTTGACGTACAGGCTCTTCGATCGCACGTAGTACGATGTTGATTCCTGTTTGTTCGTCGCCTTCTGCTGTAATTTCAGCAATTTTGTTGTATACATTAAGAAGTGCTGTACCACCACCGGCTACGATTCCTTCTTCAACCGCTGCACGAGTAGAGTTAAGCGCATCTTCAATGCGAAGTTTGCGTTCTTTTAGTTCTGTTTCAGTAGCAGCTCCGACTTTAATGACAGCTACTCCGCCTGCTAGTTTAGCAAGACGTTCTTGTAATTTTTCACGGTCGAATTCAGAAGTTGTTTCTTCTAATTGAACACGGATTTGGTGTACACGTGCTTGAATTTGTGCTGAATCTCCAGCACCTTCAACGATTGTTGTGTTTTCTTTCGTTACAACAACTTTAGATGCACGGCCTAGTGAAGCTAGTGTTGCTGATTTCAGTTCAAGACCCACTTCTTCAGAAATCACTTCTCCGCCAGTCAATGCAGCGATATCTTCTAGCATTGCTTTACGACGATCTCCGAATCCAGGTGCTTTTACAGCAACTGCATTGAATGTTCCGCGAAGTTTGTTCACAACAAGTGTTGATAGTGCTTCGCCTTCGATGTCTTCAGCAATCAGCAATAGAGATTTTCCTTGTTGAACAACTTGTTCAAGTACAGGAAGAATTTCTTGAATGCTAGAGATTTTTTTGTCTGTAATTAAGATATATGGATTTTCAAGAACTGCTTCCATTTTATCTGGGTTTGTTACCATGTAAGCAGATGCATATCCACGATCGAATTGCATACCTTCTACTACATCTAGTTCAGTTATGAAACCTTTAGATTCTTCAATCGTGATAACACCGTCATTACCAACGCGTTCCATTGCTTCAGCGATTAATTGACCCACTTCTTCGTCAGAAGCTGAGATCGCTGCAACTTGCGCAATAGACTCTTTGTTTTCAATTGGTTTAGAGATGGCTTGTAACTCAGTAATAGCCACTTTCACAGCTTTTTCAATCCCTTTACGAATGCCCATAGGGTTCGCACCAGCCGTTACGTTTTTCAGGCCTTCACGGATCATAGCTTGTGCAAGAACTGTAGCTGTTGTTGTACCATCACCAGCAATGTCATTCGTTTTGCTTGCTACTTCAGCAACCAATTTTGCACCCATGTTTTCGAATGCATCTTCTAATTCAATTTCTTTAGCGATTGTCACACCATCATTCGTAATAAGCGGTGAACCGAATTTCTTTTCAAGAACGACGTTACGTCCTTTTGGTCCAAGTGTCACTTTTACTGCATTAGCGAGTGCATCTACACCGCGAAGCATGGAACGTCGTGCGTCTTCACTGAATTTAATGTCTTTAGCCATATATAAAAACCTCCCAAAGTATTTTTGTATTAGTTTTCGTTTATTAAGTATGTTTAGGACAATTAGCCAATAACAGCTAAGATGTCACTTTCTCTAAGAATTAAGTAGTCTGACCCGTCATATTTCACTTCTGTACCTGCATATTTAGAGAAGATAATCCGATCGCCTTGGGCAACCTCTAAAGCAACACGCTCGCCATTTTCAAGAACACGGCCTGTTCCTACAGCTACAATTTTTCCTTCTTGCGGCTTTTCTTTTGCAGTATCCGGTAAAACGATACCGCTGGCAGTTTTTTCTTCTGATTCAACTAGCTCAATAATTACGCGATCACCTAATGGTTTTAACAAGTGAAACGACCTCCTCAAATTCTACTGGTTAGTGTTTAATTATTAGCACTCATCTACTGTGAGTGCTAACACAATTACTATATTAAATAAATTGGGACATATTTGCAAGTATCTTATCTCTTTTTTTTCTATTAATTTCTTGAGGTGCTTGGGAATACTATAATAAGAAAACACCTTACACCATCTTTAAATCCTTTGCATTTTGGAAACCTTTATGTGGAGTTTGGTCGTTTATTTTGATACTCTTTTATAAGGTAGCTTAGGCTCTCACTAGTGCGATTCATTTTGTTGGGTTTACGGCAGGCTGCCTTTACCGCAACATCGAAGGAGTTATGAGTTTGAAGAGAGAATATTGGTACATTATTATTGTTTATATTGCAATGCAGTTATCGAGTATCGTTGGTGTTCCTCTTTTAATGATGTTTGGGATCTGGAGAGGAGCCGAAAAAAATGCCGAGCTTCAACAGCTTTCTGGCGCGTATTGGATTGTTATCAGCTTCCTTATAGGATTGATAGCAACATTATTCTTAATACGAAAAGAAGTGAAAAATAATAGTGATTTACGAAAACATCAAGCGTCTGTTCCTACCTCTATTTTTTGGGGATTCGCCGGAATCTTTCTTGCGTTATTTTCTCAATCCATAGCAGGAATGATTGAAACAGCCATCGGCATTGAGGCAGGTTCTGAGAATACGCAGACAATTATTAATTTAATTCTCAATGTTCCTCTGGTCTTATTTGTTAGTTCTGTTATTGGACCGATTCTTGAGGAAATCGTTTTTCGTAAAATTATTTTTGGATCCCTGCACAAACGACTTAACTTTTTCTTATCTGCTCTGATTAGTTCATTAATATTTGGGGCCGCTCACGGCGAATTTATTCATTTATTGCTCTACACTGCGATGGGATTTGTTTTTGCCTTTTTATATGTAAAAACCAATCGTATCTTAGTCCCCATCTTTGCGCACGTGTCCATGAACTCCTTAGTGGTCATTACTCAAATTTACAAAGATGATATTGAAAAATTCCTGAAGGACGCAGAGCACGTGCAAAACTTCATCGGAGGGTTTTTATGAAACGAATTTCACCTTTAACTTTAGCCATTATTTATATGGCTTTAGGCGCGTTATTTATCTTTATGTCCATCCAAACGGTTTCTAGATCCGGATGGGGCTTCTTCGCCTATTTTCTTGTATTGTTGGCCACACTTGATTTAGGATCAGGCATTCGAATGCTGCTCCTGCACTTAAAAATTAAATCTATCCAGAAAAAGAATAAGAAATAACAAAAAACGCTGCTTATAATCTGGCAGCGTTTTTGTATTTAATCGGTGATGGCCTGAATATTGGCTGATGGGTAATGCTTTAAGAAATAAATTAATGATTGCAGTTCAATAGATAAATCAATGTGGTGAACTCTTATGGCAGCCGGTACAGTAAGGCGTGCCGGAGTAAAATTTAAAATCCCTTTAACATTTGATTTAACGAGGTAATCCGTAATGGTTTGCGCCACATGTGATGGCACAGTTAAGATTGCGACAGATATATCACGTTGATTTAACTGTTCTTCTAACTCGTCCATATGGTACACCGGAACGTCACAGATTCTCGTGCCCACCTTACTTTCGTCAACATCAAAGGCTAACTCAATAATCGTGTTATTATTCTTTAAGAAATTATAATTCAAAAAAGCTGTACCCAAGTTACCTACACCTATTAAGGCTACTTTAGTCAACTCATCTTGATCCAGTGTTTTCCGGAAAAATGATAAAAGATAATTAACGTTATATCCGTAGCCTTTTTTACCAAGTGCACCAAAATAAGAAAAATCCCGGCGTATCGTGGCAGAATCTACCTTAACAGCTTCGCTGAGTTCAGCTGAAGAAACACGCTGTTTGCCTGACGAATGTAGGTTTTTTAGAAAACGATAGTATAAGGGTAATCTCTTGGCGGTTGCCTGCGGTATCTTCAAATGTTCTGGGCTCATATATTTTCCCCGCTTTCACAAATGTTTCCGAATCCTATTCTTCGGTTTGATTAATCTGCCTCTGGTAGTCGGGACTGGAAACACCACCGGTTTTTTCAACTAAAAACGTTGGTCCTATGATCATACCCTTATCCACAGCCTTACACATATCATAAACAGTCAGTGCAGCTGCTGAAACAGCTGTTAACGCTTCCATTTCCACACCTGTGCTTCCCTTTGTCTTAGCCGTTGCTTCAATCTGCAGACGATGATTATCGTCCTCTTTTAACCAGTTAAAAGAGATATTCACACCTTGTAATGAAATGGGATGACACATAGGAATAATGTTGGACGTATTCTTACAAGCCATGATTCCCGCTACCTGGGCAACAGCAAGTACGTCTCCCTTTTTCATTTTATTGTTGGTTATTTTTTCGTAAATTTCTTCATTCAGCAATATGCTCGACTGAGCAACAGCTGTACGAACAGTTTCAGGCTTTTGGCTGATATCAACCATTTTCGCCCTGCCTTCTTCATTAAAATGAGTTAACTCTTTCATTCAAAACACCTCTCCTAAATCATACACTAAAATTCACCATTTGTAATGACTTTGTTTCATCCTTCACATAATCATATTGATACTCACCCTCGCGGATATTGCCTGAATAAGGTACACTATCTATAACGCAATTTAGAGGTGAAAAACATGATTCTATTACAAGTTAACCAATTATCGAAATATTATGGGGCAGAGCTTATTTTATCAAATATGAAGCTCGAAGTTCAAAATAGAGATCGAGTGGCTCTTGTCGGCAGAAATGGTGCAGGGAAATCCACACTATTAAAAATTATTGCTGGTCATCTTTCTCATGATGGCGGCGAGATCATTAAACCTAAAGGTACGACTATTGGCTATATGGCTCAGGATACCGGTTTAGAGTCTGAATTATCCATATGGGATGAAATGCTGACTGTTTTTACTGAGCTGATTGCTAAAGAAAAGCAGCTGCGGCACCTAGAGGTCACGATGGCCAAGCCGGAGACCTATGAAAATGAAACACTCTATAAAAAGATTCTTTCTGAATATGATGCCTTGCAAGTCAAGTTTGCTGAACAGGGCGGGTACCAATATGAAGCAGATATCCGGTCCGTTCTTCATGGGCTGCAATTCTCTACGTTTGATCCATCTACACCGATTGCCACGCTAAGCGGTGGTCAAAAAACCAGGCTTGCACTAGGTAAATTACTCTTAAAGAAACCTGATATTCTTATTCTAGATGAACCGACCAATCACCTTGATATCGATACTCTTTCTTGGCTGGAACAGTATTTACAGGGCTATCCTGGTGCCGTATTAATTGTTTCTCATGATCGTTATTTTCTGGACAAAGTCGTTAACCAGGTCTATGAAATATCTCGTCATTCAATGCGGAAGTACCATGGAAACTATAGTGCCTACTTAGCCTTAAAAGAACTCGACTATGAACGGGATTTAAAGCAATTTGAAAAGCAGCAGGACGAGATTGATAAGCTGAAGGACTTCGTTCAACGTAATATTACCAGAGCTTCAACGACCAAACGGGCACAAAGCCGGCGTAAACAACTAGAAAAAATGGATGTATTGGACAGGCCAAGTGGTGATGAAAAATCAGCGAATTTTTCGTTTCAAATCGAAAGACAAAGCGGGAACGATGTGCTTGCTATTCAGGGAGCAGCCATTGGCTACAACCAAGATTATGTTTCCCGAAACATTAACATCAATATTTCAAAAGGGGACAGTGTAGCGCTTGTTGGTCCTAATGGGGTTGGGAAATCAACCTTATTAAAGACGTTGATTGGAAAGCTTGAATTGCTTTCAGGACAATTTAAAATGGGCACAAACGTCCAAATCAGCTACTACGATCAAGAACAAGCTAATCTCATCTCAAACAAGCGTGTGTTAAATGAGTTATGGGATGAACATCCACTGAAGCCCGAGAAAGAAATCCGTACCATTCTAGGCAATTTTCTTTTTTCCGGTGATGATGTCCTTAAGAACGTCTCATCCCTCAGCGGCGGCGAGAAGGCTCGCCTCGCACTAGCTAAGATGATGATGGAAAAAGGCAACCTGTTAATTTTAGATGAACCGACCAATCACCTAGACCTTGATAGTAAACTGGTGCTCGAAAACGCCTTAATCGATTATCCTGGGACGATCCTCTTCGTTTCCCATGACCGTTACTTTATCAATCGAATTGCCACAAAGGTCATTGAGCTTAGTAAAAACGGCAGTGAAGAATTCCTTGGTGATTATGATTACTACGTAGAGAAGAAACAGGAACAAGCTGAACTCATTGAGCTCGAAAGAAAAGAACACGCGATAAAGGCTGATACACCTCCAGTCGCCACTTCTTATCAAATGGATAAGGAAGTAAAAAAAGTGGAACGACAGCGTAAGCGGAGAATTGAGGAAATAGAAATCGCTACTGAGAAGCTAGAAGAAGAAATCAGAACCTACAATGAACTACTATGCGATCCTGAAATATTCCAAAACCATGAAAAGGTCCTTGAAATCCAAGTGAAACTCGATCAGGCACAATCAGATGTCGATACACTTCTAGAAGAATGGGCTGAACTTGAAGGGTAAGAACAGGCTGCCTCAAGACCCGATAGACGGGCTTGAAGCAGCCTGTTTTCATTTGGTATTCATCTTCTTTCACTTCAATTTATTTTTGTGGATAACTTTTATTTTTTCACATCAACATATCCACAGAATTACCCACAAACAAAAGCTTGATTTACCCACATTCCTTAGAGTTTTCCACATTATCCACAGAAGTCGTCTGTTTTATCCACAATAAGCCGAGTTATACACAATCTGTTTTAATAATCAAAAAACTTTATCCACAGAATAGTGAGATATTTTCCTTTTACCCACAGAAAGAACGTGAGATACCAAATTCGGCATCTCACGCATTTATTCAGAGATTTTCAATATCAAGACCAGGATTACCGTTTAAAGCAAGATCTGATCGCTTGCCTTTTTCAAACAGGATACTTCCAGCTGCACCAATCATCGCTGCATTATCTGTACAAAGAGATAATGGAGGAATCACAAGCTCTATATCCGGAACTACGGTAAAAGCTTCTGTAAGAGCTGCACGAAGTCCCTTATTCGCCGCGACTCCGCCTGCTAGCATAACTTGCTTCACGTTGAAATCTTCAGCTGCCTTAAGGGTTTTTGTGACAAGCACTTCAATGACACTAGCTTGAAAGCTAGCTGCCAAATCTGCCGGTTCTATCGTTTCTCCACGCTGTTCCGCGTTATGCAGAGTATTAATAACCGAAGATTTCAATCCGCTAAAGCTAAAGTCATAGCTTCCATTCAGCCATGCTCTAGGAAGGTTTATCGAAGGGTTCCCCTCATGGGCAAGACGATCAATATGTGGACCGCCTGGATACGGGAAGTTAAGTGTCCGAGCCACCTTATCATACGCTTCTCCTGCTGCATCATCACGAGTCTCACCGATTACCTTAAATGAACCATGCTCTTTAAGTAATACAAGTTCTGTATGCCCCCCTGAAACCACGAGAGACAACGCTGGAAACTTCATTTCCTGTATTAATCGGTTAGCATAGATATGACCTGCTATATGGTGAACACCTACAAGCGGAATCCCATGAGCAAATGCCACGGCTTTAGCTGCGTTAACACCAATTAAAAGGGCGCCTACAAGGCCTGGTCCTTCTGTAACGGCAATTGCATCGATATCCTTATAGGTAACATCTGCTTGAAGTAATGCTTCTTCTATGACAAGTGTAATTTGTTCAACATGCATTCTTGAGGCAATCTCTGGAACAACACCGCCAAAACGCTTATGGCTTTCTATTTGTGATGAAATGACATTGCTTAGAATGTCTGTACCGTTCTTAATAATTGCTGCAGCCGTTTCATCACAGCTTGTTTCAATTCCCAATATAATTTGATCTTTTTTCACGATAAATTCACCCACATAACATATGCATCTTCCTGGTTATCCGTATAATAATTCTTCCGGGTTCCGCCAGTTTGGAATCCGAGTTTTTTATATAAGGATTGTGCCGGTATATTACTTACACGAACCTCTAAAGTCATTTTGATTACTTGCTTGCTTAATGCAACTTCAATCATCTTAACTAGTAAAGCCTCGCCAAGCTTTTGCCCCCTGTATTCTGGCAGTATGGCTATATTGGTAATGTGCGCCTCATCTAAAACAATCCAAGCCCCACAATACCCGACAATCTTTCCTTCATCCTCAATAACCAGGTAAATAGCATATTGATTAGTATTCAATTCATTATAAAAAGCTTCCCTGCTCCATGGAAGTGTAAAAGACTCTCTTTCCACGATTAAAACTTGGTCAATATCTTCTGTTCTCATAAGTCTAAACACTAAAGAATCACTCATCGAAACCGGTCTCTTTTCACCAAGTATTTTCTCATCAAAGGTCATTTTTTTTCGCCTGAGTTTCCAGCCATTTAACTTCTGCTTCAGCCATCCGGACATAATTTGGTACAAATTGATGGATATCTTCTTCATCCTTATCCCTTCCCAATAAAGCCAGCTCACTCGGTCTTGGGTTGAATAATGAGGGCGGGGCAAATACGGCTTGTTCTCCTAATCCCTCTATAATGGCTTCTTGATGCAAAGCGATATCTTGGCCAATGAATAAAATCGATTCATTCGTAGACTTTAACCGTTTAGCCCAATCTACAGATAAAATGTTGCAGTCATCTATGATTGTTTCTAATTTGTTATTGGTGAATTTATAAAGACCTGTAAAGATCAAGCCCCGTCTTGCATCAAACAACGGTGCAATATACCCATCAAAAAAACGAGCATTCGCAGCCAATGCTTCAAGGCTGGATACGCCAGATAGGGGGATTTTTAGGGTCCAAGCCAATGTTTTAGCAATGGTAACACCTATCCTTACACCCGTATAGGATCCTGGTCCTTTTGCTACAACAATTTTATCGAGTTCTCCTGGAGTAGTATCACATTCCTTCAATAAACCCTCAATGGCCGGCATAACACGTAATGAATGATTCTTCTTTAGATTCGTGATATATTCGCCAATTACCTTATCATCCTCTATTAAAGAGATACCTAATATAAAATTTGATGTATCTAACGCTAACACTTTCATTAACAAATCTCCTTACATAACTGAAGGTATCGTTCTCCCTTAGCTTCTAATACAAATTTACGGCTTGTATCACCAATCCGATAGATATTAATGGTCAGCAGTTCATCAGGAAGCTGTTCTTTAATTAAATGTGCCCACTCCACAACCGTAACCCCTGTACCTTCAAAATATTCGTCAAAACCAAGATCTTCATCCTCCGCACTTACCCTATAAACATCCATATGGTAAAGGGGAATCCGCCCTTGGTATTCCTTAATAATCGTAAAGGTAGGGCTGTTGACCACCCGAGTTACGGCTAGACCTTTGGCTAGGCCTTTCGTAAACGCCGTCTTTCCAGCCCCCAAATCTCCTTCTAACGCAATTACCTCTCCACCATTAAGCTTTTCACCTATCTGTTTCGCTAAAGCGAATGTTTGATCTTCATTCTCAGTAACTAACTCATACTGCTGCATATTATCATTCACCCTTATATCCTTCTTTTATCATCGACCTGTAATAAACCTTATACCTGTAGTTTACCTTTTTTCGCTATAGGAAACAACGGATGAACCGGAAATGTGATTTGACGACGAATAGCACTGAGTTAGAAACGAATTTTTCTATCTTTCTAGACATAAAAAAAAACGAAACAATTGTTTCGTTTTTTTAACTGATTGCGGGGACAGGATTTGAACCTGCGACCTTCGGGTTATGAGCCCGACGAGCTACCGGACTGCTCCACCCCGCGACGATTTGAATGAAACTAAAAAATAAATATGCCTGGCAACGTCCTACTCTCACAGGGGGAGACCCCCAACTACCATCGGCGCTGAAGAGCTTAACTTCCGTGTTCGGAATGGGAACGGGTGTGGCCTCTTCGCCATCACTGCCAGACATTATTCATTTCTTACTATAATATTATATTAACATTATTTTTACACAATTGCAAGAGCTTTTTTGTTTCTTTTTTCTTCTAGAAGAAATTGCTGCCTGTGGATCTTTAACTCTAACTTTATTTTCTCCATTTAACAACTGTTTATTCACTATCTCTTTTTTATCATATGACCTGAATCCGATTTAATGACACTTTTAATAGTCGAAACAAAAAAGACAACAGAGAAAGTTCTCTGTTGTCTTTTAAATGATTGCGGGGACAGGATTTGAACCTGCGACCTTCGGGTTATGAGCCCGACGAGCTACCGGACTGCTCCACCCCGCGACGATTTGAATGAAACTAAAAAAGAAACAGCCTGGCAATGTCCTACTCTCACAGGGGGAGACCCCCAACTACCATCGGCGCTGAAGAGCTTAACTTCCGTGTTCGGAATGGGAACGGGTGTGGCCTCTTCGCCATCATTACCAGACTATAAAGGAACGTTGTTCCTTCAAAACTAGATAATAAGAAGGGTTTTGCATGTAATTAAAACGAATGGTTAAGTCCTCGATCGATTAGTATTTGTCAGCTCCACGTGTCACCACGCTTCCACCTCAAACCTATCTACCTGATCATCTTTCAGGGATCTTACTAGCTTACGCTATGGGAAATCTCATCTTGAGGGGGGCTTCATGCTTAGATGCTTTCAGCACTTATCCCGTCCGCACGTAGCTACCCAGCTATGCCTTTGGCAAGACAACTGGTACACCAGCGGTGCGTCCATCCCGGTCCTCTCGTACTAAGGACAGCTCCTCTCAAATTTCCTGCGCCCACGACGGATAGGGACCGAACTGTCTCACGACGTTCTGAACCCAGCTCGCGTACCGCTTTAATGGGCGAACAGCCCAACCCTTGGGACCGACTACAGCCCCAGGATGCGATGAGCCGACATCGAGGTGCCAAACCTCCCCGTCGATGTGGACTCTTGGGGGAGATAAGCCTGTTATCCCCGGGGTAGCTTTTATCCGTTGAGCGATGGCCCTTCCATGCGGAACCACCGGATCACTAAGCCCGACTTTCGTCCCTGCTCGACTTGTAGGTCTCGCAGTCAAGCTCCCTTGTGCCTTTACACTCTACGAATGATTTCCAACCATTCTGAGGGAACCTTTGGGCGCCTCCGTTACTCTTTAGGAGGCGACCGCCCCAGTCAAACTGTCCACCTGACACTGTCTCCCACCCCGATAAGGGGCGCGGGTTAGAATTTCAATACAGCCAGGGTAGTATCCCACCAATGCCTCCACCGAAGCTAGCGCTCCGGTTTCAAAGGCTCCTACCTATCCTGTACAAGCTGTACCAAAATTCAATATCAGGTTACAGTAAAGCTCCACGGGGTCTTTCCGTCCTGTCGCGGGTAACCTGCATCTTCACAGGTACTATAATTTCACCGAGTCTCTCGTTGAGACAGTGCCCAGATCGTTACGCCTTTCGTGCGGGTCGGAACTTACCCGACAAGGAATTTCGCTACCTTAGGACCGTTATAGTTACGGCCGCCGTTTACTGGGGCTTCGGTTCAAAGCTTCGCTTACGCTAACCTCTCCCCTTAACCTTCCAGCACCGGGCAGGCGTCAGCCCCTATACTTCGCCTTGCGGCTTCGCAGAGACCTGTGTTTTTGCTAAACAGTCGCCTGGGCCTATTCACTGCGGCTTTTCCGGGCTATTCACCCTAAAAAGCACCCCTTCTCCCGAAGTTACGGGGTCATTTTGCCGAGTTCCTTAACGAGAGTTCTCTCGCACACCTTAGGATTCTCTCCTCGCCTACCTGTGTCGGTTTGCGGTACGGGCACCCTTTATCTCACTAGAGGCTTTTCTAGGCAGTGTGGAATCAGGAACTTCGGTACTTAATTTCCCTCGCTATCACAGCTCCGCCTTAATGGAAACGGGATTTGCCTCGTTTCCGGCCTAACTGCTTAGACGCGCATATCCAACAGCGCGCTTACCCTATCCTCCTGCGTCCCCCCATCGTTCAAACGATAAATTGGTGGTACAGGAATATCAACCTGTTATCCATCGCCTACGCCTTTCGGCCTCGGCTTAGGTCCCGACTAACCCTGAGCGGACGAGCCTTCCTCAGGAAACCTTGGGCATTCGGTGGAAGGGATTCTCACCCTTCTTTCGCTACTCATACCGGCATTCTCACTTCTAAGCGCTCCACCAGTCCTTACGGTCTAGCTTCGACGCCCTTAGAACGCTCTCCTACCACGGACACCCTACGGTGTCCATCCACAGCTTCGGTGATACGTTTAGCCCCGGTACATTTTCGGCGCGGAGTCACTCGACCAGTGAGCTATTACGCACTCTTTAAATGGTGGCTGCTTCTGAGCCAACATCCTGGTTGTCTAAGCAACTCCACATCCTTTTCCACTTAACGTATACTTTGGGACCTTAGCTGGTGGTCTGGGCTGTTTCCCTTTTGACTACGGATCTTATCACTCGCAGTCTGACTCCCAAGAATAAGTATTTGGCATTCGGAGTTTGACTGAATTCGGTAACCCGTTGGGGGCCCCTAGTCCAATCAGTGCTCTACCTCCAATACTCTCATCTTGAGGCTAGCCCTAAAGCTATTTCGGAGAGAACCAGCTATCTCCAGGTTCGATTGGAATTTCTCCGCTACCCACACCTCATCCCCGCACTTTTCAACGTGCGTGGGTTCGGGCCTCCATTCAGTGTTACCTGAACTTCACCCTGGACATGGGTAGATCACCTGGTTTCGGGTCTACGACCACATACTAATTCGCCCTATTCAGACTCGCTTTCGCTGCGGCTCCGTCTTTTCAACTTAACCTCGCATGGGATCGTAACTCGCCGGTTCATTCTACAAAAGGCACACCATCACCCATTAACGGGCTCTGATTACTTGTAAGCACACGGTTTCAGGATCTATTTCACTCCCCTTCCGGGGTGCTTTTCACCTTTCCCTCACGGTACTGGTTCACTATCGGTCACTAGGGAGTATTTAGCCTTGGGAGATGGTCCTCCCTGTTTCCGACGGGATTTCTCGTGTCCCGCCGTACTCAGGATCCACTCAGGAGGGAACGAAGTTTCAACTACAGGGTTTTTACCTTCTTTGACGGGCCTTTCCAGACCTCTTCATTTACCCCGTTCCTTTGTAACTCCATATTGAGTGTCCTACAACCCCAAGAGGCAAGCCTCTTGGTTTGGGCTGATTCCGTTTCGCTCGCCGCTACTCAGGAAATCGCTATTGCTTTCTCTTCCTCCGGGTACTTAGATGTTTCAGTTCCCCGGGTCTGCCTTCAGTACCCTATGTATTCAGGTAAAGATACTGTTCCATTACGAACAGTGGGTTTCCCCATTCGGAAATCTCTGGATCAACGCTTACTTACAGCTCCCCAAAGCATATCGGTGTTAGTCCCGTCCTTCATCGGCTCCTAGTGCCAAGGCATCCACCGTGCGCCCTTTCTAACTTAACCTACTAAAAAAAACATTCGGTGTTTTAAAAATTGATGCAAAATTTGCCTTCTATCTATTATCTAGTTTTCAAAGAACAAGGTTGAATGAATTACTCATTCAAAACTGAACAAAACAAAAGCGTCACGTTAATTTTCCTTAGAAAGGAGGTGATCCAGCCGCACCTTCCGATACGGCTACCTTGTTACGACTTCACCCCAATCATCTGTCCCACCTTAGGCGGCTGGCTCCTTGCGGTTACCTCACCGACTTCGGGTGTTACAAACTCTCGTGGTGTGACGGGCGGTGTGTACAAGGCCCGGGAACGTATTCACCGCGGCATGCTGATCCGCGATTACTAGCGATTCCGGCTTCATGCAGGCGAGTTGCAGCCTGCAATCCGAACTGAGAATGGCTTTATGAGATTCGCTTACCCTCGCGAGTTTGCAGCTCTTTGTACCATCCATTGTAGCACGTGTGTAGCCCAGGTCATAAGGGGCATGATGATTTGACGTCATCCCCACCTTCCTCCGGTTTATCACCGGCAGTCACCTTAGAGTGCCCAACTGAATGCTGGCAACTAAGATCAAGGGTTGCGCTCGTTGCGGGACTTAACCCAACATCTCACGACACGAGCTGACGACAACCATGCACCACCTGTCACTCTGTCCCCCGAAGGGGAACGTCCTATCTCTAGGAGTGTCAGAGGATGTCAAGACCTGGTAAGGTTCTTCGCGTTGCTTCGAATTAAACCACATGCTCCACCGCTTGTGCGGGCCCCCGTCAATTCCTTTGAGTTTCAGCCTTGCGGCCGTACTCCCCAGGCGGAGTGCTTAATGCGTTAGCTGCAGCACTAAAGGGCGGAAACCCTCTAACACTTAGCACTCATCGTTTACGGCGTGGACTACCAGGGTATCTAATCCTGTTTGCTCCCCACGCTTTCGCGCCTCAGTGTCAGTTATAGACCAGAAAGTCGCCTTCGCCACTGGTGTTCCTCCACATCTCTACGCATTTCACCGCTACACGTGGAATTCCACTTTCCTCTTCTACACTCAAGTTCCCCAGTTTCCAATGACCCTCCCCGGTTGAGCCGGGGGCTTTCACATCAGACTTAAGGAACCACCTGCGCGCGCTTTACGCCCAATAATTCCGGATAACGCTTGCCACCTACGTATTACCGCGGCTGCTGGCACGTAGTTAGCCGTGGCTTTCTGGTTAGGTACCGTCAAGGTACCAGCAGTTACTCTGGTACTTGTTCTTCCCTAACAACAGAACTTTACGACCCGAAAGCCTTCATCGTTCACGCGGCGTTGCTCCGTCAGACTTTCGTCCATTGCGGAAGATTCCCTACTGCTGCCTCCCGTAGGAGTCTGGGCCGTGTCTCAGTCCCAGTGTGGCCGATCACCCTCTCAGGTCGGCTACGCATCGTTGCCTTGGTGAGCCATTACCTCACCAACTAGCTAATGCGCCGCGGGCCCATCTATAAGTGACAGCCGAAACCGTCTTTCCATCTTCTCTCATGCGAGAAAAGAACATATCCGGTATTAGCTCCGGTTTCCCGAAGTTATCCCAGTCTTATAGGCAGGTTGCCCACGTGTTACTCACCCGTCCGCCGCTAACTGTTGAGTAAACTCAACAATTCGCTCGACTTGCATGTATTAGGCACGCCGCCAGCGTTCATCCTGAGCCAGGATCAAACTCTCCGTAGAATGTTTGACTTGCTCGGTTGTTTTTATAGTGTGTACTCACTTCTTTAAAACGTTGACGCTTTGTTTTGTTCAGTTTTCAAAGAGCAATAAAGTTAAAATGGAGCGGGTGAAGAGAATCGAACTCTCATCATCAGCTTGGAAGGCTGAGGTTTTACCACTAAACTACACCCGCATATATAATTGAAATTTTTATTGAGAAGTAATGGTCGGGAAGACAGGATTCGAACCTGCGACCCCTTGGTCCCAAACCAAGTGCTCTACCAAGCTGAGCTACTTCCCGAAATATGGTGCGCCCGGCGGGAGTCGAACCTACAACCTTCTGATTCGTAGTCAGATGCTCTATCCAATTGAGCTACGGGCGCTTTATATAAGAAAAGTATATTTTGAAATTTTGTTGGTGCGGCCGAGAGGACTTGAACCTCCACGGGGTTAACCCCCACTAGGCCCTCAACCTAGCGCGTCTGCCATTCCGCCACGACCGCAAAAGCGACTTTATCATCGTAACACGTTGGTGAGTTGCTGTCAACAAGTAATTTCTAATGCGGGTGAAGGGACTTGAACCCCCACGCCTCGCGGCGCCAGATCCTAAATCTGGTGCGTCTGCCATTCCGCCACACCCGCATATAAAAAATGGTGAGCCATGTAGGATTCGAACCTACGACCCTCTGATTAAAAGTCAGATGCTCTACCAACTGAGCTAATGGCTCGTACAAAAAAATGGCTGGGCTAGCAGGATTTGAACCTACGCATGACGGAGTCAAAGTCCGTTGCCTTACCGCTTGGCTATAGCCCAATAAATCTAATACAGAAAATCATCTTATCACATTACGATGTTTCACTGCAAGTACTTTTTTAAAATAATAATGGCGGTCCGGACGGGACTCGAACCCGCGACCTCCTGCGTGACAGGCAGGCATTCTAACCAACTGAACTACCGGACCATTAAATTATGTATAAAGTGACCCCTACGGGATTCGAACCCGTGTTACCGCCGTGAAAGGGCGGTGTCTTAACCGCTTGACCAAGGGGCCTTAAAAAATGTTCCTGGCGGAGAAGGAGGGATTTGAACCCTCGCGCCGCTCGCGCGACCTACACCCTTAGCAGGGGCGCCTCTTCAGCCTCTTGAGTACTTCCCCATATGGCTCCGCAGGTAGGACTCGAACCTACGACCGTTCGGTTAACAGCCGAATGCTCTACCACTGAGCTACTGCGGAATAATGTATCTTGTCTGCCGTTAAAAACCCGTAAGTTATTTTCTCGACTCTTTAGATTATAAGGACATTGTTATCAAAAGTCAACACTCTTTTTTAATATTCTTCATTTATTATTTAAGAAAGAAGTTTTAAAGCCGTAAACTCAATAACCACAAGGGTTTCAACCATTGATAAATCTAAAGAACTTTTCATTGGGCTATGATTTCTTTTGTCAACACCAGTCTTCCTTTACACTTTCCACAAACATATTTCGTTAGATTTATTCTTCTCTTTCTCTGATAAATCTGGCTGCAGCTTGTACAAGAGTACATAAGAATTCTCGACTTCTTCTGTTTAACTTGCTGTGAAGCAAGGGGCTTGCAGAAACGCGGGGCTTCTACTTCTCTTAGTAATTTTCTAAAACTGGCATCTCTGTGCTGATATCCTTTTCCTTCTAGATGAAGGTGATAGTGACATAGCTCATGTTTAATAATCCCTACTAAAACATCCATTCCGCCTTCTAAGTAATATTTTTCATTAATCTCGATATTATGAGATCGAAGTAAGTATCGGCCGCCTGTCGTCCGTAAGCGAGAATTAAAACTTGCTTGATGCCTAAACGTTTTACCAAATTCTCTTTCCGAAATATCTTCGACTAACTCCTGAAGCATCTCGTTATCCATTAACTTCTCCCTTTCCTGGTAACATGACAACCCATTATATCATAAACATAGTGGTAACTAGTGAGAAAACCAGGAGGTTTATCCATGCCAAATTGGTTACAAAACCAAATGAAACGGGCTTTCTATGAAAAAGACTCCTATCAAATCAAATTACTTAATCAATGCTGGTTTTATTATCGTAAAAAAGAACGAATTCATTTATAGCAGAGAACTTGTCAACCTATAGTGGTTAACAATCCATAAAAATACCCCTTTCTTCTATATAGAAGAAAGGGGCAGTCTTTTACATAGTCTGTTCTTTAGGTTCAAGCATAGTTAATGATACGCGTTGTTTATTAACATCTATCTGCTCAACCCATACCGTAACAACATCTCCTACTGACACAAGATCCAGTGGGTGTTTGACAAAACGGTTGCTTAGTTTGGAGATATGGACAAGACCATCCTGCTTAACCCCGATGTCGACAAAAGCACCAAAGTCGACAACATTTCGGACCGTACCTTGTAGTTCCATCCCTTTCTGTAAATCCTCCATTTTAAGCACGTCTTTCTTCAACAATGGTTTAGGCAGTTCATCCCGGGGGTCTCTGCCCGGCTTCATCAAAGCTTCTATGATATCTTTCAGGGTAATTTCACCGATATCCAGTTCCTCTGAATACGCCTTTACATCTAAATGCTTTAATGACTGAGTTAACGCTTCACTTCCCAATTCAGCTTTAGTCGAACCTAATTTTTTCAGTAGTTTTGTCACAGCACCATAATTTTCAGGATGAATAGATGTTTGGTCCAGTGGTTCTGTACCATCTATAATCCTCATGAAACCAATGCTTTGTTCATAGGTTTTTGCACCGAGTCTTGGAATGTTTTTTAATTGTTTTCTACTTTCAAACTTTCCTTCTTCTTCTCTTTTCTTCACGATATTTTGCGCGACAGTCTTTGATAGTCCTGCCACATACTGAAGTAATGACGGTGAAGCCGTGTTAACATTTACTCCTACCTGATTAACAGCCGTTTCTACGACAAATGTTAACGATTCAGCTAATTTTTTCTGTGATACATCATGCTGATATTGCCCTACACCAACAGATTGCGGATCTATTTTCACCAATTCAGCAAGTGGATCCTGAAGCCTTCTGCCAATAGATACGGCACTGCGCTGTTCAACTTGTAAGTCAGGAAATTCATCACGCGCTATTTCAGATGCTGAATAAATACTTGCACCCGCTTCATTTACGATGATATACGAAATATTCCGCTGCAAGTCTTTAAGGATATCTGCAATAAATTGTTCCGACTCCCTTGAAGCTGTCCCATTCCCTATCGCTACCACTTCTACATCAAACTGTTCAATGAGCGAAATTGTTTTATCTCGGGCCTCTGCTTTTTTATTAATCGGAGCATGTGGATAAATAACACTAATATCAATGACTTTTCCTGTTTCATCAAGTACAGCAAGTTTGCAGCCTGTTCGAAACGCTGGATCTAATGCAAGTATGACTTTTCCTTTTAAAGGTGGCTGCAGCAATAAATTCTTCAGATTTTCAGAGAATATATGTATGGCTTGATCTTCAGCCTTCTCGGTTAGTTCTTTCCTAATTTCACGCTCAATTGAAGGAAAAATCAAACGTTTGAAGCTATCTTCAATGGCTTCGGTCACAAAACTTGCGGATTCTGATTCATTTTTATTAATGATTTTTCTTACCATATACTCGATAATTGCTTCTTCCTTCGGCTCAATCGACACTCTTAAAATATCTTCTTTTTCTCCACGGTTGAGCGCAAGAACTCGGTGAGGGACAATCTTTTGAACAGGCTCTTCATATTCATAATACATTTCAAAGATTTTTTTCTCGTCGGCATCCTCATTTTTACTAACGGACATTATTTTCCCCGTTTTAAAGACATCTGCCCTCATCCACTTTCGCAGTGAAGCGTCGTCAGAGATCTGCTCAGCAATAATATCCTTTGCACCAGCAATAGCATCGTCTGCCGTTAAAACTTCTAAATCAGCAGAAATAAATTCCTCTGCCTTAGGCAAAACAGATTCAGGATGAAATTCCATCAACCATAAAGCAAAAGGTTCTAACCCTTTTTCTTTAGCTACAGTGGCTTTCGTCCTTCTTTTTTGCTTATACGGCCGATAAAGATCTTCAATTTCTTGCAGCTTTACCGATTGTTCAATTTGAGCTTTCAGCTCGGGTGTTAATTTGCCTTGTTCTTCAATAATACGTACTACTTCTTCTTTACGAGTATGAAGATTTTCAAGGTACTTCCATCTATCCATTATCGAGCGAATTTCTACTTCATCCAACGAACCGGTCATCTCTTTCCGATATCGAGCAATAAACGGGACAGTATTCCCCTCATTTAACAAGTTAATGACACTTTGAACTTGATTAACTTTTAAATTTAATTCTTTTACTACTTGTTTAATGATCAGTTTTAATTGATTTTCTTCTGCTACCATCGGGATTCCTCCGCTCTTTATGTAAAAAAATAATCATTATCTCTTTATTGCTTATAACTAGTCTAACAAATCAAAAAGCATGTTGCGAATCTTCACTCTGTTTCATACAACCAAAAGCACCTAACATAAAAAAGCTTACTTTTATGATTTCTCAAGAAAGTAAGCTTCCTATTATAAATGTAGAATCATCAGACTGAATGGTATTCCCATCTAAAATCAATTGAGCGTTCCGTTCAAGAGAAAATCTTGTGTTCAATAAAGATTTTGCTCCCTGCAGAGAAACGCCATCTGAGTGGAGTATAAATTTCGCGTTTGATTCATATTTAAATCTTTGCGTATGATACTTTTGTTTCCTGCCAGATAAATAACCGGTTACCGGTAATGGATAAACCAACTTATCTGAGTCGGGGTTATACAGAAAAAAACGGATATTTCCTACTGAACTGTATACAAACTCTTTCGTGTCATAGTATATCTTCAGAATGGACACCGCTGCCCCTCTTTTATTCACCTGTGTATTATTACAAAGTGACATGAGGGTCTCGACACTTTCATGATGATAATTCTTAACCTCATCAGTTATTGCACTTGAGGACTCGTATGCGAATTTACCACTGCCGAGACCATCTGCGAGAACGCATAGGAAATACTCATTTGTATTCATGAAAAAGTAATCATCTCCGCAATAGGGCATCCCATTTTTGGAGGATTGGGAAGCTAACACTTCTAGCTCCTTCTCCCTGAGTACTTCTTTAATCATTATAGAGACTCCGTATTATTTTCTGCATTTATAGCCACTTGCAGTTTTTTAATCGCTCTTCGTTGAAGACGCGATACATGCATTTGGGAAATATCTAGTTTTTCTCCTGCTTCTTTTTGACTAAGGTTTTCAAGGTACGTATATTGAATAATCATCTTTTCTCTTTCACTCAATACATGTAGAACCTTTTCCAGAACAAGGCGTTGATTAACTCGTTCAAAGCCCTCATCAACATTTCCGAAGATATCCAGAAGAGTAACGGTTCCTCCATCTGAATCCGCTTCAATAGAATGATCAACTGATAAAGCTTGATAACTTTTTCCCATTTCCATTGCTTCTAGAATTTCTTCCTCTGGTACGTCAAGGTGCTCTGCAATTTCATCAATTCTAGGTGACCGATGAAGTTCTGTTGTAAGTTCTTCAACCGTAACCCGAATTTTCGGTCCAAGTTCTTTGATACGACGCGGAACATGAACACTCCATGTTTTATCACGTAAGAAACGTTTAATTTCTCCGATGATAGTTGGTACTGCGAACGCTTCAAAACTCTTTCCAAAACTTTCATCATATCGACGAATTGCACCAAGCAATCCGATCATCCCTACTTGAGAGATATCTTCTTGAAAGGATCTTCCCTTTGAATACTTTCGCGCAATCGTTTCAACTAAGCCTTTATAATGAAGAACAAGTTGTTGTTGAGCTTCCTCATCTTGGTGGAGTTGGTAAGCTTTAATCCAAGCATTGACCTTGTCTTTAGTCATCTGATTAGGTTGAGAGTGTCTTTGCATCCATCTCCACCTGCTCCCGCTCTATAAACTTAGTCATAAATACCGTGACCCCTTCATGCTGGTGAATTTTCACTTCATCCATTAGAGTCTCTATGAGGTAAAGGCCCAAGCCTCCTTCTCGAAGGAATTCTACGTTTTGTCCATTCTCATACGGTCCTAATCCTTGGCGTACTTCATCAAAGTCACAACTTTCTCCACTATCTGAGACCATGACTTCTAAACGATCTTCATAAAGGCCAAAACTAATTTTCACTTCGCCTTGATTATCTTTATATGCATGCTGAACTGCATTCGTACAAGCTTCACTTGTAGCGATTTTCAAGTCCTCAATTTCATCATAAGTGAAGCCCATTCGGCTGGCGATACCTGAAAGGGTCAAACGAATTACTCCAATGAAATTTGGCTTTGCGGGTATTTTCATTTCAATAAAATCGTATGCTTGACTCATTCTAACCCACCCTCTGCATGACTTTTAATATCGATAATATCGGCTAGACCGGTAATATCAAACAGACGGCGCAGACGTTCAGATAATCCAATCAGCTTGAATTCTCCATTATGCGCTCTTACACTTTTAAACAAACCTACAAATACTCCTAAGCCAGTACTGTCCATATAAGATACTTCTGTTAAATCGACTACCATAGAAACATTAGCCTGCTCTGAAAGCGGAAATAATGATTCTCTAAGCTTTGGTGCTGTATAAGCGTCAATTTCGCCTTTAACTTGCACTTCTACGGTTGAGTTTATATCTTTAACATCAATTGTAATATTCATTCGATTGACCCACCTTTATATCTCAATATCCATGTTTTTATATACCCAGTTTAATTACTCTTAAACATCTCTTTTTAAAATAATTAAAGTAAAATCATCTCTTAGTTCAAAGTGCTGCATTTTCTCCAGCTGCTTAAAGATATTATTGACAATTTCCTGCGCTCCTAGATGGAGATTATTTCTTATAAATTGCATTAATGTTTCTCTTTCGATAAACCCTTCACTTGTCCGGCATTCTGTTACACCATCGGAAAGCAGAATAATCATATCTCCAGGTTCAACTTGCTTTTCGTATTGGCGGTACTTGGTTTTTTTCTCGACCCCCAATAACAACCCTCTGGCATCTAAATCACTCATCGTATCTGTGCTTGCTTCATAATAAAACCCTGGCTCATGGCCCGCTGCAGCATACGAAAAAACGTGATTATCCGGGTTATAAAGCCCATAAAACATCGTGATAAACATACTTGGATCGACATTTTGTTCAACAACCCGATTAAGACTTTCAAGAACACTACTCGGAGCATGACGATTTTCTGGAAGGCTGTCCATTGCATATTTAATCATCGACATACAAAGCGCAGCTGGAATTCCTTTACCGATTACATCGGCTATTGCCACCCCGATATTTTGGTTTTCATCTTGGACAAAGTGATAGTAGTCTCCGCTCATTTGGCGAGCAGGCACACTAATTGCACCAATATCCATCACCTTCACATCCGGAATTTTTGTTTCAAGCAGCGTATGCTGTACATTTGCTGCTAGTTCTATTTCTGATTTGAGCTCCTGCTGCTGATGACGTAAGCTTTGATGTTCACGATATGCAATCCCGTATCCCATCATGACCTCCATTAAAAAATCAAATGAATCAAGTACCTTTTGCGGATCATCAGGACAAACTTCCATTAGAATACTTTTATGCATGCTAATGATTTCTTCAGGTGAAACACGATTTTCCATCGTTTTTCTACTGATTTTTTGTCCTTGGTATAAGGCTTGTTCTGTTTGATCCTTAAGAAAGCTTGAAAGGGCCTCACGGTATTTACCTTCCAAATTATCTTTGAATTCCATTACCTCTCCCCCTAACGAAGCCATTTCGTTGCAAGGATTTTCGTTCCTTTCCCTGGCGTGGAATCGATATCGAATTCATCCATCAACCTCTTTACCCCAGGAAGGCCTGCTCCTAGTCCTCCTGAAGTAGTATATCCATCTTCCATCACTTTTCGAATATCTTTAATTCCAGGACCTTCGTCCATGGCAATTATTTTCATTCCAGCTTTTCCATTTCTCTGGACTTTTTCTATCGCTATATTACCTTGTCCGGCATATAGATAAATATTTCTTGCCAGCTCACTAATGGCCGTCGTAACTCTTGCTTGATCGACCGTGCCAAAGCCGAGTTCCTTCGCCACATTTCGTCCAAGCTGTCGAGCGGCCACGATATCCCATTCATTGATAATTTTTACGCAGGATTGGACCTCCATACTTCTAATCCCCCAATTCCTGTTGTAATTTCTCCAGGCCTTTCTCTAAATCTAACGCTGTAAGGACATCATCTAAGGTGATTCCTAATTCAATGAGGGTAATAGCAACAGCTGGCTGGATTCCTGTTATGACAACTTTCGCCCCCATCAGCTTCGACATACTAAAGACATCACCTAATACCTTAGCTATAAAGGAATCGATAAAGTCAATCGAAGTAATATCAATTACTACACCATTAGCATTTGTTTCATGGATCTTTTGCAGTAAATCTTCCTGAAATTGAAGGGCGGTTGCGTCGTCAAGCTCCCATTGTATCGAAACGAGAAGACAATCATATAGTTTTAAAATTGGAATTCTCATGATCTTCCTCCACCTCTATAATCTTACGGCTTGTTATTTCTAAAGCTGCCTCTATTCCTTTTTTGAGGGAGTTCTTTGTAATAATTTCATTCAAATTGATCCCTAAATTAACAATAGTCTGTGCAATTTCCGGTCTTATGCCGCACAGCATACATTTTGCTCCTACCAAACGGACAGCTTCCGCTGCCTGAATAATGTGGTGAGCAACCATTGTATCAACGACAGGTACCCCTGTGATATCGATTAGCACTACTTCTGAGCGGTGTTTTACCACGCCTGTTAGTAAGTTCTCCATAATTTGCCTTGCTCTTTCTGTATCAATGGTTCCGATCAAAGGCATAATCGTGATGCCCTCTAATACTGGAATCAAAGGTGCAGATAACTCTTGCAGCGCGATTTTTTGAAGAGATACGGTTCTTTCCCATGTATGGGTGTACACATTAACTATTTCATTATTCATTGGAGAGGACCACTTATCAAGGCTATTTATAATCTCAATTTGATTCTCAGGATTTATGATTTTTTGTTCAGCCATACCATTTAAGACAATCAGTGTGAATTTATGTAAACCTTCGTTCACAAAGAAGAGCGGCCAGCCTAAGCGAACAACTTTTTCTGCAAAATCAGACAGTTTAGTTGTAAATGCATCATTTTTACTTTCCATATTGGCAATAACCATATCAATAAATTCATGGCTTGTCTGAGTAAACATCTGATCAGAAATTACCTTTATAAGACGCTCATCCGCATTTTTCTTCATAATATCCATCCATTTTTCTAGGATGAATTCTTGGTTATTTCTTATAAAATCATACACCTGTTTATTCATATTTTCCTCCATTCTAACACATCCCCTAGGCCATTCCCTTCCAGGTAACATGGATGTTATCTAAATGTAAATAAAAACTTATTTATCTCGAATTTATCATTAACTATTGCTCAACGATCTATTAATTTACCTGCTTCAGTATTTTTCCTATATCTGAATATCCTACTAAATGGAGATTCTTCTCATTTTAACTATACGTTTTTATTCTTTCATTCGTCAAATGTTATAGTTTCCCCTGCTAATTTACGTAAGTTGAAAAAAAGAAGTCCATTTTATCGATGAGCTAAAAAAATGCAAAAAAAGAAGACTGTCCTTTTCGGATCAGCCTTTTCCAAGTATCCTGAGAATCTCAGGATTCAGATTATATGAATAATAAATAGGATGACATTTTCTTAAAAATCAACCAGTCCTAAACTAATTTGCAGAGCATCTTTGACCTTTTCCATCATCGGTTCATCAAGATGAGTAATTTTATCAGTCAGCCGCTGCTTATCAATAGTGCGGATCTGTTCTAGTAAAATAACTGAATCACGCTCGAACCCATATTTCTTGGCATTAATTTCAACGTGTGTAGGCAATTTGGCTTTTTGAATTTGCGCTGTAATGGCTGCTACAATCACAGTAGGACTAAAGCGATTTCCAATGTCATTTTGAAGGATAAGCACTGGTCGCGTCCCGCCTTGTTCTGATCCTACGACCGGAGACAGGTCTGCGAAGTATACGTCACCACGTTTCACAACAATCAAGGGCTCAGCCTCCGCTAGCTAATCGTTCAACGCAATGGTCAGCTTCAAATTCTAACAAAAATGCTTCCGAAGCAATTGTTAAGTTAATGGCTGCCATCTCAATATAACCACGTTTCATCGATTCGCGAAATTCTCTTTTTTTTCTTTCACGAATATACACTTTTGTCGCATGGTAAATAAATTCACTACGATTCACATTTTCTTCAGAAACATACCCATCAAGCTCGGATAAAAAGTTTTGAGGTAATCGAATTAAAATTTCTCTTGTTGCGCTGGATTCAGACACAAACATACACCTCCACCATCACTACACACCATAATATATTCTTTATAATATTACCATTAAATTTACTATCTGCAAAGAGTATATTCGAAACTCTATATTATTATCAGCAAAAGTAGATATATTTTATACGATATTATTTATAAATTAATTATATTAGTTGATTACTGACTCCAGTGACCCGTCCTTCCTGCAGATACACCCGAGGAACCCGGGATGAAATCATACAGGTTACTTCATAGTTTATTGTCTTTAATTTCTCAGCAATGTCATCGACAGTGATACACTCAGTAGCATTCTTCCCTATTAACGTTACCTCAGTACCTACTGGGAAATCTCGTGATAATTTAACCATGCATTGATCCATACATATCCGCCCAACTAACGGAGACCTTTCACCTTCAAGCAATACCTCCTGACCTTGGAGCATTCGAATCCAGCCATCCGCATAACCAATAGGCAACGTGCCAATCCAAGTATCTTCTTCTGCTGTATAGGTCGCTCCATAGCTTACGCTTTGGCCTTTCGAGATATTCTTGACATGCACAAGTTTGGTCTTTAATGAAAAAGCTGGACGCAGCTTAAAAGGTAAAACGCCTTTCATTTCCATGGAGGGTGACAAGCCATATAAAGAAATACCCATACGAACCGAATTGAAGACTGCATTTGGGAATCTTAATAATGCAGCACTATTTGCCGCGTGGACATATTTTGGTTTTTCCTTGAGCCATGTCAGCATTTCCTCAAATCGAGCAAGCTGATTACTAAAATACTCTGTATCTAGTTGATCCGCAGTGGCGAAGTGCGTAAAGATTCCTTCTAATACAAAACACTTCGTTTTCTGAAGAATACGTTCGATTTCATTCATCTCTTCTTGTTTCCGTATCCCAATTCTCCCCATACCACTATCACACTTTACATGTATATTTAGAACCGTTCCTTCAAGAAAAGACTGAGCTGCTTCAAGCCAGCCTGCTTGAAAAACAGTTAAGGTTATTGCTTCTTTAGCAGCGATTTGAGCATCTTCAGGGCGTGATGCTCCTAAGACTAAAATCGGTGCCGTTATTCCTTTTTTTCGTAATGCGAGTGCTTCATCTAAAAAGGCTACTGCTAAATACCCCGCACCAGCCTGAATTGCAGTCTTAGCAACCTCAACATCGCCATGACCATATGCATTTGCCTTTACAACCGCAAAGAGAGTAATCTCAGGAGGCAGGTGTTTTTTCATATTTGCTGCATTCTCGTAAATAGCATCTAAATTGATTTCTGCCCAAGTATCTCTATAAAAATTATGCAAAGTCACAGATAATCCTTCTTTCATAGTGTACTGTTATGTGCCCCTTATTATAGAGAATTTTTTTTAATAACGGAAGGACAAATACAGTACACCAGAAAAAAGAAGTTGGTTCTTCTAGGTCAATCGGCAGAGTCAGCATTCATTATTTTACTGCTGTCCCATTAACTGAACGGGCGATCGTCACCAATTCTTCTTCCGTTAAATTTTGAGACGCAAGGGTGTAATCAACACCTTCATATGTCCACCTAACTGTATTAGCTGTCATTGCACCGAAAGTAAAGCCTAAATCAACCGGCTCGCCATTCACCAAATCCGATAAGACAGTCGTTTCTCTGACATCTCTTTTTTCCTGAACCAACGTAAAGTTACGCTCACCTTGATAGGTCAAGACTACTCGACGTCCATTTTCAATTGCTATTTCTTTCTCCTCCGCAAGTGTTGCTCCTTCGATTCCTTCTGGATACCGCACTGAGAAATTCTCATCCTTCATCCCAGCCATTGCCGGCATCTCCATCTTTGCCCGCGCCATATTTTTCTTCATATCAAAAGCATCCTTATCAAATGCAGCATTGAAGTTTACTTTCGAGAACTTTACCGTCACGAGGGCATTTTGATCAGGATCCATTACTTTGACACTGACCGGTTTTAAATCACGTTTGGTCAGAGTAATCTCCTGGTAAGGGAGCATTTTATTATTTTGATAACGTGTCTTTGTCGTAAAGACGTAATGTTTATCCGTTTCTTTGAATCCTGCTGTTTCATCATCCATAATGTCCTTTACCAATGATTCATATAAATAGGCTTGACTACTGTTTTCTGGCCATTCACTCTGAAATTTAAAACTTTTATTCAAAGCAGGTGTTAGTACATACACGCCTTCATCATTACGGAGAATCATTTGGCTTTGTTCTTTTTCAGAATTCTTTAAATTCACTTTGTAAAAATCAGGATTCTTATGCCAGATTTCCACATCATATACTTGAGGATCCGTTCCCATCTTCAAGGTCATAACAGCATTCACCTTATAGCCCTTCATTTCATCCACTTTTTCGTTTAAATCACTCACTACTTCATCCTGCGACTTTTTTCCACAGGCAGAAAGCGCAAGTATCAGTAATATTCCTGCAAAAATTGCAAAGACCTTCTTCATTTCTCCAGCCCCCATCTTTTCATTTAAATGTAAAAGAGAGAGGAAAGGGCAGCGTCCAGACATTGAATACATAACCAAATCATGAGTTCCGTTTATCTCGTCTTTCGGTTTATATGTCAATGTTCCTTCTAACAGGCCTTGTCTCCCTAAGCAATATGAGTATATGAGACAACTCGTACCAATATGACTGAAAAGCCGAAGACAGGATCACCACTCCAGAAAATGGTATTTAATGGTACAATCAAAAAACTAGAAATAAGGAACCTTCTTGAAAATTAAGAGCCTTTTCATCGCACTATTTATTTGTTTATTTGTTATGAGTGGTTGTACATCAACCACGGTAAATCCAAATAAAATCAGTCTGCCTGAAGATGTTCCTAATTTTGTTACGGAACAAGATATTCAAAAAATCGATTGGGATAGGATGGCTGCCTCCTTTGATACAGGTACACGTGGGAATAAAAATAAACTTGGCCTACTCGGTCCAGAGTTAAAACCAAATGAAGCGGGAAAGTGGTTGTGGCATTTTTGGGGGATTGATCAAGGTGAATTTACACTTGTGGGTTACAACCAAGATACTTCTACTATAAGTCCTGTTTTAAGTGATGGGAGTTGGTCTAGGACGAGTATCGGTGGTGGTGAAATAAATGGAGCAGATGCGAGTTTACCTTCGAATGTCGAGCTGCCCAAGGCAGGAAAATGGGCCCTCCTCGTTTATATTGGCGACCAATTATTCGATACATTGGTTATGGATATTAAGGAAAAGTAACCTTACTATTCGTACAAACTTCTAAGAGCCTTATTACACATTTAAGTGTAGTAAGGCTCTTAGAAGTTTGCTTACTCCTGTTCTTCAATAACCACCTGAGCCGCTGCAAACTCTTTGCTATGAGTAATAGAAAGATGGACTCCATTCTTCAACGGTTTACTGACATACGGCTTACCACTTGGTTCAACCATAATTTCAATATCCAAGAAAGAAAGTTCCTTCCCAATTCCCGTACCCCATGCCTTAGAGAATGCTTCTTTTGCTGCATACCTGCCGGCAAAATACTCATAACGTCTGTTTCCTTTTAATTTAGAAAACCGCATACGCTCCTGCTCTGTTAATATTCTGCTGATGAATTTCGGCTGTCGATCTACAATTGCCTGAATTCGGTCAATTTCTACAATATCCATACCTATTCCCTTTATCATAAGCTTCCCTTCTATCCTTTATCTGACCCGCATATACATTAGACAGGCTTATCGATTAACTAAATTCCTATTACAAAGGATGAATCTAATGTATCTAAAATCAGATAATTACCGTCAATACCCTAGTCTTTACCCAATGACACTAATCATTCTCTCCCTCTGTCTAGCTGTTTATGTTCTCCATATTTCCCCGTTATTCCCTAAGGGTTTGCTTTATTACAATGGGGCAGGTGTCAATCTCTATATCGCTAACGGTGAATGGTGGAGGCTCCTAACCCCTATTTTTCTCCATATTTCATTTAGTCATTTCCTATTTAATAGTCTATCCATCCTGTTATTCGGCCCTCTATTAGAACGTCATTTAGGAAGTTCGTTATTCGCAGGCTTCTTTCTTTTAACAGGTCTAATCGCAAATATAGCTACTTATTTATTCATGCCCTTATCATATGTCCATGTTGGAGCAAGTAATTCGATTATGGGACTACTAGGTTTTTATCTTTATGCGTCTATCTTCCATAAGCAGCCTGTACCCAAACAATTTGAAACAACCATTTACTCTCTTGCCATTTTCGCAGTAATTATGTCATTGATTGAACCGAATATCAATCTGATTGGCCACTTTACCGGACTGATTGCCGGATTTGTCTTTGCTCCGTTTTTTCAAAAACGGTCTCAACAACTTTAGTTAAACTTGTTCGTAATCACGTGAAGCAAGCCATCGTGTAATCGTTGATGTATCTTGTTTTTCTAAATCTTTTATCCGTCCGATTGTCGGACCTGCTCCGGATTTTGCGGTGATAAAAATGGAGGCTAGACTTTTGCGTAATTGAAACCAATTGGTGGAATAAGTTATAGACTGAATTCGATTTTTATGAAATAGGTAACTCTGTTTAGAAATGATTCTAAATCTTACTTGAAGCTGATTGCCCGAAATTTCCCAGCCTGCTTCCCTGAAACTTAAATAAGCCCACAGACAGGATAGCGGTATCAGCACTAATGATAGGAATCCCCAAGGTCTGAACAGCCAGATACAAGCAGCCATAATGATTACAGCAAAGAATGAGTGCCTAAATAAATACCGGGAAAATGCTCGCTTCGGCAAACCTTTCATAGCTGCTTCGTATTGATACCCAGGAACAAAGGAATCAAGCAGTCCCTGCAAATCTTTCCTTTTAATGAGTGGAAATAGCATAATCTTAGCATTTTCTGAAGCAGATCCACCAGCGTATTCAATGTAGACACTCGCCAACCCTAAAGGCTGCCTTAATAAGTTTTCTGATATCCTGATTGCCTGAATCTTCTTAGTTGGGATGGTAATCTGCCTTTTTTCCAGCAAGCCTCGGGAGATTATTAATTCTTCACCCTTTTTTTTCAAAGTAAAATGACCATACTTTAAGACAACCCCTATCGTAGCAATTAAGTAAGCAACGATAAAGGCACTCACCACCAAAATAGTTATAAATATAAGGCTTGCTTCCAACACATGTTCAAAGCCACTAAAGACCTTATCAAAGGGAATAATCTCATCAAATTGAGAAATGAATGCGGCGGACGTGGAAAAAACAACGCCTACGCCACCGGAAGTAGCAGCCATTAAGAAAAGCTGAGGAAAAGTCTGTTGAAAAATACTCTCTGTTTGTACGTCTGCGGACTCTGCCGCTTCGGGTGTTTTCTCTCTTTTCCCTTCTGCCAGCGTCAATTGAATTCTTTCAGCTTCCTTCTTATTAATCGCAGCTAGTTCCACATCAGCTTGTTCCCCGCCAGCCGTTTCTATTTGAAGCTTAGCTAAGCCAAACAATCGCTGAACCAGTCCCTCAGAAATATTCACACTATGTATGCGTTCAAATCGGATGTATTGTTTCTTTTTAACAAATAACCCTGATTCAATACGAAGTTCCCCATTCTCAATCCAGTATGTAAATCGAAACCAAGTTAGAACTGCTGACCCGATAACAAACAAAATAACTAATCCAAACCCTAGATACAGCAGATAACTTTTCTCTCCAAAATTGTTTCCTCCAAAAAGAAAAATGAGTACCAGGGGGAAAATAGCGTCCTTAAGTATTTTCAGAATCATTAACAAGATAGCAGCTGGATGGAGCCGTTTCGGATTATACATCTTCTTCCTCCACACTGGCCATTCTTGAAATATAGAACCGCAAATCATCGGCTTCTTTTATCTCTAAAGCTGGTATCTCATGGCTTGTAGCAGCAGTTGAAATTTCTACGGTTGCCAGCTCATATCTTCTTAGTAGAGGTCCTTGCTTTGTTTCAACATGTTGAACTCTAACCATCGGGATCAGTGTACGTTTAATAATCCAAATCCCACTTTGTATCTCAATTTCATCTTCTCTTACCTCATACCTCCACCGCTTCCACCTTAGCGTTGGTAGAAGGAACACAAAAAGAAAAACAAACACGATAATTACACATACGCAAAGAATAATAATCCATCGTGGAAAATCAAATATGTATGTCAGCGTAATCCCAGCTATGCTGATTACCAGAATGAGCAACGATTCAATGATTCCACTAATTCTCCACACTTTGAGTGCATCTGTAGCAATACGTTTCTGAGGTTCCATATGCCATCCCCTTTCTCATTCTAATTAGTTTAAGTATACTATAATTTCCAAAATAAAAAACAGAAAGAGCCGCTCAACAAGTGAGCGGCTCTTTCTGTTTTAAAACATATTATTTATTGATTTTATCTCTGTTCGAACTTGTGCTGCTGCTGCTGCGGTTGCCATAACCATTTGACTTACGGTTAGTGCTTCCGCCGCCAGTGCGTTTAGCACCGCCGTAATCTTTACGTCCGCCGCCTGATGAGCTGCGTCCGCCGCCGCTGCCATTACGTGGACGGCTGTTTGAGCCTTTGTATCCACCACGTTTTGATCCAGCTGGAGCTTCATCCGTTAATTTAATCGGAGATGCATCCGGTTCTTTAGTCATTGTTTTAAGGACTGCAGCCACTAAATCAACCGCGCTGTGCTTTTGAAGTAATTCTTCAGCGTGTGGAAGGTATAATGATAAATCTTCGTTTTCAACAGTATTAACGATTTTTTCAGTAACCGCTTTTTGTTGTCCTTCAAGTGCTTCACTTAAAGTAGGAGTTTTTAATTTCTCCATTTTCTTTTTAGTTGTGTGCTCAATTGCGTGAAGCTGACCTCTTTCTCTTGGCGTTACAAAAGAAACGGCTGCTCCGTGCTTTCCAGCTCTTCCTGTACGTCCAATACGGTGGACATAGCTTTCAGGATCTTGAGGAATATCAAAGTTATAAACGTGAGTAACACCAGAAATATCTAGACCACGAGCAGCAACATCTGTTGCAACTAAGACATCAATGTTGCCGTCTTTAAATTTCTTCAATACAGACATACGTTTTGCTTGGCTTAAATCACCATGAATTCCTTCTGCCATATAACCGCGAATTGTCAATGCAGATGCAAGTTCATCAACACGGCGTTTCGTACGACCGAAAACAATAGCAAGTTCTGGTGTTTGAATATCAAGCAGACGAGCCAATGTATCGAATTTTTCATTTTCTCTTAGCTCAACATAATATTGATCGATAAGAGAAACAGTCATTTCCTTAGCTTTCACTTTAACAAGTGTAGGATCCTTCATAAACCTTTCCGCAATTTTACGGATTGGATCAGGCATTGTTGCAGAGAAAAGCAATGTTTGTCTTTCTTCTGGAACGTTTGAAAGAATAGATTGGATATCTTCAATGAAGCCCATGTTCAGCATTTCATCTGCTTCATCCAATACTACAGTATGAACAGTGCCTAATTTAATGTTCTTACGTTTAATATGATCTAATAGACGACCAGGTGTACCTACGATGATATGCGGATTTTTCTTTAAAGCACGGATTTGGCGGTCAATATCCTGTCCACCGTAAACTGCTAATACGCGAGTGCGTTTTCCGTAACCAAGTTTGAAAAGTTCTTCCGAAACTTGAATAGCCAATTCACGAGTAGGTGCGATAACAATTCCCTGTACATTATCACTAGATAAGTCGATATTTTCAATCAAAGGAATACCAAAAGCAGCTGTTTTACCAGTACCTGTTTGTGCTTGACCAATGATATCTTTTCCTTCAAGTGCCAATGGAATCGTCTGTGCTTGAATGGGACTAGCTTCTTCAAAACCCATTTTTTCTATTGATTTCATCGATGTTCTGTCTAATCCTAATTCACTAAACAATGTCAATTTATTCGTGCCCCTTTATTATCTTAGTTTTTTCCGTGGCAATAGCCCGGTGTGCTGATCTTAGGACATCAGCGTATCCATTAATCAATTCCATCATATCGATAGAAGCAAACGTCTCTTAAGAAAAGTTTTCTCAATTATCACCCAAAAGAAACACTACATTTTTTATAAAACGCTGAATCTAATCATGATTTATTAAAAAGGAACAACATGAAAACAAGCTAAATTACTTAAAAGCCTGCTGCAAGTAAGCAGTAAACACCCTACATAGGCATCTCACTTTTTAATAGTACATGTAATCAAAATTAAATCCAAAAATGGAAATATCAAAGTAGTATACGGAGCTGCCGTATTATTCAGGTGAGGGCTGCTGCACCTTTTCCCTATCTGTGGGAGTAGAAAAAGTCTCTACAAACAGCATAGACAAACCTGGAAATCCAGGTGCTTCATACAAACAGACCCTTTTGCGTTGAGGGAGTGCGGAAGTGGTATCGAGTCACAAGCGGTGCCTTTAAGGCATGACGGAGTTTCCGTCTGTGGATTTCAGCCAGCTAGGCTGGAAACTTGTGAATCTGCTAACCGAGGGAAGATCCTCGGTCCGCATTCCTATTTGCAACGAAAGCCGCCAAAACGGCAGCTTTTATATGGTTTCAAGACGCTCGGTCTATTTAATCTGAAAGTACGAATTTCTTCAAAAACAACGAAAACTCACGAACGAAAATTTTTCATAAGAGCTACTTAAGTGCCTTTAATATTTAAGGAAATAGACATATACTATTATCACCAATTAAAAGGCATTTAACCTCAACCTCTATATTACCATTATAATGCTGGTATTGCAATGTTGGACCCGATTTATTTTGGTTATTCTCATTTCTAAATAAAAAACAGCAGCACCGCAATCGGTCTGCGGGCTGCCATTTTGGATAATCACTGAACGCTGTTTTTTGCTTGTAGTGCAGAAACGACTTCTTCAAGCTTCATTCCTCTTGAAGCTTTAACTAAAATCAAATCGCCCGCTTTGGACAATTCTTTCAGTTTAAGAATTAAAGCTGATTTATCTTGAAACGAATGAACATTCTCACTAGAAAATTGTTTGCCCGCACCTTCTGCAATTTTTTGTGCTAAAGGTCCAAAGGTGTAAAGATAATTAATCTCACTGGGATTAATCATTTCGCCAATCTTCAAATGGAAGATTTCTTCCTGTGGTCCAAGCTCCAGCATATCTCCAAAAACTAAATGTTTGTGTTTAAATCCGGTCATCCCTTCAACTAACTCGATTGCTGCTTTAACAGATGTAGGGCTGGCATTATAAGCATCATTAATAATTTTCTCGCCATTAGCACCTGCAACCATCTCCATGCGCATATTCGTCAGCTGAATGGTCTTTAGACCTTCTTTTATAGCTGTTTCACTTACCTGCAGTTCTCTCGCAGTTAAAATTGCAGCTAACGCATTAAGGACATTATGATTGCCGAGAACAGGGATCATGTACTCATCCCCATTTTCCTCTAATTTAAAAGAGGTAGTATCCTGATTTTGCATAATAGAAGCCGCATAAAGAGCACTATCCTGACCACGACCAAATGATACTGTTTTCAGGTGAGGGTACTTCCCGTCAATCCGCTCAAGAAGTAAGGGTTCATCCCCCTGATAAATAAGCGTTCCTCCATCAGCCATACCCGCAACGATCTCAAGCTTAGCATTCGCAATTTCTTCACGTGAACCAAGATCAAGTAAGTGCGACTCACCAATATTCGTGATAACAGCGATATCCGGCTGAGCAAGCGCTGAAAGAAATTCTATTTCTCCTCTGCTGCTCATCCCCATTTCTAAGACAGCGACATCCGTATCTTCATCCATCGATAATAGTGTCAAAGGCATGCCCAAGTGGTTATTATAATTCCCTCTTGTCTTACATACCTTATATTTTTTGGACAGCAAAGCAGCCGTCATATCTTTTGTTGTCGTTTTGCCATTACTTCCTGTAATGCCGACCACCTTACAGTCCACTTGATGACGGTATACTTTTGCTAATTGTTGAAGGGCCGCTTGAACATCGTCAACAATAATCAGCGGCAGTCCTTCCGGAGGATTAGGCATATCACTTTGCCAAAAGGATGCAGCTGCACCTTGAAGAAACGCTTTTTCTACAAACTGATGACCGTTTACATGCTCCCCGACAAGCGGCACAAATAAGTTGTTTGGTTCTATTTTCCGGGAATCAATCGTGACACCCTCAACCATAACATCCCCAAATTGGGTAGTCTGATTAAGGCCTTTTGCCATTTCTCGAATTTGGTTAAACGTTCTTTTAATCATTTACTTCCTCCACCAATCTTTGCAGCATGATAACTTAAAAAGTATATTTAATTTTTTGTTTCTCTTCATTACGTTCTTTAGCCAGGTTAACTAAACGTTCAATTAACTCAGGATATTCAACTCCTGTGTGCTTCCATAACAGAGGGAACATGCTGTAAGGAGTGAACCCCGGCATCGTGTTCACTTCATTGATATAAGCTTTCCCATCTTTTGTTAGGAAAAAGTCTGCTCGAACAAGTCCAGAGCAATCCAGCGCTTTAAACGAGGTAACGGCCATTTCACTTAACATTTTATATTCTGATTCTGTAATTTCAGCTGGGATAACCATAACGGTATCTTCATCTTCATATTTAGCTTTATAGTCATAGAAATCTTTCTTAGCAATGATTTCTCCTGCTACTGAACAGTCAGGAGTATCATTACCCATCACCCCAATTTCTACTTCCCTAGCGATGACTCCTTCTTCCACAATTACTTTACGATCAAATTGGAAAGCTTCATCAAATGCTGCCATTAATTCATCTCTATTAACTGCCTTACTGATTCCCACACTTGAACCAAGATTAGCTGGTTTTACAAAGCAAGGGTACCCTAACTCACTTTCAACCTTTTCACAAGCTGCTGCTTTATTTGATTCCCATTCAGAACGAATAAACCAGTTATAGCCCACCTGTGGAAGACCTGCCTGTGCAAAGAGGTTTTTCATGATGACTTTATCCATTCCTGCTGAAGAGGCTAATACACCGTTCCCTACATAAGGAAGGTTAATCAATTCCAGCATTCCTTGTACAGTTCCATCTTCGCCATTAGGACCATGCAGTAGAGGGAAGATGACATCATATTTCGGTTCATCTTCGGTAGAACTAAGCGCTAGAGGTGAAATTGAGCTTCCACCAGTAAAGGCTAATTCCTTAACATTTTGAACGGGACCAGTCAGTTTAGGACCATTCATCCATTCCCCTTCTTCAGTTATGTAGATCGGATGTATATCATATTTTTCTATATCTAATGCTTTAATAACTGCAAGAGCCGTTTGCATCGATACCTGATGCTCTGCTGATTTGCCGCCGTAAAGCAATCCAAGTTTTGTTTTCATTAAGTAAACCCTCCAATATTCTAGTAACCTTTATTATTGTATCATTTTCCCTTCAAAACGAAAAAAATTAATCATGGAAATCAGGTGAGTTTTATTCACTAATCTATGTTAGATAGCCTATTTTCGCGCCTGCCTATATAATTTGGGAAAACAAAAACCCCTGATTCAGGGGAATTATTTTTTTATAATGGCCCACTCTTTTGTTTTTCGATAATAAATAATCTGTATATGTGGATGATCAGCGCTCATTTCTTTATAGCTCTCCATCATATCGTCCATATTTACATAATCACCAATAACCCAACCAGGTATTTCAATCTTCTGCCTCGTCTGTTGTGCTTTAGAAAACGATAAAATCAAACCCTCTGCCATTAACGGTGTAAGATGAGCAAGAATCTCATCCGGCACCTTAGGGATCTCACTTTTCTTTTTAAAACCCAGCCAGGTTCGTTCTATTGTTACGGATTCTAGTTTAAGAGGCAGTACATTTCCAATCAAATGTAAATAGCTGCTAAGAGTACGGTAGTATAATTTATTAAACCAACCGTCATCATGAGCAAGATAGACATATTGATTTTTTAGCTTCCGAAAGAACGGCGGGCGCAGATGATGTTTACAATGCCCTAAATATAATAATTCGGCAATTTCCTGTCCATCTAATTCGTCGAGCCCTGACTCTTCCTCAAAATCCAGCCAGCAAAAATCACCATATTCATCTACATCTTCCTTCAGTATCTCCCCGACACGATCCTCAGGAACATACTCTAATAACGTATTTAAGTTAAATTCTCCTTCTTCATATCGATGCTTTAGCAGCAGAAGATTACTCAATGGTACTTCCGTTGAGTGTCCAAATTCTCGAAAACTCATTCCAGAAAAGAGTGCAAAACGTTCAGAAGCCTGCAGATGTATATAAATAATGTCTCTACTATCATTTTTCATGGTATCCCTTACCCTCCGCACCAGCAATTAAAAAAACAACAGACACTTTCCACTTTATTTTACCAAAATAGCCGAGCAAATAGTTTACTTTCGTATGTTTTATTTCTCTTTCGAAAAGAATATCATTATCTTAGCCTGTACGCTATACAGCGTATATAATAAATTTAAAAACAAAAGCAGGAGAGATAGCGATGTTAACGATCTACTTAGTACGCCACGGACAAACCGAATGGAACCTTATAGGAAGAATGCAAGGCTGGGAAAACAGCGACCTGACTACCTCAGGGATAAACGATGCATTAGCTTTAGGAAAGCGTTTAAAGGACACACCCATCGATTGTATCTATACAAGTACGAGTGAACGTGCTGCTCACACTGCTGAACTCATTGCAGGCAAACGCGTGATTCCACTCATCAAAAGTGAACTGCTGCGTGAAATGTCTTTTGGTGACTGGGAAGGCAGACATAAAGAAGAGATTGAAGCAGAATACCCAAATGAGTATAAATCATTTTGGGAGACTCCCCATCTTTACCAGCGTAACAGCGGAGAGTCGTATCCACAAATCCTAGAACGTGCAGCTACTTCCTATAAAAACATTACCGAAGCACACCCTGAAGGGACAGTTCTGATTGTTTCCCATTCTCTATTCATTCGAGCTTTTATGGCCACTATAAAGAATCTTTCCTTATCCCAGCTCTATTCACAACCCTATATTGGGAATGTAAGTTTAACTAAAATTACCGTCAATCAAAATAAGCCCGAAATCATTTTCGAGGGAGACACTACCCACTGTTTAAGTTGATTGACCTAATAAAAAAAGGACTTGCAGAAACTGCAAGTCCTTTTTTATTATGCACTTTTTACTTCAGCCGCTTCTACAGGAGGATTGAATTGACCTTCCCATTTAGAAATAACGATAGCTGCTAGAGAGTTACCTACTACGTTAACAACTGTTCTACCCATATCAAGGATACGGTCGATACCAGCAATGAAGGCTAAACCTTCTACTGGAATTCCAGCTGATCCTAATGTCGCTAATAGGACAACGAATGAAACACCAGGCACACCCGCAATCCCTTTTGAAGTAACCATTAAGACAAGGATTAGGGAAATTTGAGCACCTATAGTTAAATCTATTCCGTACATTTGAGCAATGAAGATTGCTGCCAACGCTTGGTATAACGTTGAACCATCTAAGTTAAACGAGTAACCAGTTGGGATGACGAATGTAGAAATATGCTTTGGACAGCCTAGCTTTTCTGTTTTCTCCATCAATTTTGGAAGTACTGCTTCTGAACTTGCAGTAGAGAAAGCTAAGATCAATTCTTCTTTTAAGATGATGAATAATTTGAAAATATTAAAGCCAACAAGTCTAGCTATTAAACCTAAAACAACTACTACGAAGAAAATCATCGTTCCGTAAACAGTAATCGCTAATTTACCCAGTGGAATAAGGGATTCTAGTCCAAATTTAGAAATGGTTACTCCAATTAAACCAAATACACCAATCGGAGCAAATTTCATAATCATATTAGTCATAGCAAACATTGCTTCCGCCAACCCTTGGAAGAATCCAAGGACAGGTTTTCCTTTTTCTCCAGCCGCGGCTATTCCCAAACCTAACAAAAGGGAGAAGAAGATAATGGCCAGCATATCGCCCTCAGCCATTGCTTTAATTGGGTTAGATGGGACAATATTCACTATTGTATCCACTAATGATTTAGTTTCTGTGTTATCAGCCGTTTCAACGTAACTGCTGATATCTGTTTTTTCCAGGGAGCCCATATCTACGCCTGCACCTGGTTGGAATATATTTGCAGCCATTATACCTACGATAATAGCAATGGTTGTAACTATTTCAAAATAGAGAAGCGTTTTTCCGCCGATTTTACCGAGTGCCTTAAGGTCACCTACACCCGCTACAGCCATTACGATACTCGCAACAATAATTGGAACAACAATCATTTTAATTAAACGGAGAAAAACATCTCCAAGTGGTTGTAAATAAGTAGATACGTCAGGGTTGCCATAAAAAATAGCCCCCACGATAATCCCTAATACGAGACCAATAAATATTTGCCAAGCTAAACTAATTTTCTTCATCTAACATCCTCACCTTCTGTAAAAATTCTATGCTGCAAACATGCATTTTGTCTCGGTAAGGGAAACAAGGTAAATTTTCTCCGGCAAAAAAAAGACACACTGTGTGTCATTTTACGCGAACATTTTTCAAACTGTTCCCTTTACGCTGACGAGGTTAGCTGTCGGGTTAGGACTTGGAAACACAAAGCCCTTTCTACTAATCTAGAATTCACCCCAAGCGAACGGATCCGCAAATTGGGTCCCCCGTTCTTTCGATAAGATTAAGCGGTATTACGTTATAATAAAATATTATAGTAAAATTTCATTTCTGTAAATATATTTATTTCTGTTCTATGCATAAAATTGCTGGAAATCCCTCAAAAATCCCTTTATGAATCCGTTTTTTCTCTTATTTATGTAGTTCAAATAACATATCAAGTCCTATCTCTCTAATAGGCCTGTTAATAAATACCGGAATTTATCGCGTGTACTAATCTCTTTAAGTTGCTTTCGTGTTATATCTTTTGGTTGTAGTGCTGTTATAAAATAAGCATGATTTTGTGGTACATTCTCTGGTTCAGCTAAAATCGTTTCGCCTGCGGTCATGCCCTTCCGAATTTCTTGTCTTCCACTCATTTCAATACCCTTCGTTACATACTGCTTATTCACACGGCCAGTAGTTAACTTATAAACAAATGGCTTTGAACCCATATGTAAGGTATCTTCAGGAATAACCGGAACATTTTGCACACTTGAGGTAACAATCGATACATTCACCTTGCTGCCAACTGGTAGAAGCAATTGATCATCCTTAACTATAGCTTTATACGGATAAGTGCTTTCTTTCTTCATACTTGGTTCCGATTTCGGATAGGCTGTAATACGATCGACTGTCCCTATAAGAGGTTTTTTTAATTCAGATGATTCAACCGTAACTGCCTGTCCTTCCTCAGCTTCCTTTAACCTTTTTTCAGAAAGTTCTCCTTCAATTGACAACCTATTTGAAGATAAAGTTAGAATAGGGCCAGTAAGACTCTTATTCACTTCCTTCACAGTGCCATCAACATCACTAACAGCTGATACAGTCCCGCTTATTTCATCAAGATTTACAAGCTCAGCTTCTAGAATGTTAACCTTTTCTTCTATTTTGCTTTTCTCATATTCCTGTTTAAATATTTCCTGTTCAATAGTGGCAACAATTAGTTCAGATGAAGCATGCTCATCCAAATTTAAGTCTGCTTCCAGTTCTGCATTATCTTCATTATCAGACACTGAAGGAGCTTCTGGAATGGAGGATTGATAACTTTCCAGGCTGCTGATATAACTCTCTATTGCAGAAAGATCATTTTCAGCAAGTTGTTTTTCATTTTCAAGATTGGCTTTGCTTGTTGAAGCTTTTGGATCAAGGTATTCATATAAAGGCGTCCCTGAAGTGACCGTATCTCCTTCCTGTACTAAAAATTTCTGGAATTGTTTTTCATGATCGAAGTACACAGGATACTCTTCATATGGTACTACCATGCCTTGTACTTGAAAAGTCCTTGAAATATCGCCTAGTTTAGCTTTCGTCCAGTTCTCTACATATAAAGTTCGCTCAACTTTACTATCTTCCTTACCTATTAAATATAAATTACCCGCTATTAGTAATCCTGAAACTGCAGAGAGCGAAATAATTTTCCATTTCTTCATTGACTACACCTCCTCATACGAATACATTGACGTCTAAATAAGAACAGAAAGCCGCTAAAAACCAGTATAAAAGGTAACTGAAGCAAATCATCAGTAATATAATTATCGGTTTCTTATCAGATAAAGCTTTCAAATATTTATATGTAATCACAATAATTGCCACACTAAAAATAGACACTTCACTAAAGAAGTGAATAAAATAATCATTCGCAATAAAATATTGACTGACTACCCCTAAAGAAAATGGATTAGCATCTTGATTCAGATCCATCAATAAGAAAAAGGGAATCAATAGGAATTTTTCCACTAAAAAAAGTGTGAAACCAATCATCTGGACAACAACAATCTTTATGTATGGAATATCTGTTATCACCCAAAAGATCATGGCTGATACAAACAAAAAGATAGACGGGAGTATAAGACCTGCAATGATGTTCCCCAAAAATACAAGCAGTTTACCCGTTTCAAATCTTTCCGTACCAAGTCCATTTAACTCTTTTGAAACCGATTCCGTACCAATCCCAAAATAACCACTTATTGAGAACAATAGGATACTCGCTATGTATACCCATATTAGTTTCAGTTTAAATGCGGTTATTTCTTCGGCTTCTTTTAATTGAAAGGAACTAAGAGATGGACGAAACAGGCCCTTTACTAGTTTTACTTGATAAGTCATACACATTCCCCCGTGATTATGTAAATATTCTTCCCTTTAATTGTATCGTAAAATGGAGGAATGTGCCGTTTTCCTGTGTTGAAAATTGTAAAATTAAAGAAAAACACGATCAATTTACTCAATCTTTTCGCTAATGCCTGAAAACATTTTAAAATGTTGAGGAAGACTTGTTATCTTCGTTGGTGTTTTAGCATAAATTTCACCATCCATATCAACATCCATCTCTTCTGGAGTTTCTATGACAATTTCTCTTGCTTGAAAATGAAGCAGACCGTTATCTGCATCTACTTCGCTTAATGCACCCTTCAACGTAAGTAATTCCTTCAATATGCTCAAACTAGATTCCTTTACAATAATTAGATTTAGGAACCCGTCGTCTGCGTGGACATCTGTAAAAGGCAGAGAGTTTGTGCCTATATAGTTCCCATTTAGCACAAGCACCAAAACGGCCTGACCCTCAAGTACTTCCCCATCAAATTCAATCTTATATGGAAAAGGTTCATTATCCCCTACCGTCCGTATAGCACTTAACAGATAACTGATTGTACCGAATCGATTCTTTTCCTTTTCAAATATGTTGGCAGAAGTTTCTGCGATCAGTCCAATTCCCCAAAAGTTTAAAAAGTAATTATTACCTGCTTTTCCAGCATCAATTAATGATACTTCTCCGGAAATCATGGTTTCCGCAGCTTGGCGAATATTTTGGGGTATATTCAACGTCCTAGAAAAATCATTACAGGTCCCTCCAGGAAGAATTCCCACTACTGGACGATTTTCCAAGGAAGCAAGTCCATTTATACACTCATGAACCGTTCCGTCACCCCCCAAGATAAAGGCCGCGTCCATTTGCTCTCCATACTTCTGACAATATTCCAGGGCATCACCAGCCTTTGAAGACTGTAATACCATCAGTTCTTCCGTTTCCAAAGTTAGAATAGGCAAACATTGCTCAAGCATAGTTTGGATATTTCCTTTTCCTGCAGCCTGATTATAAATTAACATGGCCTTTTTCCATTTCACAATCAACACCTCCTAAAATTTTACTTATACTCTTAACTTCCCTCATTTTAAAGATTCCAAAACCATCTTCTTTTTTTTATACGACAAAAAAGGTGGAATAGAAAAATTGCCACCTAAACGTCCTTGTTGTTTCTCTTAATTTAAATGATTAATTAGTACCTGAACGGCTTCTTGCAAATCCTGCTGTGACCAACTAGGAATCTTCCCCATATGCAGCGCAAGGGAATGATTTGCCGGCACATGAATAAAGCCTGCTTGCTTGCTCTGTTTGGTTTCTTGAAGATGATGCAGTACTCGATACATGACTTGATTACACACATAAGTACCTGCACTATTTGAAATAGATGCTGGATAACCAGCCTCTATGAGTCCCTCCAGCATTTGATTTAACGGAAGACTAGTAAACATACCATCAGCACCATCGGCGACTATGCGCTCTCCTAGCGGTTTATATCCTGTATTATCTTTTTCACCGTCGGCACAATTAATACCAATTCGCTCAAGCGTGATCTGACTTCGACCAGCAGCCAAGCCTAAAGATATAACTGCATCTGGCAATATATCTTGAATATACTCAATGATCCTATCACCTGAAAGACGAAATTCAACCGGTAATAGCTTACTGCAAACCATATAATCACCTATGACTGCTCCATCTAATGCCTGAACAATCTCTTCTGTAGGATTGATGGGGTAGTTCAGAAATGGTTCAAAACCAGTAAGAAGCAATTTTTTCATAAAGTTCCTACTTTCTATCTGCTATTAAAAGAGAATATTCTGTTTTTTTAACATAAACACCCATAGGAGGATATTATTTAATCCTCCTGTTCAAAACTTCGAAAAGGTCTGATCAATCGCGTCATCTAAATCCAATTTCTTATCTATGAGATACCTTTTGGTCATATTCAAATCTTTATGTCCGGCCAATTTAGACACAATCGGCAAATCTATCCCTTTATTAATAAGCTGCTGACAAAATGTATGACGAAGTTTATGCGGATGAACATCAAATTTCTTCAGCATATACTGTACAGACCTTGGTGTCATACGCTGACCATAGCTGGAAATGAACAAGGCTGTTTTCTGTTCCTTCTCCTTAATGGAACTAAGGTATACCTGCAAGCGTTGTACAGCTTCATTAGAGAGTGGCACAGACCGATCTACCTCACCTTTAGCATTTCTCACCACAATATACTTTTTATCTCCCTCAATTAATACATCACTACAATTCAAATCGCATAACTCAGACACCCTTACACCCGTATGAAGCATAACGAATACCATAGCTATGTTACGCAGATTCCCCTCCGTCTCTAAATCCTTCAAAAGCCTTTCCTGCTCTTGTAGACTAAGAGATTCAGGAACCTCTTGCTTTTGTTCTTTCAGCTTACGATCTATATGGAGCATGACTTGAGGCTGACCAAGAAACTTATAAAACACATTAATAGCCATATAATGCTTCTCAATCGTTCCGGCACTTTTTTGAGATTCCTCTAAATAATCTAAGTAATTTTGAATATCCACAGGACCTGCTTCCTTAAATTCCCCAGGACACCATCCTTCAAATTGTGACAACACACCAATATACGTCTTTATGGTATTTTCTGATTTTCCTTCGCTTATCAGCCATTCGCTAAAAGCTTGAAAAATTGTTTCCTTAGTAGAAGTATCGTTATTACTCTCCAACGCCTATTCCTCCCAAGTCATAATTCCGAGTTTAGACCATTTTAACATAATATCTCAACAGAACATAAAGAACATATCATCTATTCAGTTATTTTCTTTTTAAACATATTCTTCAAAGGAGGATTTTTTCGCTGTTTTATGCTATTCCGGCTAATAAAATCCCGTCTAGAGACCCCGTATTCCCGTCTGGGAGCTATTTTCAGGCGCAAAACACCCCCGTTTCCTGTTCAACTTCTAAAAAACACCACAAAAAAAGACCAGCTATGCAGCTGATCTTTTCTTTCTGTTGCCTGGCAATGTCCTACTCTCACAGGGGGAGACCCCCAACTACCATCGGCGCTGAAGAGCTTAACTTCCGTGTTCGGAATGGGAACGGGTGTGGCCTCTTCGCCATCATTACCAGACTATAAAGGAACGTTGTTCCTTCAAAACTAGATAATAAGAAGGGTTTTGCATGTAATTAAAACGAATGGTTAAGTCCTCGATCGATTAGTATTTGTCAGCTCCACGTGTCACCACGCTTCCACCTCAAACCTATCTACCTGATCATCTTTCAGGGATCTTACTAGCTTACGCTATGGGAAATCTCATCTTGAGGGGGGCTTCATGCTTAGATGCTTTCAGCACTTATCCCGTCCGCACGTAGCTACCCAGCTATGCCTTTGGCAAGACAACTGGTACACCAGCGGTGCGTCCATCCCGGTCCTCTCGTACTAAGGACAGCTCCTCTCAAATTTCCTGCGCCCACGACGGATAGGGACCGAACTGTCTCACGACGTTCTGAACCCAGCTCGCGTACCGCTTTAATGGGCGAACAGCCCAACCCTTGGGACCGACTACAGCCCCAGGATGCGATGAGCCGACATCGAGGTGCCAAACCTCCCCGTCGATGTGGACTCTTGGGGGAGATAAGCCTGTTATCCCCGGGGTAGCTTTTATCCGTTGAGCGATGGCCCTTCCATGCGGAACCACCGGATCACTAAGCCCGACTTTCGTCCCTGCTCGACTTGTAGGTCTCGCAGTCAAGCTCCCTTGTGCCTTTACACTCTACGAATGATTTCCAACCATTCTGAGGGAACCTTTGGGCGCCTCCGTTACTCTTTAGGAGGCGACCGCCCCAGTCAAACTGTCCACCTGACACTGTCTCCCACCCCGATAAGGGGCGCGGGTTAGAATTTCAATACAGCCAGGGTAGTATCCCACCAATGCCTCCACCGAAGCTAGCGCTCCGGTTTCAAAGGCTCCTACCTATCCTGTACAAGCTGTACCAAAATTCAATATCAGGTTACAGTAAAGCTCCACGGGGTCTTTCCGTCCTGTCGCGGGTAACCTGCATCTTCACAGGTACTATAATTTCACCGAGTCTCTCGTTGAGACAGTGCCCAGATCGTTACGCCTTTCGTGCGGGTCGGAACTTACCCGACAAGGAATTTCGCTACCTTAGGACCGTTATAGTTACGGCCGCCGTTTACTGGGGCTTCGGTTCAAAGCTTCGCTTACGCTAACCTCTCCCCTTAACCTTCCAGCACCGGGCAGGCGTCAGCCCCTATACTTCGCCTTGCGGCTTCGCAGAGACCTGTGTTTTTGCTAAACAGTCGCCTGGGCCTATTCACTGCGGCTTTTCCGGGCTATTCACCCTAAAAAGCACCCCTTCTCCCGAAGTTACGGGGTCATTTTGCCGAGTTCCTTAACGAGAGTTCTCTCGCACACCTTAGGATTCTCTCCTCGCCTACCTGTGTCGGTTTGCGGTACGGGCACCCTTTATCTCACTAGAGGCTTTTCTAGGCAGTGTGGAATCAGGAACTTCGGTACTTAATTTCCCTCGCTATCACAGCTCCGCCTTAATGGAAACGGGATTTGCCTCGTTTCCGGCCTAACTGCTTAGACGCGCATATCCAACAGCGCGCTTACCCTATCCTCCTGCGTCCCCCCATCGTTCAAACGATAAATTGGTGGTACAGGAATATCAACCTGTTATCCATCGCCTACGCCTTTCGGCCTCGGCTTAGGTCCCGACTAACCCTGAGCGGACGAGCCTTCCTCAGGAAACCTTGGGCATTCGGTGGAAGGGATTCTCACCCTTCTTTCGCTACTCATACCGGCATTCTCACTTCTAAGCGCTCCACCAGTCCTTACGGTCTAGCTTCGACGCCCTTAGAACGCTCTCCTACCACGGACACCCTACGGTGTCCATCCACAGCTTCGGTGATACGTTTAGCCCCGGTACATTTTCGGCGCGGAGTCACTCGACCAGTGAGCTATTACGCACTCTTTAAATGGTGGCTGCTTCTGAGCCAACATCCTGGTTGTCTAAGCAACTCCACATCCTTTTCCACTTAACGTATACTTTGGGACCTTAGCTGGTGGTCTGGGCTGTTTCCCTTTTGACTACGGATCTTATCACTCGCAGTCTGACTCCCAAGAATAAGTATTTGGCATTCGGAGTTTGACTGAATTCGGTAACCCGTTGGGGGCCCCTAGTCCAATCAGTGCTCTACCTCCAATACTCTCATCTTGAGGCTAGCCCTAAAGCTATTTCGGAGAGAACCAGCTATCTCCAGGTTCGATTGGAATTTCTCCGCTACCCACACCTCATCCCCGCACTTTTCAACGTGCGTGGGTTCGGGCCTCCATTCAGTGTTACCTGAACTTCACCCTGGACATGGGTAGATCACCTGGTTTCGGGTCTACGACCACATACTAATTCGCCCTATTCAGACTCGCTTTCGCTGCGGCTCCGTCTTTTCAACTTAACCTCGCATGGGATCGTAACTCGCCGGTTCATTCTACAAAAGGCACACCATCACCCATTAACGGGCTCTGATTACTTGTAAGCACACGGTTTCAGGATCTATTTCACTCCCCTTCCGGGGTGCTTTTCACCTTTCCCTCACGGTACTGGTTCACTATCGGTCACTAGGGAGTATTTAGCCTTGGGAGATGGTCCTCCCTGTTTCCGACGGGATTTCTCGTGTCCCGCCGTACTCAGGATCCACTCAGGAGGGAACGAAGTTTCAACTACAGGGTTTTTACCTTCTTTGACGGGCCTTTCCAGACCTCTTCATTTACCCCGTTCCTTTGTAACTCCATATTGAGTGTCCTACAACCCCAAGAGGCAAGCCTCTTGGTTTGGGCTGATTCCGTTTCGCTCGCCGCTACTCAGGAAATCGCTATTGCTTTCTCTTCCTCCGGGTACTTAGATGTTTCAGTTCCCCGGGTCTGCCTTCAGTACCCTATGTATTCAGGTAAAGATACTGTTCCATTACGAACAGTGGGTTTCCCCATTCGGAAATCTCTGGATCAACGCTTACTTACAGCTCCCCAAAGCATATCGGTGTTAGTCCCGTCCTTCATCGGCTCCTAGTGCCAAGGCATCCACCGTGCGCCCTTTCTAACTTAACCTACTAAAAAAACATTCGGTGTTTTAAAAATTGATGCAAAATTTGCCTTCTATCTATTATCTAGTTTTCAAAGAACAAGGTTGAATGAATTACTCATTCAAAACTGAACAAAACAAAAGCGTCACGTTAATTTTCCTTAGAAAGGAGGTGATCCAGCCGCACCTTCCGATACGGCTACCTTGTTACGACTTCACCCCAATCATCTGTCCCACCTTAGGCGGCTGGCTCCTTGCGGTTACCTCACCGACTTCGGGTGTTACAAACTCTCGTGGTGTGACGGGCGGTGTGTACAAGGCCCGGGAACGTATTCACCGCGGCATGCTGATCCGCGATTACTAGCGATTCCGGCTTCATGCAGGCGAGTTGCAGCCTGCAATCCGAACTGAGAATGGCTTTATGAGATTCGCTTACCCTCGCGAGTTTGCAGCTCTTTGTACCATCCATTGTAGCACGTGTGTAGCCCAGGTCATAAGGGGCATGATGATTTGACGTCATCCCCACCTTCCTCCGGTTTATCACCGGCAGTCACCTTAGAGTGCCCAACTGAATGCTGGCAACTAAGATCAAGGGTTGCGCTCGTTGCGGGACTTAACCCAACATCTCACGACACGAGCTGACGACAACCATGCACCACCTGTCACTCTGTCCCCCGAAGGGGAACGTCCTATCTCTAGGAGTGTCAGAGGATGTCAAGACCTGGTAAGGTTCTTCGCGTTGCTTCGAATTAAACCACATGCTCCACCGCTTGTGCGGGCCCCCGTCAATTCCTTTGAGTTTCAGCCTTGCGGCCGTACTCCCCAGGCGGAGTGCTTAATGCGTTAGCTGCAGCACTAAAGGGCGGAAACCCTCTAACACTTAGCACTCATCGTTTACGGCGTGGACTACCAGGGTATCTAATCCTGTTTGCTCCCCACGCTTTCGCGCCTCAGTGTCAGTTATAGACCAGAAAGTCGCCTTCGCCACTGGTGTTCCTCCACATCTCTACGCATTTCACCGCTACACGTGGAATTCCACTTTCCTCTTCTACACTCAAGTTCCCCAGTTTCCAATGACCCTCCCCGGTTGAGCCGGGGGCTTTCACATCAGACTTAAGGAACCACCTGCGCGCGCTTTACGCCCAATAATTCCGGATAACGCTTGCCACCTACGTATTACCGCGGCTGCTGGCACGTAGTTAGCCGTGGCTTTCTGGTTAGGTACCGTCAAGGTACCAGCAGTTACTCTGGTACTTGTTCTTCCCTAACAACAGAACTTTACGACCCGAAAGCCTTCATCGTTCACGCGGCGTTGCTCCGTCAGACTTTCGTCCATTGCGGAAGATTCCCTACTGCTGCCTCCCGTAGGAGTCTGGGCCGTGTCTCAGTCCCAGTGTGGCCGATCACCCTCTCAGGTCGGCTACGCATCGTTGCCTTGGTGAGCCATTACCTCACCAACTAGCTAATGCGCCGCGGGCCCATCTATAAGTGACAGCCGAAACCGTCTTTCCATCTTCTCTCATGCGAGAAAAGAACATATCCGGTATTAGCTCCGGTTTCCCGAAGTTATCCCAGTCTTATAGGCAGGTTGCCCACGTGTTACTCACCCGTCCGCCGCTAATTGTTGAGTAAACTCAACAATTCGCTCGACTTGCATGTATTAGGCACGCCGCCAGCGTTCATCCTGAGCCAGGATCAAACTCTCCGTAGAATGTTTGACTTGCTCGGTTGTTTTTATAGTGTGTACTCACTTCTTTAAAACGTTGACGCTTTGTTTTGTTCAGTTTTCAAAGAGCAATTTGTTATTTCGTTTGCCGTTTCTCTCGAAGCGACTATGTAAGTATACCAAGCACACTACAGACTGTCAACGGTTTTATTAAATTAATTTCAAAAGTATTTTCAACCCTTCTTACCAATGCTTTATTTAATGAATTTTCATTTACTAACCCTTTAAATACTCGCAAATTCAGACACTCAGAAAACCAAAATTAAACGCAATCAAAAGAATATCTTCCTTTAACATCCCTAATTCCACTTATTATTATACGCATTTTTTTATGTTTTTCACCTTAATTCAATTCTTCTCCAAGTCTTATTAATTTAACTATCTCTATTGTGGAACATATTCAAGCTAATCGTTTACTTTTTGAGGTTCTATACAAAATCCTTAATTCCTGGATTTTTTCTCCTTTAGCTTTAGTAATTACTTTCGAAGACATCAGAATAAAACTCCTTTATAGAAGAAAGACATTTTTAAAATATTTAACTTCCCCCTCCGAATGTCACTTTAGCTTACTGCTTTTTCACAATGCTATAACTGGTAACCCTAAATTTTATGAATAATTTGACCTGTATGGTAAATAGCTAAAAGCTTTCCTCCAAGGCATTTATGTTCTAACATTCAGTAGTAACATAGTCTTAAACTGCATTATTCCGTCTGCACGTCTAACGACTGCTGTCTAATGTTTGTTTTCATTCAATTCTTCTGTAAGGCAGAAGGTTGTTTTATTATCCACTCAAATATAATCAACCTTTTCCAGAACTCTAATTTCTTCTCCTGATGGTCTCCTCCCGCCTAGTCTGCGGCAGATTTTAATACAAAAAGGAGCTGATCAGCTCCTAAGTTAGAAAGGGTAGTACCCGCCCCTTTCCCCCAATAACCGTATTAAATTCAAATCAACTTTGACTCCTATCTTACTCGAAAGGAATATCGGAACTTAATGAACGCATATTAATTCTTATTACACACTCAACTATATTAAAGTCATTAATTTTACTACTATCAAAGGTAACTCTATATCGTAAGTTATCTTTGCTTAACCGGCTCTTTATATATATCCTTTTTTAACCAGTGTGACCTCATTACGAGCAAAGTTATGATAAAACGTAAAATCTTAGTTCATGTAATTCCCTTATTAATTTGGAAATCGTAAGTAACAGTCCTTAGTAGTGATCTTTTCCATTCCAACAACAAAATCTTAACTTGCAGCCCTAACTACATCACTTAATTGAATAAAGTGGTCTGATTCCGTTAATGCCACTTTAGGATATACCTCAAGATAAATAACTAATTTTTCTCCCTTCAATGATTGTGGAATACTACTTCTACTTTTAACAATAATTTTATTGTTCTCTTCCATTGTTTCTAGATCTATTCCGTCACTGGATATATAAACTTCTTTTCCTTTGTCATCGTAAACCTAATTAATATGAACTTTTATGTTTGCTTCCTCATCTTCCATCCCTTTGAACAATTACTGTCTCATAAGATAATTGGGTTATAAGTACGTTGAATCTCCAGCCTCATCCTTTTCACCAATATTCTCGAATCCATGTGGGATAGAAGTTGATGGAGGTAATTCCGTTTTTGGTTATCTTAATTGTATACTACCTATATAGCTACTATCTGATGGCTCCGTATAGACAAATTCTTTATTATCAGAAATCCCCTCTTTTTCATCATAAATTTCATACATCCTTGGATATTTCAATCTTCCTCTGCTTCTCCTTTCACAGAAAATGTAATTTCAATGACTCTCCATCATAAGAAGCACTGGTTATTGTTAATCCACCCCTTTGAGTTAGAGGTATGATTCAAGTATGTAATCAAAATCTTGGTAAGCTGTCCTGTACAATTGATCCACATGTATAACAACAGTTCCTCTAAACAAATCCTTGTTTAACTTAATCGCCATTTAATCAGTTAAAATTCATTCATCAAATTGACCCTATCTGCCTATTAAAGTGATATTAGTATACAGAAGTTTCAACTTTATGCTTGCCTTCAAAAAAATCCGTCAACATAAAAGACCGTCTTTTAGGGAATCGAGTAGAGGGAAAATATTTTAATTATTTTCGCCCCTCTCACACCACCGTACATACGGTTCCGTATACGGCGGTTCAATTTATATTACAGTGTGTACTTTTAGATAATGTTCTAAAGCAGAGGGTAGTCCCCTCTGCTTTAGTCTTTTGTTTGAAATTGCTCTTTGAACAACTTTCGATAATCCGATATACCGGAAACCTTTCCGACAGAACGTTAGTCCTTTCGCTTCTTCTTCGGGTATCCCTAGTTGAATTAACGATTTGATTTGTTTCCTTGTAATTTTCCATTGCTTCCAGATGATGACTCTAATTCTGGAGCGAAGCTTCATATCAATTCGCTTTATAGCTTCTTTCATACTTGAGATTCTGAAGTAGTTTACCCATCCGAATATGACTTGTTTAAGTTTCAATATTCGATAGTCTAGCGAAATACTCCAGTTCCGCTTTGTTAATTGTCGAAGCTTCCTTTGGAATTTCTGTATGGAGGTTGAATGAGGTTTCACTCGGTATTTCTCGTTTTTAGAGTCGTAATAATACCCAAATCCTAAGAATTTTAGTTCTTTTGGACGTGAAATTCTACTCTTCTCTGCGTTGACTAAAAGACCTAATTTCTCTTCTATAAATCTCACGATTGAACTCATTACTCGAGTCGCTGCTTTTTCACTTTTCACAAAGATGAGGGCATCATCTGCGTACCTCACGAACCTTAGTCCTCTTTTCTCTAGTTCCTTATCGAGTTCGTTTAACATAATGTTACTCAATAATGGGCTGAGGTTTCCTCCTTGCGGAGTACCGACAGGTGTGTCTTCATATTTTCCATTTATCATGACTCCACTGATTAAGTATTTCCTGATTAACGAGATGACATCTCCGTCTTTTATTGTGTTGGATATAAGTCGCATCAGTTTATCGTGATGAACGGTATCGAAGAATCTTTCAAGGTCAATGTCCACTACCCAATCGTGTCCATCATTTAGAAATTCCAAGCTCTTAATAATTGCCATCTCACAACTTCTTTTCGGCCTAAAGCCGTAACTGTATTCACTAAATTGCTTTTCAAATATCGGACTGAGAACTTGATGAATGGCTTGTTGAACTACCCTATCCACTACTGTAGGTATTCCCAACTTGCGCATCTTGCCATTTTCTTTTGGGATTTCCACTCTTAAGGCAGCTTGTGGTTGGTATTTTCTTGTTCTGATGCGCTGACGTAGTTCATCTTTGTTCTCTTTCAGATATTGCTTCAGTTCATCGACCGTTATTCCATCGACCCCACTAGCACCTTTATTTTTATAGACACGCAAGTAGGCTTCATTCATATTTTGATTACTTAGAATCTGTTCTAAAAGTTCCACACTCGTTTCTCCTTTCCTCTCACGTAATAAGTGATAGCTCCATTTTGGTTATCCTTTGAGATACGCTCATACTTTCCCCATTAACACATTCGGAGTAGGTCACTTATGCATTCGTGGCGTTGAAACACTATAAATTGTTCAGCCCTTCATGAATGACTTCATTACTATGGCTTCTGCTGACTTCTTGCGGCTAACCTTTTTCGACTGTACTAGTTGTACACCCGCAAGACCTCCCAGGGTAAGACAACTATCTTTCCTCTTTCACTCGTCTGATTTACTCTACAAAGTTACGCACATCTTTTGGACTTTGACTTGTTTAGGAGCCTTATCCCTTTGTAGAGCCTTCGTATCAGATTTCTGTTCGTCAAGCCAAGATTTTATTCCACGCTTCCTCCAGCCCTTACCTCACGGTAAGTACCTTGCGCTTCCTTAGTGGTTGGTCGATGTTTACCCCCACAGTGGACTTTCACCACCTAGATAGTTGCCATGCCTGGCACACTAAGAAAAAGCTGTCATAAAGACAGCTCTGATATCTTGCCGTTAAACCGTCGAGTAAAAGAACCACATGTAACATCTTCGAATTTAGATTTTAGCTCATAGTTGTATGTATTCAAAGAATGAGACCATTAAAAATAGTGTTGTTAAGGTACCCGACAACATTAAGGTTATTAGTTTGAATCTATTTTTATTATTCTCTTTCATAATTTCTAGGGACAATTTACTCCAAATATATATAGACACTATAGCTATGACTACAATAAAACCTGAAGACATCTTTTGCTCCTTTTAAAGTATTTACATTCCAAAGTTAAACATTGAAATAGAGTACCAAATAGCATTTCATTTGTATTGGTTCCAATATACAATCTCCACATCATTAATTTGAACCTCGCCAAGACTTAATACATGGGGAATATATGCAAAAAGGCCAAATTTATTACCCTTTTCATATTCAAGTTGATAATATTCTACTGATGCTGTGGGTAATTCTTTTAGTTCTTGATAAGTCTCAACATTCAAAATCTTAATTTCATCTTCCTCAATTTCTTTAGTTGGACCTCTGTATTTCTCTTTTGTATAAAAATATATAGCACTCGTATTATTTGTTAATCTTTCAATTGGAATTTTAAAAAATTGTTGTTTTTCTTTAGTTTTGATCCCTAAAGATGTAAGAGCTTCATATACGTAATAGGGGTTTAGAGGAATAAAATGAATAACATCATTCCATAAACAATTTAGTTTAGGGACTTGTCTTTTAAGCAATTTCAATCTCTCAGGGTGACTAAAATACTTTTTCGTATATTGCTTAAACAAATGAGGAGAAATTTCACCTAAAGCACTCAAAGGTATCAGTTTGTCGCCGATCATCTCTTTAGGTACCATATGATATATATATTCTTGCATTCTGGCACCTCCATATCTTATGTATAATTCGACAAGTGTCCAACACTCTCCTCTTCAATTTCCGTTTCAGGATAGTAACTAAGTGTCCTTGGGGGGTATTTCACCTATTTTTATGCTATTCCAACCATTAATCCCTTCTGGAGTATCCATATTCCCTTCTGAGATCACGTTAATCCCGTCCAAGCCCTGCATATTCCCGTCTAGAGACCTCGTATTCCCGTCTGGGAGCATTTTCGGGCGCAATATACCCCCGTTTCCTGTTCAACTTCTAAAAAACACCACAAAAAAAGACCAGCTATGTAGCTGATCTTTTTCTTCTTGTTGCCTGGCAATGTCCTACTCTCACAGGGGGAGACCCCCAACTACCATCGGCGCTGAAGAGCTTAACTTCCGTGTTCGGAATGGGAACGGGTGTGGCCTCTTCGCCATCATTACCAGACTATAAAGGAACGTTGTTCCTTCAAAACTAGATAATAAGAAGGGTTTTGCATGTAATTAAAACGAATGGTTAAGTCCTCGATCGATTAGTATTTGTCAGCTCCACGTGTCACCACGCTTCCACCTCAAACCTATCTACCTGATCATCTTTCAGGGATCTTACTAGCTTACGCTATGGGAAATCTCATCTTGAGGGGGGCTTCATGCTTAGATGCTTTCAGCACTTATCCCGTCCGCACGTAGCTACCCAGCTATGCCTTTGGCAAGACAACTGGTACACCAGCGGTGCGTCCATCCCGGTCCTCTCGTACTAAGGACAGCTCCTCTCAAATTTCCTGCGCCCACGACGGATAGGGACCGAACTGTCTCACGACGTTCTGAACCCAGCTCGCGTACCGCTTTAATGGGCGAACAGCCCAACCCTTGGGACCGACTACAGCCCCAGGATGCGATGAGCCGACATCGAGGTGCCAAACCTCCCCGTCGATGTGGACTCTTGGGGGAGATAAGCCTGTTATCCCCGGGGTAGCTTTTATCCGTTGAGCGATGGCCCTTCCATGCGGAACCACCGGATCACTAAGCCCGACTTTCGTCCCTGCTCGACTTGTAGGTCTCGCAGTCAAGCTCCCTTGTGCCTTTACACTCTACGAATGATTTCCAACCATTCTGAGGGAACCTTTGGGCGCCTCCGTTACTCTTTAGGAGGCGACCGCCCCAGTCAAACTGTCCACCTGACACTGTCTCCCACCCCGATAAGGGGCGCGGGTTAGAATTTCAATACAGCCAGGGTAGTATCCCACCAATGCCTCCACCGAAGCTAGCGCTCCGGTTTCAAAGGCTCCTACCTATCCTGTACAAGCTGTACCAAAATTCAATATCAGGTTACAGTAAAGCTCCACGGGGTCTTTCCGTCCTGTCGCGGGTAACCTGCATCTTCACAGGTACTATAATTTCACCGAGTCTCTCGTTGAGACAGTGCCCAGATCGTTACGCCTTTCGTGCGGGTCGGAACTTACCCGACAAGGAATTTCGCTACCTTAGGACCGTTATAGTTACGGCCGCCGTTTACTGGGGCTTCGGTTCAAAGCTTCGCTTACGCTAACCTCTCCCCTTAACCTTCCAGCACCGGGCAGGCGTCAGCCCCTATACTTCGCCTTGCGGCTTCGCAGAGACCTGTGTTTTTGCTAAACAGTCGCCTGGGCCTATTCACTGCGGCTTTTCCGGGCTATTCACCCTAAAAAGCACCCCTTCTCCCGAAGTTACGGGGTCATTTTGCCGAGTTCCTTAACGAGAGTTCTCTCGCACACCTTAGGATTCTCTCCTCGCCTACCTGTGTCGGTTTGCGGTACGGGCACCCTTTATCTCACTAGAGGCTTTTCTAGGCAGTGTGGAATCAGGAACTTCGGTACTTAATTTCCCTCGCTATCACAGCTCCGCCTTAATGGAAACGGGATTTGCCTCGTTTCCGGCCTAACTGCTTAGACGCGCATATCCAACAGCGCGCTTACCCTATCCTCCTGCGTCCCCCCATCGTTCAAACGATAAATTGGTGGTACAGGAATATCAACCTGTTATCCATCGCCTACGCCTTTCGGCCTCGGCTTAGGTCCCGACTAACCCTGAGCGGACGAGCCTTCCTCAGGAAACCTTGGGCATTCGGTGGAAGGGATTCTCACCCTTCTTTCGCTACTCATACCGGCATTCTCACTTCTAAGCGCTCCACCAGTCCTTACGGTCTAGCTTCGACGCCCTTAGAACGCTCTCCTACCACGGACACCCTACGGTGTCCATCCACAGCTTCGGTGATACGTTTAGCCCCGGTACATTTTCGGCGCGGAGTCACTCGACCAGTGAGCTATTACGCACTCTTTAAATGGTGGCTGCTTCTGAGCCAACATCCTGGTTGTCTAAGCAACTCCACATCCTTTTCCACTTAACGTATACTTTGGGACCTTAGCTGGTGGTCTGGGCTGTTTCCCTTTTGACTACGGATCTTATCACTCGCAGTCTGACTCCCAAGAATAAGTATTTGGCATTCGGAGTTTGACTGAATTCGGTAACCCGTTGGGGGCCCCTAGTCCAATCAGTGCTCTACCTCCAATACTCTCATCTTGAGGCTAGCCCTAAAGCTATTTCGGAGAGAACCAGCTATCTCCAGGTTCGATTGGAATTTCTCCGCTACCCACACCTCATCCCCGCACTTTTCAACGTGCGTGGGTTCGGGCCTCCATTCAGTGTTACCTGAACTTCACCCTGGACATGGGTAGATCACCTGGTTTCGGGTCTACGACCACATACTAATTCGCCCTATTCAGACTCGCTTTCGCTGCGGCTCCGTCTTTTCAACTTAACCTCGCATGGGATCGTAACTCGCCGGTTCATTCTACAAAAGGCACACCATCACCCATTAACGGGCTCTGATTACTTGTAAGCACACGGTTTCAGGATCTATTTCACTCCCCTTCCGGGGTGCTTTTCACCTTTCCCTCACGGTACTGGTTCACTATCGGTCACTAGGGAGTATTTAGCCTTGGGAGATGGTCCTCCCTGTTTCCGACGGGATTTCTCGTGTCCCGCCGTACTCAGGATCCACTCAGGAGGGAACGAAGTTTCAACTACAGGGTTTTTACCTTCTTTGACGGGCCTTTCCAGACCTCTTCATTTACCCCGTTCCTTTGTAACTCCATATTGAGTGTCCTACAACCCCAAGAGGCAAGCCTCTTGGTTTGGGCTGATTCCGTTTCGCTCGCCGCTACTCAGGAAATCGCTATTGCTTTCTCTTCCTCCGGGTACTTAGATGTTTCAGTTCCCCGGGTCTGCCTTCAGTACCCTATGTATTCAGGTAAAGATACTGTTCCATTACGAACAGTGGGTTTCCCCATTCGGAAATCTCTGGATCAACGCTTACTTACAGCTCCCCAAAGCATATCGGTGTTAGTCCCGTCCTTCATCGGCTCCTAGTGCCAAGGCATCCACCGTGCGCCCTTTCTAACTTAACCTACTAAAAAAACATTCGGTGTTTTAAAAATTGATGCAAAATTTGCCTTCTATCTATTATCTAGTTTTCAAAGAACAAGGTTGAATGAATTACTCATTCAAAACTGAACAAAACAAAAGCGTCACGTTAATTTTCCTTAGAAAGGAGGTGATCCAGCCGCACCTTCCGATACGGCTACCTTGTTACGACTTCACCCCAATCATCTGTCCCACCTTAGGCGGCTGGCTCCTTGCGGTTACCTCACCGACTTCGGGTGTTACAAACTCTCGTGGTGTGACGGGCGGTGTGTACAAGGCCCGGGAACGTATTCACCGCGGCATGCTGATCCGCGATTACTAGCGATTCCGGCTTCATGCAGGCGAGTTGCAGCCTGCAATCCGAACTGAGAATGGCTTTATGAGATTCGCTTACCCTCGCGAGTTTGCAGCTCTTTGTACCATCCATTGTAGCACGTGTGTAGCCCAGGTCATAAGGGGCATGATGATTTGACGTCATCCCCACCTTCCTCCGGTTTATCACCGGCAGTCACCTTAGAGTGCCCAACTGAATGCTGGCAACTAAGATCAAGGGTTGCGCTCGTTGCGGGACTTAACCCAACATCTCACGACACGAGCTGACGACAACCATGCACCACCTGTCACTCTGTCCCCCGAAGGGGAACGTCCTATCTCTAGGAGTGTCAGAGGATGTCAAGACCTGGTAAGGTTCTTCGCGTTGCTTCGAATTAAACCACATGCTCCACCGCTTGTGCGGGCCCCCGTCAATTCCTTTGAGTTTCAGCCTTGCGGCCGTACTCCCCAGGCGGAGTGCTTAATGCGTTAGCTGCAGCACTAAAGGGCGGAAACCCTCTAACACTTAGCACTCATCGTTTACGGCGTGGACTACCAGGGTATCTAATCCTGTTTGCTCCCCACGCTTTCGCGCCTCAGTGTCAGTTATAGACCAGAAAGTCGCCTTCGCCACTGGTGTTCCTCCACATCTCTACGCATTTCACCGCTACACGTGGAATTCCACTTTCCTCTTCTACACTCAAGTTCCCCAGTTTCCAATGACCCTCCCCGGTTGAGCCGGGGGCTTTCACATCAGACTTAAGGAACCACCTGCGCGCGCTTTACGCCCAATAATTCCGGATAACGCTTGCCACCTACGTATTACCGCGGCTGCTGGCACGTAGTTAGCCGTGGCTTTCTGGTTAGGTACCGTCAAGGTACCAGCAGTTACTCTGGTACTTGTTCTTCCCTAACAACAGAACTTTACGACCCGAAAGCCTTCATCGTTCACGCGGCGTTGCTCCGTCAGACTTTCGTCCATTGCGGAAGATTCCCTACTGCTGCCTCCCGTAGGAGTCTGGGCCGTGTCTCAGTCCCAGTGTGGCCGATCACCCTCTCAGGTCGGCTACGCATCGTTGCCTTGGTGAGCCATTACCTCACCAACTAGCTAATGCGCCGCGGGCCCATCTATAAGTGACAGCGAGACGCCGTCTTTCCATCTTCTCTCATGCGAGAAAAGAACATATCCGGTATTAGCTCCGGTTTCCCGAAGTTATCCCAGTCTTATAGGCAGGTTGCCCACGTGTTACTCACCCGTCCGCCGCTAACTGTTGAGTAAACTCAACAATTCGCTCGACTTGCATGTATTAGGCACGCCGCCAGCGTTCATCCTGAGCCAGGATCAAACTCTCCGTAGAATGTTTGACTTGCTCGGTTGTTTTTATAGTGTGTACTCACTTCTTTAAAACGTTGACGCTTTGTTTTGTTCAGTTTTCAAAGAGCAATTTCAGCTGCGAGTTATTCGCTAGCTACAAGAATTAGTATAACATGGTTACGAACAGTTGTCAACTTCTGCGAAGTTTTTAACTTATTTTTAATCGCCGTGTTTCTCAGCGACTACTTTATCTTACCATCTACCAAGTAAGAAGTCAATAAGTTTTTTTAAGAGTGTTTCTTCTTAAGCTACGCTTCAGCATCCCCTGCGGCATGCATGTTATTGTTTTTTCAAGGCCGCTGTGTTGGCGACTTACTAATAATACTGCTTATCATGATTAATGTCAATATGTTATATCAAAATAAAAATAAACTAATCATAAGTATCAAACGGCAGCAAAAAAGGTGACAACTCAATTAGTCCCTTTGCCTAACTTTAGTTGGTTACGACCATCTAATCTGATCATCATTAACTTTCCAGTTCAACTTATTATATCTCCAGCATACGTCTCAAGTGAACATTCTCTTCTATAATAGGAGTTATCACCATTTCAATTTCAAAGGATCACCTAGAAGTAAGAAACCTATGAACGAAGTTTATCCCTTCGATTAAAATAGACAATTAACCTTAATACAGTGTTGATTTAATAAGACAGAAATTAGATTCACTGGATATTGGTATGTTTCTTACACAAAATTAGTATGCTACAAACTATAATTCATATATCTCTCAGTTGATTCTTTCTAACCCAAGGCTATGTAACTGCACTGATTAAGATATTATGTTATTTATATAGAAGGAAAAATTTAATATTGAAGTTCAAGTACATTCGGGTACTTTCACTTGTGCTTTTTATTGTCATGAACATGTGTGCAGCGAATGTCGACCTTATTTAATATAAAGGCTCTGTTAAAGTGATGTTGAAATAAAACCAAAAATAAATCTTCTTGTTTCAGGGAAGTTCTATTTTAAAAATTTTCTTCTTAAACTTACGCACCATTGTTATGTTTATCATAAATAGGAATGCTCTTGTAATCTAAAGCTGGGATGCTATATGAATAAATTTGCATTAATACTTATCCTTCTCTCTCTATTAAATATTCTCGTAGTCGATTTCTCTGCTGGATTTAATTTTTGAATGGCTTTAAGAATATCAGTCGCTCTCACGGTCGTCACCAATCTTTTTAGTTAACCCCATTGTAGAACCTAAGTTCCTAATTACCTATTATCAACAATAAACATTAACAGAGCCAATATAAAATTATTTGTCCATAACGAGCTCAATCAGTCTCGACACTATCTTTAGTGTAGTTTTTTAAAACGTGTCACTTCTTTTGCATTGTTATTTCTTTAGATACACTTTTAAAGAAGACCAGTCAATTTCAAATAACTAACTGCGGCATCATGCTTTATTGGTTTTTTAGAAAATGAGTCGCTAATCTTTAGGACTATTTCTTTAGATACACTTTTTAGGTAGACCTGATGAATAAGTTTCCCCGGGGGGGATTCTATCTATTTTTCTGCTATTCCGGCTGTTAATCCCGTCTGGTCTTCACGTATTCCCGTCTGAGATGGCCGTATTCCCGTCTGCATCATGCCCATTCCCTCATGGGCAATATTTCCATATCTAGAATATCCCCGTGCGGCATCATTGTTTGCAGGGTTTTTGAAAATGGGTCGCTATTCTTTAGGTCTATTTCTTTAGATACACTTTTTAGGTAGACCTGATGAATAAGTTCCTCTGCGGGGGTATATTATCTATTTTTCTGCTATTCCGGCCATTAATCCCGTCTGGTCTTCACGTATTCCCGTCTGGATCATGCGTATTCCCGTCTAGAGGCTGCGTATTCCCGTCTGGGCCCTATTTTCTGCTCTAAAATACCCCATGGGGCATCATTGTTTTGATGGTTTTTGAAAATGGGTCGCTAATCTTTAGATCTATTTCTTTAGTTACACTTTTTAGGTAGACCTGATGAATAAGTTTTCCCCTAGGGGTATTTTATCTCTGTTTATGCTATTCCGACCATTAATCCCATCTGGAGTAAAGTTAGTCTTAAAAGTGGACACGTCAAATCCAGTTATAACGTATACTTAACTTACCTAATAAAAGGAAGTGTTTACATGGGAAAACATCGTGATTCACAGTTCAAAGAGTATGTAGCTAAACTAATCGTAGAAGATCATCGTATGGTTACAGAAGTCGCTCATGAATTAGAGATTTCTTCTTCGACCATTAAGGGATGGGTGTCAGACTATCGGAAGAAGAAAAAGAAAGGATCCGATCAAGAAACCTACCTCACTCCAAGTGAAGTTGAGACCCTTCAAAAACAACATGAAAAAGAATTGAATAAACTGAGAGAGGAAAATGAAATCTTAAAAAAGGCCATGCATATTTTCACAAAAGACCCCTCGTAATTTACCGGTTTATTCACGCCCATAAGGATGAGCATACGGTAGTGATGATGTGCAGAGTTTTGAAGGTATCAACGAGTGGGTACTATAAATGGCGGAAAAACCAGGACAAACTTTCTCCTGAAAAAGAAGTGTATAAAAAAGAGGTTCAACAGAAAATTAGTAAGTCCTTTCACGAAAGTGGTGAAACCTATGGCAGTCCGCGTATCCATCATGACTTAGTGGAATGGGGGTACACGATTTCATGCAAAACGGTAGGCCGTATGATGTGTGAACTAGGTATCCGGGCTACGCCAAAACAAAGATATGTGGCGACTACCGACTCCAAGCATAACCTACGTATCTATCCTAATCTATTAAATCAAACGTTTACCGTTCAAACCCCCAATCAAGTATGGGTAGCTGATATTACGTACATACGGACCTTAGAAGGGTGGGTATATTTATCGACGGTCATGGACTTGTTTTCTAGAAAAATTGTCGGGTGGGCGATGGACGATAATAATGAGAAGAGAAAACATTCCAAGTTAAGCTATTCATTTTGAGCGAAATTACGAGGGACAACACCCCGTAAAGAAGGCTGTTATTTAACCAGTTTGATAAAAAATTCGATTAGTTGAGATGTCGACTAATCGATTTTATATCCCCCTTAAGCTAAGTACGGTAGGACTTCACATAGGAAAGTTCGCCGAAATATAGTGTCCACTTTCTTGACATAAGACCAGGAGTACTCTTATTCCCGTCTACGTTGTGGTAATCGCGTCTGGATCTTGTTTATTCCTGTCTGGGCACTATTTTCAGTACAAAATACCCCTCAAAGTACCACGCTTCCTGCTCAACTTCTAAAAAACACCACAAAAAAAGACCAGCTATGCAGCTGATCTTTTCTTTCTATTGCCTGGCAATGTCCTACTCTCACAGGGGGAGACCCCCAACTACCATCGGCGCTGAAGAGCTTAACTTCCGTGTTCGGAATGGGAACGGGTGTGGCCTCTTCGCCATCATTACCAGACTATAAAGGAACGTTGTTCCTTCAAAACTAGATAATAAGAAGGGTTTTGCATGTAATTAAAACGAATGGTTAAGTCCTCGATCGATTAGTATTTGTCAGCTCCACGTGTCACCACGCTTCCACCTCAAACCTATCTACCTGATCATCTTTCAGGGATCTTACTAGCTTACGCTATGGGAAATCTCATCTTGAGGGGGGCTTCATGCTTAGATGCTTTCAGCACTTATCCCGTCCGCACGTAGCTACCCAGCTATGCCTTTGGCAAGACAACTGGTACACCAGCGGTGCGTCCATCCCGGTCCTCTCGTACTAAGGACAGCTCCTCTCAAATTTCCTGCGCCCACGACGGATAGGGACCGAACTGTCTCACGACGTTCTGAACCCAGCTCGCGTACCGCTTTAATGGGCGAACAGCCCAACCCTTGGGACCGACTACAGCCCCAGGATGCGATGAGCCGACATCGAGGTGCCAAACCTCCCCGTCGATGTGGACTCTTGGGGGAGATAAGCCTGTTATCCCCGGGGTAGCTTTTATCCGTTGAGCGATGGCCCTTCCATGCGGAACCACCGGATCACTAAGCCCGACTTTCGTCCCTGCTCGACTTGTAGGTCTCGCAGTCAAGCTCCCTTGTGCCTTTACACTCTACGAATGATTTCCAACCATTCTGAGGGAACCTTTGGGCGCCTCCGTTACTCTTTAGGAGGCGACCGCCCCAGTCAAACTGTCCACCTGACACTGTCTCCCACCCCGATAAGGGGCGCGGGTTAGAATTTCAATACAGCCAGGGTAGTATCCCACCAATGCCTCCACCGAAGCTAGCGCTCCGGTTTCAAAGGCTCCTACCTATCCTGTACAAGCTGTACCAAAATTCAATATCAGGTTACAGTAAAGCTCCACGGGGTCTTTCCGTCCTGTCGCGGGTAACCTGCATCTTCACAGGTACTATAATTTCACCGAGTCTCTCGTTGAGACAGTGCCCAGATCGTTACGCCTTTCGTGCGGGTCGGAACTTACCCGACAAGGAATTTCGCTACCTTAGGACCGTTATAGTTACGGCCGCCGTTTACTGGGGCTTCGGTTCAAAGCTTCGCTTACGCTAACCTCTCCCCTTAACCTTCCAGCACCGGGCAGGCGTCAGCCCCTATACTTCGCCTTGCGGCTTCGCAGAGACCTGTGTTTTTGCTAAACAGTCGCCTGGGCCTATTCACTGCGGCTTTTCCGGGCTATTCACCCTAAAAAGCACCCCTTCTCCCGAAGTTACGGGGTCATTTTGCCGAGTTCCTTAACGAGAGTTCTCTCGCACACCTTAGGATTCTCTCCTCGCCTACCTGTGTCGGTTTGCGGTACGGGCACCCTTTATCTCACTAGAGGCTTTTCTAGGCAGTGTGGAATCAGGAACTTCGGTACTTAATTTCCCTCGCTATCACAGCTCCGCCTTAATGGAAACGGGATTTGCCTCGTTTCCGGCCTAACTGCTTAGACGCGCATATCCAACAGCGCGCTTACCCTATCCTCCTGCGTCCCCCCATCGTTCAAACGATAAATTGGTGGTACAGGAATATCAACCTGTTATCCATCGCCTACGCCTTTCGGCCTCGGCTTAGGTCCCGACTAACCCTGAGCGGACGAGCCTTCCTCAGGAAACCTTGGGCATTCGGTGGAAGGGATTCTCACCCTTCTTTCGCTACTCATACCGGCATTCTCACTTCTAAGCGCTCCACCAGTCCTTACGGTCTAGCTTCGACGCCCTTAGAACGCTCTCCTACCACGGACACCCTACGGTGTCCATCCACAGCTTCGGTGATACGTTTAGCCCCGGTACATTTTCGGCGCGGAGTCACTCGACCAGTGAGCTATTACGCACTCTTTAAATGGTGGCTGCTTCTGAGCCAACATCCTGGTTGTCTAAGCAACTCCACATCCTTTTCCACTTAACGTATACTTTGGGACCTTAGCTGGTGGTCTGGGCTGTTTCCCTTTTGACTACGGATCTTATCACTCGCAGTCTGACTCCCAAGAATAAGTATTTGGCATTCGGAGTTTGACTGAATTCGGTAACCCGTTGGGGGCCCCTAGTCCAATCAGTGCTCTACCTCCAATACTCTCATCTTGAGGCTAGCCCTAAAGCTATTTCGGAGAGAACCAGCTATCTCCAGGTTCGATTGGAATTTCTCCGCTACCCACACCTCATCCCCGCACTTTTCAACGTGCGTGGGTTCGGGCCTCCATTCAGTGTTACCTGAACTTCACCCTGGACATGGGTAGATCACCTGGTTTCGGGTCTACGACCACATACTAATTCGCCCTATTCAGACTCGCTTTCGCTGCGGCTCCGTCTTTTCAACTTAACCTCGCATGGGATCGTAACTCGCCGGTTCATTCTACAAAAGGCACACCATCACCCATTAACGGGCTCTGATTACTTGTAAGCACACGGTTTCAGGATCTATTTCACTCCCCTTCCGGGGTGCTTTTCACCTTTCCCTCACGGTACTGGTTCACTATCGGTCACTAGGGAGTATTTAGCCTTGGGAGATGGTCCTCCCTGTTTCCGACGGGATTTCTCGTGTCCCGCCGTACTCAGGATCCACTCAGGAGGGAACGAAGTTTCAACTACAGGGTTTTTACCTTCTTTGACGGGCCTTTCCAGACCTCTTCATTTACCCCGTTCCTTTGTAACTCCATATTGAGTGTCCTACAACCCCAAGAGGCAAGCCTCTTGGTTTGGGCTGATTCCGTTTCGCTCGCCGCTACTCAGGAAATCGCTATTGCTTTCTCTTCCTCCGGGTACTTAGATGTTTCAGTTCCCCGGGTCTGCCTTCAGTACCCTATGTATTCAGGTAAAGATACTGTTCCATTACGAACAGTGGGTTTCCCCATTCGGAAATCTCTGGATCAACGCTTACTTACAGCTCCCCAAAGCATATCGGTGTTAGTCCCGTCCTTCATCGGCTCCTAGTGCCAAGGCATCCACCGTGCGCCCTTTCTAACTTAACCTACTAAAAAAAACATTCGGTGTTTTAAAAATTGATGCAAAATTTGCCTTCTATCTATTATCTAGTTTTCAAAGAACAAGGTTGAATGAATTACTCATTCAAAACTGAACAAAACAAAAGCGTCACGTTAATTTTCCTTAGAAAGGAGGTGATCCAGCCGCACCTTCCGATACGGCTACCTTGTTACGACTTCACCCCAATCATCTGTCCCACCTTAGGCGGCTGGCTCCTTGCGGTTACCTCACCGACTTCGGGTGTTACAAACTCTCGTGGTGTGACGGGCGGTGTGTACAAGGCCCGGGAACGTATTCACCGCGGCATGCTGATCCGCGATTACTAGCGATTCCGGCTTCATGCAGGCGAGTTGCAGCCTGCAATCCGAACTGAGAATGGCTTTATGAGATTCGCTTACCCTCGCGAGTTTGCAGCTCTTTGTACCATCCATTGTAGCACGTGTGTAGCCCAGGTCATAAGGGGCATGATGATTTGACGTCATCCCCACCTTCCTCCGGTTTATCACCGGCAGTCACCTTAGAGTGCCCAACTGAATGCTGGCAACTAAGATCAAGGGTTGCGCTCGTTGCGGGACTTAACCCAACATCTCACGACACGAGCTGACGACAACCATGCACCACCTGTCACTCTGTCCCCCGAAGGGGAACGTCCTATCTCTAGGAGTGTCAGAGGATGTCAAGACCTGGTAAGGTTCTTCGCGTTGCTTCGAATTAAACCACATGCTCCACCGCTTGTGCGGGCCCCCGTCAATTCCTTTGAGTTTCAGCCTTGCGGCCGTACTCCCCAGGCGGAGTGCTTAATGCGTTAGCTGCAGCACTAAAGGGCGGAAACCCTCTAACACTTAGCACTCATCGTTTACGGCGTGGACTACCAGGGTATCTAATCCTGTTTGCTCCCCACGCTTTCGCGCCTCAGTGTCAGTTATAGACCAGAAAGTCGCCTTCGCCACTGGTGTTCCTCCACATCTCTACGCATTTCACCGCTACACGTGGAATTCCACTTTCCTCTTCTACACTCAAGTTCCCCAGTTTCCAATGACCCTCCCCGGTTGAGCCGGGGGCTTTCACATCAGACTTAAGGAACCACCTGCGCGCGCTTTACGCCCAATAATTCCGGATAACGCTTGCCACCTACGTATTACCGCGGCTGCTGGCACGTAGTTAGCCGTGGCTTTCTGGTTAGGTACCGTCAAGGTACCAGCAGTTACTCTGGTACTTGTTCTTCCCTAACAACAGAACTTTACGACCCGAAAGCCTTCATCGTTCACGCGGCGTTGCTCCGTCAGACTTTCGTCCATTGCGGAAGATTCCCTACTGCTGCCTCCCGTAGGAGTCTGGGCCGTGTCTCAGTCCCAGTGTGGCCGATCACCCTCTCAGGTCGGCTACGCATCGTTGCCTTGGTGAGCCATTACCTCACCAACTAGCTAATGCGCCGCGGGCCCATCTATAAGTGACAGCCGAAACCGTCTTTCCATCTTCTCTCATGCGAGAAAAGAACATATCCGGTATTAGCTCCGGTTTCCCGAAGTTATCCCAGTCTTATAGGCAGGTTGCCCACGTGTTACTCACCCGTCCGCCGCTAACTGTTGAGTAAACTCAACAATTCGCTCGACTTGCATGTATTAGGCACGCCGCCAGCGTTCATCCTGAGCCAGGATCAAACTCTCCGTAGAATGTTTGACTTGCTCGGTTGTTTTTATAGTGTGTACTCACTTCTTTAAAACGTTGACGCTTTGTTTTGTTCAGTTTTCAAAGAGCAATTTCAGCTGCGAGTTATTCGCTAGCTACAAGAATTAGTATAACATGGTTACGAACAGTTGTCAACTTCTGCGAAGTTTTTAACTTATTTTTAATCGCCGTGTTTCTCAGCGACTACTTTATCTTACCATCAACCAAGTAAGAAGTCAATAAGTTTTTTTAAGAATGTTTCTTCTTAAGCTACGCTTCAGCATCCCCTGTGGCATGCGTGTTATTGTTTTTTCAAAGCCGCTGTGTTGGCGACTTACTAATAATACTCCCTCCTGCTTTTTATGTCAATCACTTTCTTTCATTGATTTAGTAAATACCTACTTCCTTCTATATAAAAGCGTGTATCTCACTTAGAGATACACGCTTTCTGTTTGCTGCTATTTTTTTGTTTCTATAAACTCTTCTTTAATCCTTTTTAATAATTCCGGTTCGGTTACTAATCTAAGAGCAATTAAAGCAAGCGCTTTCGCACCCGTAATGAGTGCTTCATCACCTTTAGGTGATCTAGCCGCTTCTCTAAATTCATTAGTATGCGCGACAAGTTCACTTCCTCCAATTTTAATATAGGGATGAATAGTCGGTACGACCTGACTTATATTTCCTCCGTCAGTCGAACCTAAGCCTTTTCCTTCACTAGTGAACAAAGTTTCTCCAAGACTATCTAATACATTCCCTGCTGCTTCATCAAAGCTTTTATTTAATAAAAAGTTATCGATTTGATTTTGGAAGGCAATCACATTTACCTTTGCGCCAGTAGCCAGTGCAGCTCCTTCAGCAATAGCCTTCACTTTATTCGTAACTGCATCTAATGTTTGTCGAGTGGCTGCTCTAATATAGAATCTGGCTTTTGCGTAGTCCGGGACAATATTAGGCGCATCTCCCCCATCAGTAATAATCCCATGGATACGTACATCACTTGAGAGGTGTTGTCTCAGTGCATTGATTCCATTGAAAAGTTGAATCACACCATCTAAGGCATTAATTCCTTCTTCAGGAGCTGCTGCTGCATGAGCAGACTTCCCAATAAACTCAAAGTCAAGCGGGTCAACAGCAAGTGTCTCACAGGTCACTCTCGTTTCATTGCCAGGGTGTATCATCATGAAGGCATCAATTCCATCGGTTAATCCATGTTTCACAAAGCTTCCCTTTGCGCTTCCATTAGGGCCGCCTTCTTCTGCGGGTGTACCAAATACAACGGCTTCTCCGCCTGTTTCTTCTATTACCTTACTAAAAGCGATGGCTGCTGCCGTACTAGTTGTCCCGATAATATTATGACCACAAGCATGCCCGAGTCCAGGTAAGGCATCATATTCTGCTAAGAAACCAATAACCGGACCTCCTAGCTTTGCGGCTTTCTTTCTAGCGATAAAAGCTGTTTCATGTCCAGCTACATTACTTTCAATTGTAAATCCTTCTAATAGAAGAAGACTTTTCAGTAATTCTGAAGCAAAGAATTCTTGATTACCAATTTCCGGACGTTCATGAATTTGATGACTGGTAGTGAGATACGTTTGTTTATTCTTTTCAATACTCGAGATGATGCTAGCTTTTAGTAGTTCAGTATCATGTGTAATTGTGGTCATAGTATCTCATCCTCCCTTTTAATAATCGATTTCACTTAATGGGACAAATGTTGGAATTTGCGCTCCCTTAAATTCTGTTTCTATTAGTTTCGCTACATCATCTTCTTGGTAAAGCTCTGCAATGCGTTTTAATACGTCACGATTTTTGTCCTCGGTTCGAGCAGCAATAATGTTTATATACGGTTTTGCCGTTGCGTCTTCATGGAAAATGGAATCTTTGATAGGATCAAACCCTGCATCTACAGCAATTCCATTATTAATAATGGATGCATCCACATCAGGAAGGACACGTGGTGTCTGCCCAGCTACCACTGGTTCAATTTTAATGTTCTTTGGGTTATCCACGATTTTGTCCAAGGATCCATTGCCATCAAAATCCTTCGGCAAGGTAATCAAACCTGCTTCTTGTAAGAGTAAAAAGGCTCTGCCCATATTAGTGGCTTCGTTCGGTACCGCAATGGTGGCGCCATTCGGTATATCGTTTATACTTTTATGTTTTTCTGAGTATAAACCCATCGGTGCAATGACCGTTGTAGCAACCGGCGCTAGATCTAACTTACGTTCTTTAATAAATGCATTGAAATACGACACTGTTTGAAAAGAATTTGCATCTAAATCTCCCTCTGCCAGCGCAACATTTGGCTGCACATAATCAGAGAAACTTACCAGTTTGATTTCAATTCCTTCTTTTTCGGCTTTTTCGGCTACATATTTCCAAACTCGATCATCTGTCCCGCTAATACCGATTTTCACTGTTTCTTTCTTGTCCCCTGATCCTTCACTATCTCCACAAGCACTCAATACAGTCGAAAATACAGCTAATATGATAAATAAGAATAATTTTTTCATGTTTGCACTCTCCTCGTTAGTTTCTTCTAATTTTTTTCGCAAGTATATTTCCGAATGTCTGCATCCCTTGAACCATAAGAATAAGAATGACAACAGTAATGACCATGACCTGTGTATCAAATCGTTGATATCCATATGTAATGGCTAAATCGCCTAGGCCTCCCCCTCCAACAGCTCCAGCCATTGCCGAGGCACCAATCAACCCAATGGTCGCGATGGTAATCCCCAGAATAAGTGAACTTAACGCTTCAGGTATAAGGAATCGGAAAATAATTTGAAAAGGCGTTGCTCCCATCGCCTCAGCCGCCTCAATAACTCCTGAATCAACTTCGAGCAAGGAGTTTTCAATTAACCTCGCAATATAAGGTCCAGAATAAAAGACCAATGGCACGACTGCTGCAGCTGTTCCAATCGATGATCCTACTAATAATCTTGTTAAGGGCACGATTGCTACCATTAAGATAATAAACGGAATCGAACGGAAGATATTAACCACAGTACTTAGGATGGAAAAGATAAATTTATTTTCGAATAGATGTCCCTTTCTTGTAACGACTAATAAAATGCCGAGCGGGAGACCAATGATTACCGCAAATAGTAGTGAAATACTGACCATTGATACGGTTTCCCAAAAAGCTTCGATAATTTCTTCATTACTAACTCGCATCTGCAATTACCTCCCGTATGCTGACGTTCTCCTGCTGAATATGCAGATAAGCTCGTTTAATTTCATTTTCTTGTCCGCGGAGTTCAACAATTAGGTGCCCAAATGGGACCCCTTGAAGCTCCGTAATATTCCCAAACAACACGTTTATATCAACATCAAACTTCTTAGCAATCTTCGATAACAAAGGCTGCCCGGAAGAAGCTCCTACAAAATTGATTTTAAACAGCTTTCCATTTGGATTATGTTCTTTAACGAGAGTCCTGACTGATTCAGGAATGGAATCATTAAGAACCGAATGAACAAAGTTTTGCGCTGTTTTCGTTTGGGGATTTGAAAATATATCAAAGACAGTGCCAGATTCAATGATTTCTCCGCCTTCGATCACAGCGACCTTGTCGCAAATATCTCGTATCACAGACATTTCATGGGTAATCATCAAGATTGTTATCTTATATTCGGCATTAATTTTTTTCAAAAGTTTTAAAATCGAGCCTGTTGTTTGTGGATCAAGTGCCGATGTAGCTTCGTCACAAAGCAGAATCGATGGCTGTGTAGCCAGCGCCCGCGCAATACCAACACGCTGTTTTTGTCCACCTGAAAGTTGTTCTGGATAGGCACCTGCCTTATCGCTTAATCCAACGAACTTTAGCAGTTCTTCTACTCGTTGTTTGATTTGTTTCTTCGGTGCTCCTTCTAATACCAACGGCATAGCGATATTAGCAAACACTGTTTTTGACTGCAGGAGATTAAAATGCTGAAAAACCATCCCGATATTCCTTTTTACTTTTCGGATATTAGAAGGGGACAGCGTTAATAAGTCTTGCCCATCAACTAGCACCCTCCCTCCTGTCGGCTTTTCTAAGAAATTAACACAGCGGATTAATGTACTTTTACCAGCACCGCTGAAGCCAATCACTCCAAATATCTCTCCTTTTTCTATGGTTAAGTTAATTCCATTAAGAGCTTTAAAGGTTTTGTCTTTCGTGCGGTATTCTTTCTCCAATCCTTCGAATGTAATCATGATGCTCCCCCAATCTCTATTAAAAAGACCCTCTTCTAAATAAGAAGAGGGTCTGCGCAGTCCAAAGACTGCCTCTTCTTATCTTTCAAGCTAAAGCTTGCTGGAATTGGCACGGTACCTGCGTCCGCTGCCGAAGCTTCATTGGGCCAGTCCCTCAGCTTCTCTGGATAAGAAATCTATATAGTTTTTTATTTTCAAACAAAAAACCTCTTCTGCAAATAGAAGAGGTTCCAATCATAATATCCGATCAGTACGCTCTTATCTACCAAGCTATGCTTGTTGGAAGTAGCACAGTATTCTAAAAAGAATCTGCTGCTGAGGTATCGACGGGCCAAATCCCTACACCTCTCTGGATAAGAATGCATATTAAGTTAATACAATCTTACAAACACTGACACCGTTTGTCAACCTGTTTATTGATTATTCTATTTTTTAAAACCATTTAAACAATTCGTTTTATTCTGGTCTTGACATATTTTCAGGCTTCATGATACGATAATCCCAAGTAAACAAGTGGGAATAATTTCATTTCGAGTGAATTCCCTTCATACACGTGTATCAAGAGTGAACGAGAGAACTGGCTCATAGACTTCACAGCAACCTCCTAAATGGAAAGGTGCTCCTACCAGCAAAGCTATGCTTTGGTTGATGAAATCGGCTAAAACCCTCTTCTCAACTATAAGAAGAAGGTTTTTTATTTTGAAAGGAGAATTTTTATGTCAAACTCGACGATTATTTCCGGCGCTGATTCATTCTTCATACCCGGAAACCATACTGGTATTCTAATCTGTCACGGTTTTAACGGTACCCCCCAGAGCATTGCCTATATTGGCGAATGCTTCGCTAAGGCGGGCTTCACTGTATATGCCCCGCTTTTAAAAGGACACGGTACGTGCGCAGAAGATATGGAGACTTGTTATTACCAAGATTGGATTCAAAATATAGAAGATGCATACAACACACTTAAGAAAACTTGTTCCAATATAGTTGTGATTGGTCAATCAATGGGCGGCACCCTAGCTTTAACATTAGCAGAAAAGGAAGCATGCAGCGGCATTGTCACGCTAAATGCTGCCCTCGAGGTCCCGTGGTATGAAACATTTAAACACGCAGATTCACCCAGATTCATTGCAGAAGGAAAACCAGATATTCATGATCCAGCTGCGTATGAAATTACCTATCCCTCCGTTCCGCTTAAAGCAGTTCAACAATTACTGCTCTTAATGCAGGATTTACGGCAAAAGCTCCATCACGTTTCCTGTCCTGTTCTCATATGCAGCTCTCCTGATGACCACGTAGTTCCGGCTTATTGTTCCATGGAAATTTTTCAAAGTATTTCATCCTCTGAAAAGGAATGTATGGACTTACCCTCTTCTTATCACGTAGCATCCCTAGACTATGATAAGGATAAAATTGTAGAGGCATCCCTTTCCTTTATTGAGCGTTATGTCCTTAAAAAAATGGCCTCTTAATCATCCACATGTGTTTACCCTCTTCCTAATCCGGGTAAAGAACATTATCACGCTAATGAGGAGGAATTTTATATGAGTGGATTATCTGATAAGGTAAAAGGCACTGTAAATAAAGTTAAAGGCGAGGCCAAAGATCAAGCTGGTAACGCACAGAATGATCCTTCCCTACAAGCAGAAGGAAAAGCAGATAAAGTAAAAGGCAGTATTCAAAAAGGAATTGGAAAATTAAAAGATTAAGGTATTACCATATAAAACCGGCTCCCCCTAGGGAGTCGGTTTTTTTATTTTTAAAAGTTTTATGCTATTTTAGGTTTATTTTTATTTCAGCAGGGTAAATGAAGTGTATATTGGTATTTTTCCTCATGGCTCTTTTGACTTGAGCCATGTTTTTTTATGGTTGCTTATCTTGATTTTTCAACACTCTCTAATTATATTTGTAAACAAAAGTACGTTATAATAAAAGTATTACGCCATTATCTAACAATTAACCTACTTGATTCTATATTCCATAAGAATATATATACGTATTTTTTGTTAAGTTTAAAGGAGAAGCAGAGAATGAAAATTCTAATCGTAGATGACAATCAGGTAAATCTTTTTGTTATAGAAAAAATTTTAAAGCGCGCCGGCTATGAAGATTTCACCTCCCTGACTTCTGCTCAGGAAATGTATGATTATTTAGAGGTAGACGGTCCAAATAAAGAAACATCAGTTGATATTATTCTCCTCGACATTATGATGCCTGATATTGATGGAATTACAGCTTGCAGGAAGCTTCAAAGTATTCCACACTTAAAAGATATCCCAGTCATCTTTGTTACCGCCCTTGAAGATTCTAATAAGGTGGCAGAAGCCTTAGATGTCGGTGGAATTGATTACATATTAAAACCTATTAATAAAGTCGATTTACTCGCAAGAATTCGAGTAGGCCTTCGTCTAAAATACGAGAAAGACTGGCACCGAATGCAAGAAGAAAAAATCCGCAATGAACTTGATTTATCCATGCAAGTACAAAGCAGTCTGTTAAGTGAACCTGTTGCAAATGATCACCTGCTCATTAAGGCGTCATACTTACCTGCGAATAAACTCGCGGGTGATATGTACTACTGGCACCGAATCGATAAAGACCGGTACGCAATTATCCTATTAGATATGATGGGGCACGGAATTACCGCTTCACTCGTATGTATGTTTATTTCTTCTGTATTACGAGATGCGATTCGTACTTATACAGATCCTACAGCCGTTATAACTGAATTAAACCGATGGATGAATCTTCTTAATAAAGAAGATAATGAAGTTCATTATTATTTCACAGCGATTTATATGATCATTGATACCAGCGAAAAAACAGTAGAATATGTGAATGCCGGGCATCCCCCTGGCTTTGCCATGATTGATGATGAAGAAATACATCCTCTATCAACTGGAAGCTGTCCGGTTGGGTTTTTTCCTGAAATGAAAATTGAGAAAGCTACCCTTTCCTACAAAGACAAAATTCAGCTGCTTTTATTTACCGATGGTGTAATGGAAGCCGTTGAAAAGGACGGAATCGATGGTCTTGAACAACTGAAAGCAGTCATTTCAGAGAAATGGCTCGATGGTTCAAACGAAGAGCCAATAAACTTCGTCATGCCCCAAGAACTGCAACTTGAACAACCCGACGATATGTGCGTGGTGTTTATCCAAGCCCATTAAAAAACGAGTATGCCTAAAGGGCATACTCGTTTTTTTATAATTTTTTATAAATCTTTTCTCTACAGTCAAAGTCAGAATACTTGTCAGAGTAATCCATAGTTCTTAGTGTTTCTTTGTTTCCTACTCCTAGGAATCCACCTTTACATAAACTATCATAAAATAGTTGATTAACGCTTTCTTGCAATTCACTGTTGAAATAAATCATCACATTCCGGCACATAATCACGTGAAATTCATTAAATGAACCGTCTGTAACAAGATTATGTTGAAAAAAGGTGATGTTCTTCAGCAATGGTGGATTCAAATAGGCAAATTGGTAATCCGTACTATAGTATTCAGAAAAAGCCTGACTACCGCCGGACTGCAGGTAATTCTTCGTATAGGACTGCATTCTATTCAATGGAAGAATACCTTTTCCAGCTTGTTCGAGAACTCGTTCATTCATATCGGTTGCGTAAATCTTCGACCGATCATAAAGACCTTCTTCCTCGAGAAGAATAGCCATCGAAAAGGCTTCTTCTCCTGTTGAACAACCAGCATGCCATATCCTGATTTCAGGAAGTTCTCGAAGAAGTGGAATAACTTTAGTCCGAAACGATTTGAAGAAATCTGGATCCCGAAACATTTCCGTAACATTTATCGAAAAGTCACTAATCAACTTCTCAACAAACCCTTTATCATACAATACTTTTTCTATCATACCGCTAATCGTACGGACTCGGTCCAGCCTCATACGATTATCAATACGCCTTTTAATCGAAGACCTCATATACTGGTTAAAATCAAAACCAGAAACCCGATAAACGGCTTGAAGCAATAAGTCTATCTCCAGTTCTTCCCGTTCTTCTTGGCTCAATTGGTCCTTCATGAACGTACCGCCTGCCTTTTCTATTTCCCCTGTTAATTCGTCAGCCATACTCGTAATACAGAAAGCAGCTGATCCATTTTCAATGGTTTACTTACATAATCCGATGCCCCGGCCTTCAAGCATTTCTCTCGATCGCCTTTCATCGCTTTTGCTGTCAAAGCAATAATCGGCAATTCTTCATAGATCCCTTCACTCCGTATACGACGCATGGTTTCATATCCATCCATCTCAGGCATCATAATATCCATTAATATTGCGTCAATACTATAACCATTTTTCAGGATTTCCAAACATTCCATCCCATTCTCAGCAGTAATGATTTCCATACCTTCACGCTCTAAGGCATACTTTAATGCATAAATATTCCGGTGATCGTCGTCTACAACTAGCACCTTTTTATTTTTAAATAGGTTAGTCGTGTTAGTATCCTCGAATACTGCATTATCTTCGTCACTGATATTAATCTGAATTTCAACATTCGTTTCAGCAGTTGGAACAGCGGTTCCCGCAGCTACTTCCTCTATTTGTGCAGCAGTATTGTTTTCACTGTTTACACCTTCTGGAAGGCTCGGAATAAATAACGTAAATTCACTGCCTCGACCTTCTTCGCTATCTACAATTACCCAACCGCCAAGAAGTTTTGCAAATTCTCGACATATCGAAAGACCAAGTCCCGTACCACCGTATTTTCTCATAGTAGCGCCATTTACCTGCTGGAAGGATTCAAAAATTTGTTCTTGTTTTTCTTTTGGAATACCAATCCCAGTATCGGTTACTTTAATTTCAACCCAGTTATTTGCCCCACTCGTATTGATGAACTGTGCAACTTGTTCTTCTTCAGCAAGCTTAATGTGTACAGAAACAGATCCTTTTTCAGTGAATTTAATTGCATTTGAAAGCAGGTTCTTTAAAATCTGTTGGAAACGCTGTTGGTCAGTAAAGAAGATATCTGGTACATTTTTATCTTTTTTCACAGTAAAGTCTAAACCTTTTTTAGCTGCCACGTGCTCAAAATTACGTACTAACGAGTCAGGCAGCTCACTAAGGTTGGTTTCTTCAAACACAACATCCAGTTTCCCAACCTCAACTTTGGATAAATCCAAAATATCATTTATTAACGACAGAAGATCCTGACCTGATGTGTTAATCACGCGGGCGAATTCCTGTTGTTCACTTGAAAGCCCCGTCTCAGTCTGATCAGATAACATTTCAGATAGGATAAGGATACTATTCAAGGGTGTACGTAATTCATGCGACATATTTGCCAGGAATTCAGATTTATATTTAGAACTTAACTTAAGCTCTTCTGCTTGTGCTTCTAAGCTTACTTTCACTCGTTGTAGTTCCTTAGATTTCTCTTCAGTATCACGGTTACGTTCTTCAAGCTGTTCGTTAATCATGCGTAACTCTTCAGCTTGTGTCTGGAGTTCTTCGGATTGTGCCTGCATTTCTTCTGATTGTGCTTGCAGCTCTTCTGACTGAGCCTGTAATTCCTCTGTTTGAGCCTGTGATTCCTTCAATAGACGTTCAATTTCCATTCGTCCTTGAACACTATTGATTGTAATCCCCAATGTTTCTACAACTCTACCTAATAAAGTTTGTTGTTGTTCAGTAAATGGCTCTAAACTTCCAAGCTCGATGACAGCAATCACTTCATCTTCAAAAATAACTGGCGTAATAAATATACTTTTAGGCTTTGCTTCACCTAATCCCGTTGTCACCACTTTAAAATCATCTGGTACATCATTAATAATCTGCGAGCGCTTCTCCAGAATACATTGTCCAATGAGACCTTCACCCGGCTTGAATTCCACCCGACCTGCTTCTTCCCCATTTCCTGCAAATGAAGCAAGTTTAACAAAGGTTGTATATTCACCTTGACCACGTTTAACATAAAACGCACCCAATGAGGCTCCCATCATAGGGGTAAGACGCGTAATGAATCGATGACCCAGAGCTTCCATATCCACAATTCTTTGATACATCGTGGCCATATCAGCAAGTCTCGTTTGAACCCAATTTTGATTGCTGATCTTGCTTGTAAATTCTTTTTCTTTTTTATTATATGTTTCCAGAGAACCTGCCATCTCATTAAATGACTCAGCAATTTCACCGATTTCATCATCTGTTTGAACAGAAATCCTTGGTAAGTTCGATAAATTTTTAAAGTCAATTTGCTTAATAACTTCCGTAATAGACTGTAAGTTATTCGATGTACTCTTTATCATCCAAATCACCGTTGCTGCGATGACTATAATACTTAAACTAACCGCAATAATAATAAAATTTATCAAATCATTGTATGTGGTTGTGGCATCACTCAGTGCATTATTCATTAAGGTTTCCTGATAATCTTTGAAGTCTTCAATACTCTCCATGACTTTCAGACGCTTACTGCTTTGATCTGCCATCAATCCTGTCAATGAACCTGCAGAATTAGACTCCTTAACACTTTGCACAATATCTTCTTCAGTCATACGGTAAGAGGCATAATCAGTTTCTACCTGTTTAAGGAGCTGTTCCGCTTTCACCGTATTTAAAATACTTGATAGCTCAGCAATCTTTGCATTAATTTCTTTATGATTTTCTTCTACAATTTCAACACTAGCCATTGCTTCCTTTTTATTGGCTTCATTCACCGCAAAGAGTACTTCTCGATCCGAACGTGAAAAAAGCTGACGGATTTCCATCGTACTTTGCGCCTTATAATACCGATCTTCTACAATTTCAGTCATATCGCTTTTTATACTATTTAGCATAAAGATAATGCCAGTAAGCAACACCGCTAAAAAAAGCAAGATTAATCCGAAGCCTATTAGCTGTTTCTTTTTAAAACTCATCTTATCTCCTGCTTCCTATTAGTAAAATTTCAATCTATGATTTCAACCGAAGTATAGATAGTCATGGATATTCCTATTTTAACATTATTACAGTAAGAACAGTAGTACTAAACGAGGCAGATTATTGGTAATGATCCATTCTTACTATACACTTTAACCCAAAAGAAAAACCGGAAGCTCTTGCCTCCGGTCAACTACTTATAGCTTATTAGCCTCTATATATAAAACATGGTGGCCATCCATTTCTTTAACAGTAAATTCATACCCTTCATATTCCACTTTATCACCAATTGCTACGTCATATCTTCCTGTCAATATCCATCCACCGAGTGTATCGATATCTTCTTCTGGAAGCTGAATGCCGAGCATATCACTTACATCTTGTATAAGCATTTTGGCGTCAAACAGATAATGGTTTTCTTTAATCTTTTGAATAAGCGGGCGCTCATCTTGGTCGAACTCGTCTCTGATTTCCCCTACGATTTCCTCCAAAATATCTTCAACCGTTACTAACCCGGCTGTTCCGCCATACTCATCAGTTAAAATAGCCATATGAATCCGTTCTTTTTGCATCTTCAATAATAAATCATGAATTGGAATCGTCTCAAGGACACGAATAACTGGCGCAATAAAATTATCAATTTGCAGTTCGGCAACGTGCTCTTCTGTGATGGTTGCTGTATACAGACGTTTAATGTTAACCATTCCGATGACATTGTCCTTGTCACCTTCAATAACAGGATAGCGGGTAAATTGCTCCTGCTGAACAATTTCAATGACATCCAATAGTGACGTACCTTTTTCAATAGCCACCACTTCTGTACGGGGTACCATGATTTCATTTGCATTACGATTATCAAATTCAAAAATTTTATTTACATATTTGTACTCAGATTGATTAATTTCACCGCTTTTATAGCTTTCTGACAAGATAATCCGAAGCTCTTCTTCAGAATGTGCTGATTCTTGTTCAGAGGCCGACTTTATTCCGAACATTCCTGTTAAAATACGCGCTGAACCATTCAGCACCCAAATGAACGGAAACATGATACGGTAAAACCAAATTAATGGTTTTGAAAACAGCAGCGTTATTTGTTCAGCTTTCTGGATAGCCACTGTTTTTGGTGCTAATTCACCAATAACAACATGAAGGAAAGTAACCGAAGCAAAAGCAATAACGAAAGAAAGAATACCGGTTAGTGATTCATCCATATGGAACTTCTCAAACAACGGGTGTAAAATGAGTTCTACAGTAGGTTCCCCTAACCACCCGAGTCCAAGTGCTGTCACAGTAATCCCTAACTGACAAGCTGACAAATATTCGTCGAGATGTCCAATTACACGTTTTGCAGCAATGGCTGCCGTGTTGCCTTCTTCAATTAGCTGATTAATACGGGATGTTCTTACTTTCACAATCGCAAATTCTGATGCGACAAAAAATGCTGTTAATGCTATTAATAAAGCAACTGCTAATAATTTTATCGTAATTTCCAATGTGTATGGGTTAACCAACTTCATCCCCTCCGCATCTAGCTTCGGAAGAAAAGCTGGTTATCTCCCAAGCACCTCCTACATAATGTTTGTATGGGTCACTTAGTTAAGTTGTAATTCATATCATTAACATTTCCAAAAAAACCTGCTTATACTAAAAATAGAGCTGTTAATGATTGTATTAATGTGACGCTTTCATGGGACACAGGTTGATTTAACATGGGTTTATTGTGTTTATTTTTCTCAAGAAAAGAAATGACTTCTTTTAGTTCTTGGTTTATATGAGTCAGCTTACAGGTAAGCTCTTGTCTTGCTTGTTCAACGTCAGTTTCTTCTTGTTCTTTTTTTAGCAAAAATACTTTTATTTCTTCAAGCGTATATTTATTACGTTTATATTCCACAATCAGCCGCAAACGTTCAAGCTCATCTTCTGTATAGTAGCGGTAATTAGATGAGGACCGCCTTGCTTGTAACAATCCAAGATTGGTGTAGTAATCAACAGTTCGTTTCGTAACATTGGCTAGTTGTGCTAGTTCACCTATTTTCAGATTATCGATCCCAATTTAATTTCCCCCTAACTATAACGTGATGGTTTGCAGAGTTTTAATAAAAAAAATACTTCCTATACTATCTTACATTATATTCACGATTTTGAATAAGAATATCTACTATTTTCGTAACGTTTTTGTAAAAAGTAAGAAGAAACGAAAAAAGCCAACCGTTTTCCTCGGGAAAACAATCGACCTTTGAACAATCTTTAGAGATCAGCAATCTTTACTTCTTGCTTTTAGCAGTATGATGTCCAGTCAGAATCTTCGGACCACATTGACATAATACCGAGTGTTTTAATTTCTTTATTGGTGTTCCGCATGTATCGCAAATTTTCACTGCCATCATACTTCCTCCTTCAGATTTATACTCTTCAACTAGTTATTTATATAGTATCTTACTTTAAAACAATAATCAATACTTATTTAGAATTATTATAATTTAAACAAAGACATTTCCAAAACAACCTGTATCGTGCTTTAATAGATAAAACACACTTGAAAGGTTGGGTTTATGATAAACACTCCTATCCGTACGGTACCTCGGCCTCTGGTGAGAACCAATCAATGGTTTATTTTCTTAAGTGTTGTGATCACTTGGATATCAGGTCAAGAGTGGATTTTAGCTGTGCCGTTACTCTTTGGCATGCTTGGTTTACTTGTTAATTTTAATCCTATAATGAGATTCGCAAAGCTGTTTCTGAAGAAGAATCCTTCTGATTATATCCCAGAAGAGCATGCACAACAGCAATTTAATCAAGGTATTGCTGTCGTCTTTCTGGGGTTGGGATTACTCAGTTTTCTTATGAACTGGAATTCAGCAGGGTATGTGTTTACATGCATGGTTGCATTAGCCTCATTTATTGCCATCCTCGGTTTCTGTATTGGCTGTTTTATCCGTTTTCAATGGCAGCAGTATCGCTACCGGCGTTCGTTAAAGGCATAAAAAAAGTTCCCTTTTGATGTGACCCCTAAAAGTTAGAGTTTTATATTACGCAGCCAATTGGTTGGTTTGAAGACGGTATTGTACCGGACTCATTCCAGCCAATTTCTGTTTAATGCGTTGGTTATTATAATAATAAATGTAGGACTCGATAGTCCGTTTCAGTTCCTCGTACGTGCGAAGTGGTTCACCATAATACATTTCTTGCTTTAATAATCCGAAGAAGTTCTCCATAGGCGAGTTATCTAAGCAGTTTCCCTTTCGGGACATGCTTTGGAACACGTTATGTTTTTTCAATGTATGGACCCATTTTCTATGCTGATAATGCCAGCCTTGATCTGAATGGATGGTCGTTCGGTATCTTGCCTCTTTTACTACTCGAAGAGTTTCCTTCAAAGGCTCTAGTACAAAGTCCAGTGTCGGATGCATACTCATCCCATATGAAAGAATTTCACCATTATACATATCCAAAATCGGACTGAGGTAGAGTTTACCTCCATCCGCACACTTGAATTCTGTGATGTCGGTGGTGAGTTTTTGATAGGGAATAGGGGTCTTAAACCGGCGATGGATTCTGTTCTTCGCTACCGTGCCAATTGTTCCTTTGTACGAACTAAATCGACGTGATTTACGGGTGAACTTATCCCCTTTCAATCCAAGCTTTCTCATGATGCGTAGTACTTTCTTATGATTCACTAGGAGTCCCTGGTTCTTTAACGCTAAACGAATCCTGCGATACCCATAGTTGCCATTATGCTCTTCAAAAATAGCTTGAATGATTTCTTCTACTTCTTGATGAGGGTTTTCTTGCTTCATTTTTTTCACATGGTAATGATAAGAAGATTCGGGAATACCTATGAACTGAAGTACATCCTTCAGTCGGAATTCTTCTTTGAGTTCGTATGATAGCGCTGCTTGTGCTTTTCGAGATAACCGTCCGGATCCATCTGAAAAGCGCGCAACTTTTTTAGGTACTCGTTCTCCAAACGCAGAAGTTCATTTTCCCTTTTGAGTTTCTGTTCAACGGTCATCTCTTTTACAGGCTGTTTTCTTCTTTGATTGTTCTTCGCTTTGTCTGACATGGCTGGCCGTCCTTTCGGTTTAAGTAGGCCTTCCACACCACTCTCAAGGAGTTTTCCTTTCCACGAAGCAATCAAAGGTGGATTGGTCAACCCGAAGTGAAGAGCCGTTTCAGTGTAAGAAGCGCCTGTCCTTTTCATAAAGCTTAGTACATCAAGCTTGAATTGAACAGAGTAAAATTCATTGGTTTTCTTTCTAGAAAGTCCAACTGCGCCTTGGTTCTTGTATATATTTACCCAATTTCTTAATTGCGTAGGTGATTTTATCTCGTATTTACGAACAAGTAGTTTGAAGCCAAGTGGACCATTAAGATACTCTCTCACAATCATCAACTTAAACTCATCGCTATATTTAGCCATACTAAAACACCCCAAAAGTTAGATTATGACTCTAACTTTTGGGGTGCACTTCATTTGGGAACTTTTTTTATGCTGTTTGATTCCGTTTTTTTATCGTAATTCCCGTAAAGAGAATAATAAGTAGTAAAACAAGCTGTGGTATAAGCGTTTCTACTGTTGGATAAAGCCCAATCCAATCGATAAATGGGAAGGAATGAAGTGTATGTATCGAGATCGTCTTTGATACTTGTAGTGCATGAACACTCACACCCAGTATTTTAAATGCTAATAAATAGATAAAGACGGTCGCTGCTTTAAAGAATACACTGATGGGAATTTTCACACTATATCTCATGATTAATACCCCCGCCACAATTAAAATGACTAAGGCAAGGACAATTCCAGTCAGCAGCTGCTTCATACTCATATAAGGTGACATGCCAGCATAGAAAATGATGGTCTCTGCTCCTTCACGGAATATGGACAAAAAGCTGACCATAGCAAAAGATATAACACTTCCAGTAGTAATAGCTTGAGTCATCTGTTTGTTTATATAGCGATTCCACGCTTTCACATTTGCTTTACTATGAAGCCATGCTCCAACGCTGACCATCATCACAACAGCCGCAATGCCTGTGATCCCTTCGATGTATTCTCGACTGGATGCCGCGGTTATTCTTGAAAAGACAATATTTATAATAATGGCTAATATCGCACTGGCTAGTAAACCAGCAGCTACCCCGACCCAAATCCATTTTTGTTTATCTCCCTGGTTCACTTTTTTCAAAAAGGCTAGCAGCGTAGCTACAATCAGCAAGGCTTCAAGACCTTCGCGAAGGAGAATTAAGGCGGCATCCCACGTTGAATAGCTCGTCTCTGAGATAAGAGGCAGCAGCCTTTCATGTAAGTCCTCAATAATAGTCTGAGCTTCTTCCGCTTTAACTTTTTCGGATTCCAGCAGACTGATAGCCGTTGGCACCTTTGTTTCCATATCACTGTAAAGCTTACTGTCTCGAGTTGATACATCCCCCTCGACCATTGGCCAAATAGTTAAAATTTCATTTAACTTCTCAATCGTTGTAGAGTACTCACCGCTTTTCAGTGCTTGTCCGCTCGCTTGTAACAGATCGGTTACATCCGATAATGTGAAGCTGTCAGCCTCGGCCTTTTTCACATTTCCAGACAGAAAGTTATCTATAGATGTCCTTAAATGATCTAGATTATTGACTGCCTTATCCTGATCTGCCGGTTCTTGCGTAATGCTGATCCGGACGAAGGCCATATATTTTTCAATTTCGCCGTATGAAACGACACTTTTCTCACGAACAATGCTCTCCACTTCTTTATTCCAGAAATTCAAGAGAACTTGATATTTCTTTTTTGCTTTTTCATAGTCCTGATCTGCGATTGATCGATCCAATTCAGTAATAAATGGTAGCAGCTGCTTTACAGTATCTGTATGTTTGCTTGTATCCACTGGATTTTGTTCTAGATCGTACGCTATGACCGCACTTGAAAGAGCTGATAATATTGGTTTGAGATTCTGAGTATCTTCTTCCTTTTCTAGTGCCTGTTTAACTGCAAGCAGCTGTTGATCCACAACCTCAGCCAGCTCGCTGTCTTTTCGCGTGCTTTGCCATTCCTTTTCAAACTCATTCATGTTGCTGACGATTATCTCTTTTTCCCCATTTTTAGCTTTCATTAAGCTGTCACCGATATAAATAAATAGCTCATCATGATTATCTTCGGCCTGTGCGACCAGCGGAATCGCCGAAAAAACCATCCCAATGATGAACATGAATCCAAGATACTGTTTCCACTTACTTACTAACATGCTTCCCACGCACTCCTTTAAAAGAAGACACTTTAATTAAAAAGTGTCTCTCCGATATATCCGCCTTTTTTTACTCCAGGTAAACACGCAAAAAGAGCGCTGCCTCGGTGGATGATATATTCATTTAATTTGTCAAGACCCGCCAGTCTCTGCTGCATCGGAATGAATTGCTTGCTTGGGGTTCTTTGAAAGGCTATAAATAATAACCCTGCATCAATACTCCCTGTTTTTGGATCCATTCCACCCGCATACGAATATGAGCGCCTTAATAGTTGCTGCGTACCATCACCACGGGCTAGCCGCATATGAGCTGTCTCTGGAATAACAAACTTTCCATTCTCATCTTTTTCTTCTAAATCTGGTTCATCAAATTCTTGTTCCTTGCCGAGCGGCGCTCCACTCATTCGCTTACGGCCAAAGGTTTCTTCCTGATCCTTTAATGTTGTTCGATCCCATACCTCAATGTACATTTGAATACGTCGAACCACCATGTAACTTCCGCCCACAAGCCAATTCGGACCATCACCCGGCTGAACCCACACTTGTTTCAAATCCTCTTTACCATCTGGATTAACCGTTCCATCTTTAAACCCGAATAAGTTACGGGGGGTTTCTTTAATATTCCCAGCATGTTTGGTACGTTGGAACCCAGTCTGTGCCCAGTGAATGATTAATTTCCCTCTAGCAATCCGGACTAAATTTCTTACAGCGTGAAAAGCAACCTGTGGATCATCAGCACAAGCCTGTATGCAGATGTCGCCGCCGCACCATGTTTCATCTAATGCATCAAATGAAAACTTCGGTAATTCTTTGAGCTCCTTAGGCTGTTTGGAACGTAGACCGAATCGATCTTGGCCGTCTTTAACAAAAAGGGAGGGACCTACGCCAAATGTTATTGTTAAGTTAGCTGGAGACAGCCCCTCAGCTTCTCCAGTATCCTTAGGGGGTAAGAATCCATTAGATGATAAATCACCCACTGGTTTTCCATCCATAAGGTTCGCCGCTGCCACTGTCCAGTCCTTAAAAAGCTTAATTAGTTCCGTTTTATCGGTAGTCGTAACCTCGAGAGACGCGAAATACAAGTTATCCTGCATGGCAGTTACGATACCTGCCTGATGCGCGCCGTATAAAGGAACTGTATCTTTCTTCTTATTCCCTTCTGGCGCAGCTGCAGTAGAAAGAGACATCACGCCTCCTATTCCGGCAGCGCCAATCAGTACGCCGACTCCCCCGATTCCCGCTGTTTTAAGCATATCCCGTCTGGTTACTTTTTTTGACAAAAGAGATGCTGATTCATTTTCAGATATAGATGAATCACTCACTTAAGATTCCTCCGTTACAATTCCGATCTGAGAAAGAGGTTCAGCAAGAGCATCAATCGACTGACTTAACTCTTTAATTTCTTGCTTATCCAATTTATCATACAGGGTATAATCTTCCCCTTGCTTCTGTTCGTTTAATAGATTGTAAACGGCAGCAAATTGAGTATCAATCTCCGTCACTAACGCTTCGTCTTTTTCTTTAAGAGCTGGAGTTAATATAGAAAAGATTTTTTCTGCTCCTTGAACATTTGCAGCAAAATCATATAAATCTGTATGAGAATAGCGATCTTCTTCCCCCGTTACTTTTGAGGTTGACACTTCATTTAAAAGATCCACTGCACCCGTTATTAATAATTCAGGTGTTACTTCGACCGTTTCAACCTTTGCACGAAGCAAGTTAACGTCTTTCATTAACTGTTCAGCATATCCTTCATACCCTTTAGTTGTGTTTTCTTCCCATAAGCCTTGCTCAATACGGTGATAACCGCCCCAGTCTTTTTCATCCACATCACCATCACGTGCATCAATTTTCGGATCAAGATCACCGAATACCTCAGCTATTGGCTCAGCCCGTTCATAATGCATTCTTGCAGGTGCATATAATTCCTTTGCCTTCTCAATATCTCCTGAGATAACGGCATTTGTAAATGCTTCTGTTTCTTTTACAAACTCCTCAATCTCAAGAATGGCATAGTCTCTATATTCAGTTGAAACTTTATCTAAATTGCTTGTTGATCCCACTGTTTTCTCCGATTTATCTGCAGCAGGCGTTGCTTCTTCTTTTTGTCCACACCCAAATAATAAACTCGTAGACAATAGAACGGCCATAGTGGATTTAATTGTATTCATACCCCAAAACTCCCTTGTCATTTATTCCCGCATTAATTTCCTTTATCATTCTAACAGATATTGATAATCATTTTCAATTAAAATTTTTTTAAGACTTTTTCCTATATGCCTCCATCCCTTTCTACTGTTAATTTTTCAAGTTCTTCTTCCATGATCATCGTGATATTACGGGTAAATGTAAGAATTAAATCCATTTCTTTTTCGTCATAATCCACACACAGTTCTTTCGTAGCCTGTGCCAGCGTTTGATAATGTTCCAAGATTTCTTGATGACGTTTTAAAACAGGCGCAATAACAACTCTGCGCCCATCATTAGGGTCCTTTTTACGCGTAACAATGCCTGCCTTTTCCAGGCGATCGATTAGGGCGGTTACTGCACCTGTGCTTAAGCCGGTAATTCTCGCAAGCTCACCCGCTGTGATGGGGCCGGTTTCATTTAAGATATCTGCGGTCTTAAGATCAGTAGGAAAAACTCCAAGTTTTAAGGCCATATTTTGTTGAAACAGAACAGATCTCATTCCGTACTTTCTCAGTTGTTGTGTCAAACTCTCTATCTGGTCCGTTTTTCTGCTGTTATCTCTTGACATTAGCTTGTCCCTCCAACTAAACTTGAACTTATCTTGATGATCAAGATATATTTTTTTACTCATTCTAACGTATACATTTCACTAAGCACAAAAGCAAGTAATGCCTAACTAAGGAGGAGAGCCTTTTGCTAGCTGAAAAAAATAATAAGCAATCATTCATTGTCGCCGGTCTATTACTGGGGATTTTCATGGCATCTATGGACAATACCATTGTCTCTACAGCTATGGGTACTATCGTATCTGATTTAGGTGATTTTGATAAATTTGTCTGGGTTACATCTGCCTACCTTGTCGCAACGATGGCTGGAATGCCCATTTTCGGAAAACTATCTGATATGTACGGAAGGAAACGTTTCTTTGTTTTTGGTCTAGTCATGTTTTTAATCGGATCTTCCTTATGCGGACTAGCTCAGTCTATGACGCAGCTCAGTATTTTTCGGGCGATTCAAGGTATCGGCGGCGGCGCATTGATGCCAATTGCGTTTACCATTGTATTTGATATCTTCCCAGCTAATAAACGCGGAAAAATGACTGCTCTTCTGGGTGCCGTCTTTGGTATTTCAAGCGTTCTTGGCCCTTTATTGGGTGCTTTTATTACTGAAACCCTAAGCTGGCATTGGATCTTTTATGTGAATGTACCTATTGGTCTTGTTTCATTATTCTTTATTGTTTCTTATTATAAAGAATCTTCTTCACATAAAGAACAAAAAATTGATTGGGGCGGTGCGGCTACCCTTGTTATTGCGGTTGTCAGCTTAATGTTTGCGCTGGAGTTAGGCGGACAATATGGTTGGAGCTCTACTCCAATTATCTCCCTGTTTGCAAGTTTTGCTCTGTTTTTCATCCTTTTCTTCTATTTTGAAAGAAGAGCAAGTGATCCAATCATATCGTTTTGGATGTTTAAAAAACGACTATTCGCTACCTCACAAATCCTTGCGATTATTTATGGTGCAACATTTATTATACTGACCGTATATATTCCAATCTTTGTTCAAGCTGTTTATGGCGGTTCTGCTACAAATGCAGGCTTAATCTTAATGCCAATGATGCTTGGAAGCGTTCTAGGCAGCGCCGGCGGAGGGATATTCCAAACGAAAACAAGCTTCCGCACCCTTATGATCGTATCGGTCTTTTCATTCTTTGCAGGAATGCTCTTGCTTGGCACATTAACGCCTGATACTAGCAGAACACTGCTGACGATTTATATGATCATTGTCGGATTTGGCGTTGGTTTCTCCTTTTCACTGTTACCGACTGCCTCCATCCACAAACTTGATCCGCGTTATCGCGGCTCAGCTAACTCGACCAACTCGTTCCTGCGTTCTTTCGGAATGACGCTTGGAATCACCATTTTTGGAGCTATTCAGACGAATTCATTTGCTAATAAAATGGCGGAATCATTCAAAGGAATGGGTGGTCAGGGAGCAGCTATGAATTTCGACGATCCGCGCCAGCTGTTCCAATCCGATACACGCTCTCAAATTCCACCTGAGATACTCGATAAAATTGTTAATGCTTTGTCGGATTCCATAACGTTAACGTTCTTGCTCGCTTTAATTCCAATTGGTATAGCAATCATCACCGTCTTCTTCATGGGTAATGCCCGTGTTGAAGCAGAACCTAAGATTGAACAACATACTAATTAACCTAAACAGCCCTCTTATTAGAGGGTTGTTTTTTTTCGCCGAATCGCGGGTATAGAAGCTTTAAAAACGAAGCCTCTGCACGGGGTTATCTCCGTCAGGAATACTTAGCATGCTTTTAAAAAAAGTTCACCAATTCTCAACATTTAGGAAGTCATATCCATTGTCGAATCTATGAATTGCTACTAAACTAGAAGGAGAGTTAGGAACGGATAGGAGAGAAACCAATTGAAGATTATTTGTTTTGGTGACAGTCTAACTAGAGGTATATCCATTGTAAAAGGCAGACTGAGAATTATTAAGCAAAACTACCCAAATATATTAGCGAATCTTGTTGAATCATTTCCCTCTATAGAAGTAATTAATAAAGGTGTATTTAATGATAATTCAGACCTTCTGATGAATCGTATTGATAAAGATGTTATAGCTGAAAAGCCTGATGCGGTATTAATTAATGTCGGGGGTAATGATTGTAATTTTAAATGGGATGAAGTGGCTGCTCTGCCAGACGGAGAACATGAACCAATCGTTCCAATTGAACGTTATGTAGAGAACCTGACTGCGATTATTTCTGAATTTCAGGATAAACATATTACTCCGTTTTTACTTACACTTCCACCTCTCGATCCTGCCCGGTATTATCGGTCAATTTGCACACAATTTGGTCCATCCATCGCCCACTGGGTTTCAAGCGTTGGCGGGATAGAACATTGGCACGGGATGTATAATCGCCGATTAAAACAATTAGCAGTGGAAATGAATGTAACACTGATAGATGTCCGTACGTACTTGAAGGAAGCAGGTAATCTCAATCAATTAATATCAGATGACGGCATACATCTTACATCTGAAGGATATATGGAAATGAGCAGAGCAATCTTTCAAGATTTGAACATTCATTACCGTGTATCTGAAACTTTTTAAACAAACAGACACCCTGTCATACAGGGTGTCTGTTTGTTTACATTATAAACTGTTTATATCAACATTCTCGGGGAGCTTAAACGGATTGTCCTGGTTAATTCGATCATAGAACATGATACCGTTCAAGTGATCCATCTCATGCTGGAAAACAATTGCTGGGAATTTTTTAAAACGTATCGTGAATTCCTTACCCTCAATATCTATTGCCTTCACCTTGACCCGCTCATATCTTGGTACAAATCCTACGATTTCACGGTCTACTGACAAGCATCCTTCGCTTTGCGGCAGATAAATCATTGAAGTTGACGTACTTATAACCTTTGGATTAATCATTGTGTATTCATGCAAAACTCCTTTTTCATCCGTAAAGTAAACCACAAACATCCGCTTATTCAACCCGATTTGATTAGCTGAAAGCCCCACACCTGCACGTAGTCCATACTTTTTAGAAATAACAGGATCCTGGCTGTTTTTTAAGAATTGCATCATACAATTCAACGTGTCTTTGTCCTCTTTTGATAATGGAAGCTCAACCTCTTCCGTTACTTGGCGAAGACTAGGACTGCCTTCCTTCACAATATCTTTCATCGTTATCATATAATCGCTGGTGAATTTACTCAATTTAGTATTCAACTGCCTTCATTTTGTTATTTTTTCATATCTTAAAGCCTTGTATTATTATGATTATATTTTATCATTCCCTGCCGGCAAATTCAAAATGCTCAAATCCTGCCATCCATAAAATTAAACCTATATTTAACAAATAACATAATTTACCTAATTTTTTAGGTATTTTTACCCATTTATATTCTACCTTTATTTCTTATACTTGTAGGTATATTCCAAAAGGAGATGAGTAGTTGAATTCGAAGGTCAAGTTTATGTCGAAAATACTTCCAATTGTTAGTTTGTCATTTGTGATTTTAGCAGGTATTGCTTGGTATGTAATGGATAAAAGCCAAGTGACACCCCTCCCTTTTTCCTCAGTAGAGAAAACAATTAATGCTCAAGAGGGCCAGACTATCTCTATTAAAGAAAAGCCAAACGGTAAATTAGTGATTAATACCGCAGATGGCACATACGTTTCACATATCCCCCCAAACAGCCAAATGGTGAATAAATTAGTTTCCACTTATAACATAGATTATGTATATTCTTCAACGAATACCTATAGTATATGGATTTTAGGCGGCTTGGTCGGTTTACTTGTTGCAGCCGTTATAACGATCCAAAAGAAATCTAAAGGCGGTATCGGAATTAAAGGAAAATCTAAGAATGCCATATCGACAGCCCGCCCCCTTCCGTCTATCACATTAGCTGATGTAGGAGGACTACAGCCTGAAATTAAACAAGAAATCCTTCAAACCCTTACTACTCTAAAAGAGCCAGAACGTTCAGCAAAAATTGGGATCAAACCTCCTCAGGGCATCTTACTATACGGCCCTCCAGGGACCGGAAAAACTTTGTTAGCACAAGCCATTGCAAAGGAATTAGGAGCAAACTTCTTTTCAACAAGCGGTTCGGCCTTTAACGAAATGTTTGTCGGCGTCGGTGCATCTCGTGTTCGAAATTTATTTCAAAATGCTCGTAAGCAGACTCCTGCCGTCATTTTCATTGACGAGGTAGATGCACTTGCTGGACGTAGAAAACAAAATGGCGGTGAAGAGGGGGAAAAGACCCTTACCGAATTGCTTGTTCAGCTGGACGGCGGCCATTCAAATGAAGGCATCCTATTTGTAGCTGCTACAAACCGAAAGGATATGCTTGATGAAGCCTTTCTACGCCCAGGACGGATCGACTTTTCTTTTCAGGTCCCCCTTCCTGATACAACAGGCAGAAAAGAAATTATAGAGATACACGCCAAAGGGAAACAGCTGTCTCTAGACGTTCTCGCATCTCTTGATAAACTAGCTGAAAGTACGTCAGGTTTTTCTGGTGCTGACCTGAATTCGCTTTTTGAAACAGCCTCAAGACGAGCGTTACGTAATGGACAGGATTTAATAGAGAAAGATGATATTGATTATGCGATTGACCGGACTGTTCTTGGCAGTACCTCAAGAAGCTTGAATGACCCTGATACAAAACGCAGAGTGGCCATTCACGAAAGTGGACATGCCTTGATTGCCGCTCTAACTAAACCTGGTTCTGTTCGAAAAGCAACCATTATCCCTCGCGGCGAAGCCTTAGGGTATGTGGCACCCATTCCAAAAGAACTCCATTTAGCTACGGCAAGTGAATTGCTGGATCAAGTTAAAATGATCGTAGCAGGCGGCGTTGCTGAAAGAATGTATTTAGGTGAACATAGTGTCGGCGTAGGCGGGGACGTTCAGCAGGCGAAGCAGCTCCTTGAACAAATGGTCGATACGGGCCTGCTCCAAGACGGCTTTACCTTAACATTTAATAAAAGTGAGAAAGAACAAAAGATGCAAGCCCTTTTCACTCAAGCAATCCAGGAGACGGAAAGTTTAATTGATTTAAACCGTCCTCAATACGAAGAACTCGTAGAGGTACTTCTAAAAAAAGAAACGATTGATGGTACAGAGGTACAATTGATCGTTGATTCTCAAGAAGCAAAGGTCCTGTCATTTTCATAGTCGTGAATACGAAAAGAACCCATTTTGAACAATGTTCAAAATGGGTTCTTTATTAGCTGCTCTTTTGGTAGTCTTCTGGAGAAGGACATAATTTGAGATTCATCGTACTATTATATTGATTTTGGACAAAGCTAATCGATACCGCTGCGATCAATGCAGGAATCGCAAAGCTAAGAAAATTTATATAGATAGGCAGCTTCAACTGTATTAACAGCCCGCCGATTGTCGGTCCCATTATCGCTCCTAACCTTCCTACCCCCAAGGCCCAACCCAATGCAGTTGATTTCATCTGCGTTGGGTAGAACATGGAGATGTACGCATTGTTTAAATTTTGCGATCCAATCGTCGCTGCCCCAGCTACAGCGATTAGAACATAAAGAAAAAGGGAACCTGGTTTAAACCCAAGTAAGACCAGACAGACGGCCCCGATACTAAAGTAACTAATTAATACTCGTTTTGATCCAATTCGATCGGCTAACCAACCGCCGCACACCGAACCTACGATGGCTCCTATATTTAAACAGCATAAAAATAGCAAGCTTGAATTCAATTCATATCCTGCCTCAACCATTAGTTGAGGCAGCCATGTACCCAAACCATATACCATTAATAATCCCATAAAGCATGCAATCCAAAACATGATCGTGGACCTGCCGCGTTGATTTTCAAAGAGTTTTACGACAGGAACACCTGAGGTTGATAACTCATTTATAAATCGATCTGTATCATGAGGAACATAGGAAGGATCTAACCGAGTCACTATCTCTTTAGCCTTTTCATGTTCTCCCTTTTCCACATAATAATAGAGAGATTCCGGTAAATATTTAATTAGAAAGGGAATGGCGGCTAACGGAATAGCCCCAATGAAAAACATCCAATTCCATCCTACTGTTGGAATGACCTTCATTCCAAAAAGAGAGACTAATATGCCGCCTATTGAATAACCGCTGAACATGATTCCTACCATGATATTTTTTATTGCCTTAGGAGAATATTCAGAGGTTAGTACAACTAATAATGGTGGAATTCCCCCCAATCCAATTCCTGCAAGAAAACGGTAGATAGCAAAATCTACTGGTCCTTGTGCTAATCCCGTCAATAAAGTAAACGCACCAAACAGAGCCACACAACCAATAATGACTTTCTTCCTCCCTATTTTATCTGCTGCTATTCCACAAATAAGTGAGCCGATTAAGCCGCCAACTAAAGTTAAGCTTCCGATCAAGCCTAAGATACTTGGTGACGTCCCCCACTCTTTACTTAAGGTTGGAATAACTGCTCCAAAAACAGTTAAATCATAGCCATCAAACAGGATAAGGAAAACACACCATAGTAAAACAGATAAGTGAAAAGAGTTAAATTTACTCCCTTCAATAACCTGCGCAATGTTAATTTGTCTCAATTTTTATTCCTCCATATACATTGGGTTTCGTTACAGCCATGCCCAATCTCTCACAAATTTCTTGAAATGTGACAGAGATAGGCAGACTTCTAAACTGAGCAGCATTAGCATGATGAGCACAAACAGAGAGACGGTAGTTATCGTCTGCCTTATACTGTCTGCAAACATAGTCCATCATCTCTTTACCTGTCTGCACATCCTTTATTCGAATAGAGTCATTACTTCTATCTTTTTTTATAGAAAACTCCTTTAACGACTTGGACAAACCCTGCCCAACGGCTTTAATATAACTTTCTTTCAAGGTCCATATATCATAAAAGGCAGCCAGGCTGTTCTCATTTTCCTGTACTTCTTGATACTCTTCTTCAGTAAACAGCTCCTTAGCCAGGTGCAAATTAAATGGTCCTATGTATTCAATATCTACGCCCACGGCATCAACATGAACAGCACACACCACATAGTCACCCGAATGGGAGATGTTATAGTGAAAATCAGAGTACTCACATAAGAATGGCTTTCCATATTCATTGGTCTCAATTTTCAGTTCCCCGTCTATTGCACCGTATCGTTCTGTCAGCGCAAAACGAACGAGCAAATCGCCAACCAGTGAACGGTATGCGTCATCAATCTTCACAAACCTTTTCAATCGACTTTGTCTTTCTTTTGAAACATGAAAAAGCAATTTATCTAACACCGTAGTCTCTCTGTTCGCAGGTAATTTACAGGTATATACTTCAACCACCAGATTCCCTCCTTTCATTGGAACAAATAAATAGGGGCCGCTGATTAATATTCAGCAACCCACTATTCTAAACTTTCTATCTATGACTTACTCAATCTACCTTGGAATTAACTTTGGATGTTCTTGAAGTCTTCTTTCTTCAAACTTAGTGAATGAATAGACCTAAAACAAGAATGACTACCGTTACTACGTTAGATCCCGTCCCATTGTCATTTCACTTGTTCCCAAAACACTGGCTAATAGAGCAACACCTGCGGCAGAACCCACTCTATTTTGTACATTTATCCTTGAATTTGCTCTTCCCATTGACGATCGTGGCATCCATAGAAACCATAAACATGGCAATCACACAAACCATACAAACGACTAATTTTTGTCTATGCCACTTACTTTTTTCCATAGATGTTCGTAACAAGCTTTAAACTTTTAGGTTGAAGATCGATCCAATTTGCATTGATATAGTCCAAACAGTTTTTTTTGCTTTCTTCTCCATATATGGTGGACCAGCCTTCTGGTATATGTAAAAAGGCGGGCCAAAGGGAATGCTGGCCTTCTTCATTTATTAAAACTTTATACGTACCATCCTGCTTCTCAAAAGGGTTGGTCATCCGTTATCTCCACCTTCATTAATTAATGCGTAAGTTTTCATTTTTGCTAGCTTAGTTGCAATAACCTGTCCGATTTCTGCAAGCGGTTCAGGTTGACACATATCCTTGTGGCGGCAAACGATATCATGCTGTTCAATTACTCCTTTTATATATGGATGCCATGAATCCGTAGAAATGTCAGGAAACCATTCCGGCACGAGTGTCGATTTAAAGAATAAGACATCACCATTGAATACTCCCGGTTCGTATTCGCCCATGATGCGAACAGAATTAACATAGGTCTCTTTCAAATTAAGAATCGTTTCTTCTTCCAAACTAGCCAACGCGCTTCCATCCTGACGCAAAATTTCTATGGCACTAGCATCATCTAAAGGTTCGCTTCCTAATTTATTAGGTTCAAATCCGCCTAAAGCAAGCAGGGCAATTAAGGCTTCTTCATCACCTGGTGCGTCTTGGGTCGGCAAGAACTGACTAGGATAGGCATCTAGAATAGCGGCAAGTTGGACTTCTTCTCCCTCGTTTTGTAGTTGCACAGCCATGGCATGAACGACATTTCCACCCAGTGACCAACCCAATAAACGATAAGGGCCTTGCGGCTGGACTTTACGGATCTGTTTAATATAATCCTCTGCCATTTCTACTAGTGTTTCCGGATAACGCTCACGCTCTGAAATACCGCGAGCTTGCAGACCATATATCGGATAGTCCGGTCCGAGTGCTGTCATTAACCCCGCATAGCACCAGCTCAAGCCTCCCGCTGGATGTAAACAAAATAGCGGAAGCTCTTGACCACTTTTACGAAGTGGCAGCAGAACAGCCAAAGCACTCTGACTTGATCCCATTTCAAACCTTTCTACTAGACCAGCAATTGTTGGTGCCTCGAATAAATTCCCGATACCTAATTCAATGCCAAGCGCCTCACGTATTTTACTCATCAACTGGACAGCGAGAAGGGAATGTCCCCCCAAATCAAAGAATCCATCATCGATTCCCACCTGTGGTAAACCGAGAACATCCATGAATAGATTACAAAGGATTTCTTCTTGCGGTGTCCGTGGTCCACGCCCTGTTATGGCCGCACCGAATTCTGGAATTGGCAACGCCTTTCGATTAAGTTTTCCATTCGCTGTCAAAGGCAAATCTACCATTTGTACAAATGCTGATGGAATCATGTAATCTGGAAGGCTGGCTGCTACGTACCGTCGTAATTCAGCTGAATCAAAGTCCGTATTAGCTGCTGGCACTACATAAGCAACTAATCTCTTATCACCTGGATTGTCTTCGCGTACTATAACTGCAACTTGTACCAGTTCAGTACACTGGGCAAGTATTGCCTCAATTTCTCCAAGTTCAATCCGAAAGCCGCGAATCTTGATCTGGTGGTCGGCCCGGCCCAGATAATCTAATGAGCCATCCTCACGCCATTTGGCTAAATCTCCAGTCCGATACATTCGGCTTCCAGCTTGGCCAAATGGATTAGCAACAAAACGTTCTGCTGTCAAACCATGGCGTCCAAGATACCCTCGGGCTAAACCAGCCCCAGAAACATACATCTCACCAATCACTCCTGCCGGCACTGGTTGTAAACTCTCATCCAGTATATACACACCAAGATCCGGTATTGCACTGCCTATGAGACTGTTCGCCTTCACCGAGGTAATGTCTCGATTAAGCTCAAGATAGCTTACATGAACGGTGGTTTCCGTAATGCCATACATATTAATTAACTGCGGTGCATTTTCGAGATGACGGCTATACCAATCCTCCAAACGACTAAGTTCAAGTGCTTCCCCGCCATAAATCACATACCGTAACGCAAGATCCTGCCCAAGTTCCGGATGGTTCCGATCCGCCTGCATTAATTGATAAAAAGCAGATGGGGTCTGGTTAAGAACAGTGACTCGTTCATCCACAAGGAGCTGTAAAAACTCTTCAGGTGATCGGCTGATTGCATGTGGAACAACGACAAGCTTTCCACCTTGAAGAAGAGCCCCCCATATCTCCCACACTGAAAAATCAAAAGCATATGAGTGGAACATCGTCCAAACATCATCAGCGTTAAATTGGTACCATGCTTCTGTCGACCGAAAAAGCCTTGTAACATTCTGATGAGGAATGACTACCCCTTTTGGTACACCCGTTGAACCTGATGTATAAATAATATAGGCTGTGTTTAAAGGTGATATTGGCTGTTTCCGGTCACTGTCCAGTGGGTTTTCTGAAGAATATCGTGACAATTCTACTAGCGTGCTTGGATCATCCATTACAATTTGTTGGCTATGTATACCTGGGAGGCTGGCTGCCACACTGGAACTTGTAAGGACACAGCTTGGCTTTGCATCTTGGATCATGAATGTCAGTCTGTCGATTGGATAGTCTGGATCTAGAGGCAAATAAGCCGCCCCTGCTTTTAGTACAGCAAGTAAACCAACCACCATATCCAATGATCTTGGTGTAGCCAATGCTACAAACTGCTCCGCTCCTACTCCTTTATCCATCAACAGATGGGCAAGTTGGTTCGCCCTTTTGTTTAATTCTGCATAGGTTACTGATTCCTCTTCATATACGGCAGCAATTTTTTCAGGATACTTACTTACTTGTTCCTCAAACAATGCAGGCAAAGTCTCCTGCTCGATCTCTTTACCATGTGGATTTGATTCAACTAGAATTTTTTGACGTTCTTCTGATGCAAGTATGTTCAGCCGGCCAATTGGCTGATCAGGTTCTGTAACAGCGGCTTCTAATAATCGTACGTATCGATTAACCAGTAAATCCATTGATTCGTATTTATATAAATCTGTACTATATTCAACAAACCCGTTCATTCCATCCGGTTTCCCTATTTCATCATACGTTTCACGAATTTCAATCGTCATATCGAATTTAGACGTTCCAACACTAACTAACTCTAAGTTGGATTGAACATTTGGAAGTTCCAATTTTGGCTCAGGCGTATTTTGCAGGGCAAGCATAATTTGAAATAACGGATGCCTAGACCTTAAACGAGGGGGATTCAGTTCTTCTACCAAACGTTCAAATGGAATATCTTGATGGTCATAAGCCGCTAAATCAACTGTTCGCACCCTTTCAAAAAGCTCGCGGAAAGAAGGATTTCCGGAAGTATCCGTACGCAGCACTAGGGTATTAATAAATAACCCAACAATCTCACTCAAGGCATCGTCACTTCTCCCTGCAATCGGACTTCCAATTGGTATGTCAGTACCCGCACCAAGGCGAGTAAACAAGGCCGCAAGTCCCGCCTGTAACACCATAAATAAGCTGACACCATTTTCTCGAGCCAGTTCGATCAACTTGCCATGGAGGACAGGAGAAATGGTAAATCTCCTTGTATCACCCTTATAACTTGGTTCGATAGGACGCGGGAAATCCATAGGCAATTCCAATTGTTCAGGAAGGTTTGCCAACGTCTTCCTCCAATAATCAAGCTGTTCAGCGACTAAACTGACTTCCCCGTTGTCACGAGCCAACAACATCTCTTCCTGCCAAAGCGCATAATCTGCATACTGAACGGGAAGAGGAGTCAAGTTAGGCGCCTCCCCACGGATTCGGGCTTTATATGCTGCTGTTAAATCTCTCGTAAGCGGTGTGAGGGACCATCCATCAGCTACAATATGATGTAACAGTAAAACTAGAACATGCTTGTCTCGTTTCATCGTGAAAAGCTGCGCATAAATGGATGGCTCCATTGCAAGATTAAAGCTATACCGAGTAGCGCTGGTAATCTCCGCATCCAGTTCCGATTCTTTAATTCTTGTAATTAGCAATTCAACTTGTGCTTCTGAAGAGTCAATAATGTCTTGATAAGCATTTCCCTCGGTTACTGGAAAAATTGTCCGAAGCGTTTCATGGTGAGCAACAATGTCATTAATCGCGGCCTCGAGAGCCTTCGTATCTAAATCACCGGTTAACTCGATTACTAGTGGAATATTATAGGTCGGACTAGGACCTTCAAGACTGTGAAGGAACCACAATCTTCTTTGAGCAAAGGATAGAGGGATCTTTTCAGGTTTACTCGTTTTTTTCACAGGTAATCGTGCGCTTTTTCCCTGAGAGAGCGTTTTGGCAAGGCTCGATACAGTCGGTGCCTCAAAGATCTTTCCTATACCTAATTCCACTCCAAATGTACTGCGGATGCGAGCCATTAACGTTGAGGCTAGGAGTGAATGACCGCCTAAATTAAAGAAACTATCGTCTATCCCTACCCTAGAAAGACCAAGAACCTCGGCAAATAACTCACTCAAAATTTCTTCTTGCGGCGTTCTCGGTACTCGATCTGTAATGAGAGAGTAGAGGTCAGGCACTGGCAATTCTTTACGATTAAGCTTCCCATTCGGTGTCAGCGGTAACTCCTGCATCACAACGATTGCGGATGGAACCATATAATCTGGAAGACTGCTGCCGGCAAACTCGCGAAGTTCCCCTGAATCCACAGTTGAATTCTTTGAAGAGACAATGTAGGCTGCTATCCGTCTTTCCCCGGGAGTATCTTCACGAACAATCACTGACGCCTGTTCAACTTCTGGATGCTGGGCGAGCCTTGCTTCTATTTCTCCAAGTTCAATTCGGAAACCGCGTATTTTAACTTGATGATCTGCCCGACTAATATAATCCAGGCTTCCATCATCTCTCCAACGTACCAAATCGCCTGTACGGTACATCCGACTTCCTTTAGGGCCATACGGGTTGGCGACAAAACGTTCAGCTGTTAAATCAGGTCGGCCTAAATATCCACGGGCCAGACCCATTCCAGCAATATATAATTCGCCGACAATCCCTTGAGGAACTGGTTGTAATCCGGCATCAAGTACAAACACCTGTGTATTCCATAAAGGTGATCCAATAGAAGGCATACCTGCCTGGTTAGAATTCAGTGAATTTGACGTTGACCATATCGTTGTTTCAGTAGGGCCATATAGATTGGTTACTTCGCAGCCTATCTCCTGTAAGGCTGTGGCTAAGCTAATGGAAAGCGCCTCCCCGCCAACAAGCACCCTGAGATTCTTGATCACCTCTGGGTAATTGGCTACCATTGCTTGCCAAAGCGTCGGTGTCGCTTGCATAATCGTAATATCATGCTGTGTCATCATTTCTGCTAAAGCCTTAGGCTCTTGAATCGTCTCCTTAGAAGCAACGATGCAGCCGGCTCCATGAAGAAGCGGCAGGTAAATTTCTAAACCAGATATATCAAAAGCAATAGTCGTAACCGCTAAAAGCCTGTCTTCTTGATGCAAAGAAAATTGACTTTGCATAGAAGAAAGGAAGTTAATCAAGCTTTCCGATTGAATCACGACGCCTTTTGGTTTCCCCGTGGAACCAGATGTATAAATCATATATGCCGGATTAAGCGGTGATAGCTTGCCAATCCGTTTCGTGTCATCCACATTCTCAGTAGGATATTGATGCAGTTCTAACTCATCCAATATAACGAGCTCAGTTGCCCCGTCAATTGGTAACTTTGAAGCAAGCTCTTTGTTTGTTATGAGGCAAATTGGCTTCGCGTCGTTCAATATGTAATCGATACGGTCGATTGGGTAATCTGGGTCAATTGGTAAGTATGCGGCCCCTGTTTTTAATACACCCAACATGACCACAACCATGTTCACAGAGCGTGGTAAGGCAATCGCTGCGAATTTTTCGGGTCCTAGTTCTTTTTTTACTAATAGATGTGCAAGTTGATTCGCTCGCTCATTCAATTCAGCATAACTAAGAACGGTCTTTTCATCTGCTAGAGCTGTCAGGTACGGGGTTTTTGCTGCTTGATTTTCAAATAATTCTGGCAGACTAGCAAGAGGAATTTCTTGGTCTGTTTGATTCCATTGATGCATAACCTTCACGCGTTCTTCCGGTAACAGCACTTCAAGTTCCCCTATTAAATGGCCCCCCTCAAGATTGGCCACTTTTTCAAGTAAGCTTAAGAAACGGCTGTGATGGGTGGCTAACTCCCCCAACCCATACACTTCAGGATTCGCATCCAAATCGATTCTGAGTCCATTACCATCAGACTTGTCATAAATATTGATTGAGAGGTCATCGACGGGTCCTGTAGCCAACTTATGTGTTATCGCTTGATTACCGGCAAAATCCAACCCATAGTCAAAAGGCATGACATTAATTTGCGGACCGAATAATCGTTGATTATCACCAAGAAGCTTGAGGTCACGGCGAAGTTCTTCATGTCTATAATTTTGATGGCGGCGGATCGTACGTACTTCTTTTGATACTTGCTTGACTAAATCCCTCAACGTCATCTCCGGTTGTACCGCTAAACGGAGCGGGAGTAAGTTCATGACCATACTTGGAATATTAATTGAAGCAGATCCTAAGCGCCCCATCATCGGCAGAGATAAGATGACATCTTCCGTCCCCGTCAGACGATGGATATAAACAGCTGTGACGGCCATGGCCAATTCATGCCATGTTCCCCCATATTTATGAGCATTTTTTTTAAACGATTGTGCAGCGGCTGATGACAAATAACCCGTTTGACTAAGAAAACCAGTAGATGTCCTAGGTGCCCGTTCAGCAAGACTCATAACTTCCGGTTGATCGACAAAGCGCTCCAGCCAAAACTGCCGATCATGTTCAAATTTTTCTGATGCGCGATACCCTAAATCTTCTTCCAAAAGCTTAACAAAGGGGCTAAAGGCTGTTTCTTCACAGGTTCGACCTTGAACAAGTGCCGTATATAGTTTCGCCACTCGCTGCGATAGCAAGGAAAAACCGAAGGCATCCATAACAATATGATGAATCCGCTGATACCAGAAATACCGGTCTGCTGTGACCCTAAATAAGGCTTGAGAGAAGAGCCTATCCGTTTTCAAGTTAATGGGCCGAAGCAGATCTTCTTTCATCCATTGCAAGGCCTTCTCTGCAGGATTAATTTGATCACTTACATTCAAGAAATGAAAAGGTACTTCATCAGCGAATCCCATTACCTGATAGGGCCCATTTTGGTCTTCCCCAAATTGGAGATGTAAACTTTCTGCTTCCTTTACAGCCCTAGTCAGTGCTTCTTCAAACTTATTTAGATCAATGTTCCCTTTAATCTCTATGTACTCACCGGTATTATAAATCGGATTATTCGGTTCTAGCTGCTGGGCAAACCATATGCCGGACTGTGCGCCGGACAATGCCCAGCGCTGTTGGTTCTCCATATTACTCACTTCATCTATCCCCTTTCTGCCTCGGTTCAAGCTAAAACTTTTTTAGAGGTCAACAGATTCCCCCAAGCAGCAATCGTTGGTTTTTCAGCCAACTGCATGAAATTTATGTCTGCCCCTTTTTCTCTCAACATTTCCACAAGGCTCATCATGCGAATAGAGTCCATCCCTCTGTCAATTAAATCCTCATGATCATCGAGACCTTCAGAAGGATCTTCGCCAAGAAGTTCAAAAATAAGCGTTCTTACTTCCTCCAACGTCCGATTGGTTCCTTCCTGTTCAGGAGCTTCTAGCTGGTCAAGTAATTGACTGGTTGAAGTGGTAAACGCGCATCGTTCTGCTGCATATTTTATGGCCATTTTATGCTCTTCCAAAGAAAAATCTGCTACAGCATCTGCTACTAAAAAGGATTCTATATCCTGCATAAACGCTTCACTTGCGGTTAAGAGGCAGCCGATATGAGCATATACTCCGCAAATAATAAGTTGATCACGACCCTGTTCTTTCATTAATTCAAGAAGATTAGTTCTTTTAAATGCGCTGTATCTCCATTTAGTTAACACGATGTCATCGTCCGTTGGAGCAACCTCGCTCACAATATTTGTTTGGTTTGGATTATTATCGAGTCCCGGCCCCCAGAAATCAGTTAAAAGTGCACGGTCCTTAGGATCTTGTTCTCCAGGCTGAGCCGTATAAACAACCGGGATTCCTAATTCCATACAACGATTCTTAATGGTTGTTATATTCTTAAGTAATTCTGGTATGGGTGAATCGCCTTTTTCATAAAAATCGATAAAATATTGCTGCATGTCATGAATGAGAAGAACTGAACGTTTCGGTTCCGCTTTCCATGCTGCTTTATTTTTTGGTAAATCAGATTCAACAGGCATTGTATATGGTGTGATAGCAGGAATAGCCATCAAATCACTCCTTTATCCTCATTATTTTTTTATTTATGAATGACCGTACGGCTTGCACGTAACTTATCAGAAATTAGTTGTCGTAATGCTTTCTTACTCACTTTGCCTAATGGTGTTTTAGGAAAGGCCTCCATAAATTCCACACGGTCGGGAATTTTATAGGCAGCCAAACCCCTATCTTTTAAGAATTGTTTAAGTTCTCGAGCTTTAGGCGTTTCCCCTCGGGGAATCACGAAGGCACAAGACCGCTCCCCAAGATAGTCATCAGGCATGGAAACAATGGCTGCGTCATGAACAGATGTATGGGCCAGCAGGTGGTTTTCCACTTCTTCTGCTGCAATTTTTTCGCCGCCTCGATTGATTTGATCCTTATCTCGTCCTTCCACAGTCAGGTACCCTGAAGAATTCAAACTAACCAAATCACCTGTCCGGTAAAAACCATCTTTAGTAAAGGCCTTCTCGTTATGGGCCGGTGCATTATAATACCCGCAAATCGTATAGGGTCCCCTTGTTAATAAAGTCCCTACTTCACCAGGTGCTACTTCCCTATCCTCTTCGTCAACCACTCGAATTTCATCTAGTTCAGACATGGGTCTTCCTTGAGTGTTCACGACAATCTCTTCTGGATCATCAAGTCTTGTATAGTTCACTAGGCCTTCCGCCATCCCAAATACTTGTTGTAAGACACACTGAAATACTGGACCTACACGACGCGCCGCTTCAGCACTAAACTTTGCTCCTCCAACTTGAAGGACCTGAAGGCTGGATAAATCGTAATTGCGTGTTGAAACGGCATCAAGCCATCTCAAAGCCAGTGGAGGAACAAGTGCTGTTATCGTCGCGCCATATTTTTCAATGAGAGGGAACGCTTCATCGGGGCTTGGACCAGGTGAAAGAACAACCTGTCCACCTCCATACAGCGTACCCAGCGTACCAGGTGAGCTCATTGGAAAGTTATGAGCAATAGGAAGGGCCGCAAGATAGATACTATCTTGATTGATTCCGCAAATATCGGCACTTAACCGTAAACTGTATATGTAATCATCATGCGTTCTTGGAATTAATTTGGATAACCCGGTACTTCCTCCGGATAATTGAAGGAACGCAACATCACTCGGTTGAACATTCGTTTCCATTAAATCGGCAGGTTCTCCATATAAACGTTCTAAACAGATGAACTCCTCAGGTTCTCCTGCCACAATCACATTCAATAAGGTATCACTTTTCCCTTGCGCCCCTCTGGCTAGTGTTCTGTAATCAAATCCGTTGTGCTTATCCGGAATAATATAGGCGACCGCCTCAGTGAACTCGCAAAAGTAATCGATTTCGTTACTACGATGTGACGGAAGCGCGTAAACAGGTAGAGCCCCAATCCTAAATAATGCGAAACAGACCTCAAAAAATTCCACAATATTAGGAAGCTGGATCACCACCCGATCCATCTTCTTAATTCCAAGCTGTTGAAAACCTGCCGCTAACCGATCCACTTGGATATCCAATTCAGCATAAGTCAGGACTCTATCCCCGCCAGTAAGAGCGATTCGACTTCCATACATTTCTGCACGTTCACGCAGCATACTGCCGAAAGTTTCACCTTTCCAACAGCCTTCTTTTCTATATAAATCAGCCATGTTCTTAGGCCATGAAGTGAAACCGTTCAACATTAAAATCTCCTCCACATTACTTTGATAGCTTTGTAATTCCCATTGCGCGAAGCATGGTTTGAAGTTTAGCCGTCGTTTCAGCCAGTTCTTCTTCCGGTTTTGATTCCCCGACTACTCCTGCCCCTGCAAACAAACGAAGTTCGTTTTCTTCAACCTCTGCACATCGAATCGTAACGATCCATTCACCATCTCCTAGGGCATTACACCATCCAACCATTCCCGTAAAGAAACCACGGTCGAAGGATTCGATGTCCAAAATGGATTCCCTTGCTCGTTCCGCCGGTGAACCGCATACGGCCGGTGTCGGATGAAGGGCAATCGCAAGTTCTAAAGCAGAAGTCTCCGAATGGGCAAGTTCCCCCTTCACTTTTGTTGAAAGATGCCACATCGTCTCTGTACTTATTAATGATGGACTGTCAGGTACTTCTATGTGTTTCATGAACGGTCGAAGTGCTTCCGCAACTGCATTTACTACGACAGCATGTTCATGTAAATCTTTTGAAGACGAAAGCAGTTCCTTCGACCGTCTTTGATCTTCTACTGGATCGTCACTTCGCGGCCTAGAGCCTGCCAAGGGATTCGCGACAACACGTAATCCAGTCCTTGAAACAAGTAATTCTGGACTAGCTCCAATTAATGAATGGTCACGAATGAATTTTCCTTTTTTGTTTAAATCAACAGCGAATGTATACCCTTTTGTGTTTTGAGCAGCTAGATTTTGAAGAAGCTGATGAATCTCTACATTTGCAGATGAAGTAAGATGCAGAGACCTAGCCAGTACAATTTTGTCTAGATGACCACTGGCTATCTGAGCCAGCCCTTTCTCCACACCTTCTATATATTGAGCAGGATCGGGAACGAATTGTATTTCGTATACAGGAGGACTATCTGTTTCTACTGTCTTGCCAACCTCATATTCTTGTAAACTGGCAGACATTTGTACCGTCTGCGGTACATGCAGATGAGCTGGCTTTTTATAATCAAAGGGTATTGCCCCTGTGACGATTGGATTACTATGTCCTTGCTCTTTTGCATAAAGCAATGCCGCGGCAACTCGATCAATGAGTCCTTCCATTTGATTATCCTGTTCCTCATTTATTGGAACAGTGGTCATGGAACCTTTTCCTAATATGGTTTGGTTCGGACTTGATAGAAAGAAGTCACCAACTTGGTAATCATTCAACATTGGTTTTTCCAAAACGACAGAGCTAGGTTCCTGTTTCATCTAATCAACATCTCCCTTTTTTTATTGAATATTCAGTTATGTAAAACCAAGGATAGCTTAAGCGCCTAGGGTTGCTCCCCCATCCACACAGAGATTGCTCATGGTAATATGATTTGATTGATCCGATAGGAAGAAAAGAATCGCATCTACTATATTAGAAGGTTCAGCGATTTTTTTCAGCGGAATTCCCACCTTGAAAACTTCAGGAATACCATCTATTACCGTTCTCGCTCCATCATTGCCATCCCATAAAGACCATTGCATTTCTGTATCCGTCGAACCAGGGGCAACGATGTTACAGCGAATATTATATTGCGCTAACTCTAAACCTAAGCACTTAGTAAACATAGTCGCAGCTGCCTTAGATGCCGCATAAGCAGCTAAAGAAATTCTTGGAACACTTGCCGCGTTGGAACCTACTGTCACAATGGATCCATTTTTCCTCGAAACCATATGTTTACTGACGGAACGACAAACATTGAAAACGCCGGTAGAATTGACAGCAAACGTCCTTTCCCAATTAAGATCGCTGCATGACTCTATTAATCCTGGGGTAAGTACACCGGCTACATTTACCAATAATTCTATTGGACCGATCTCCCGCTCAACAGTATCAACCATTCTATCAATAGCCGAGCTATCACTTACATCTGCTGGAAACGCATAAACGTCTAACCCTTCAGACTTCAAAGCATCTACATGCTTCTGTAACTTTTCAGCTTGAAAATCAACCGCCGCTACAACAACACCAAGTTTCGCTAAGGTTTGAACCACTGTACCTCCAATGCCTTGCGCTCCTCCTGTGACCAGCGCAACTTTTCCCTTAAACTCCTGTTCGTACATACTTACCTCTCCCTTTCTTCATCAGAAACACTAGTTTGAATCGTATTCAATCTATTAAAGGCTCACTCCATTTAATCTAATCTTGGGAATTTCCACCTGTCTTATCAATAATGAGAATCATTATCAATCAAATTCTACAGGTAATGATATACATTTCTACCTTAACGGTCAATGGGTATTCCATGATTTGCTAAGAAAGACCTATTCCTTACCTCAGGTTTATTCATCCTTAGCATTAAAGCCCATAATTCATTCATCTATGAGGGAACCGATCCTTATAGATTCTATTTATAACCCCCTTTAACCACACATACAGCTCACTTTTTTGACTAATTGTGAATCAGGTATTATTCATGATCATCCACGCGCACTCCTATGTTTACTTTGTCTTTTTCCCTGTTAATTAATAAGGAGAAATCCCTATTCACCTCTTTTGAATCCTTTTTCACAAACATGACTAAAGACACCCTATTATTCATTCAAGAGTCTATCTATAAACGAAAAAGGCTGTCGAGTTTCGACAGCCTGAATTCATTATTTCTCTACCGTTTATGATTCACAAACGGCCACCAGTTGGCTCTGCCAAATAAGTTAGCCATCACAGGGATAAAGAGAGGCAGAATAAGAAGTGCATATAAAACGAGACCAATCAGAATTAAGGTCGCAATCTGCAGTAATGATAGCACGCCTGCAGGCATCATAGCAGCGAACGTTCCGCCAAGGATAATGGCTGCTGAGATAATGACCGTTCCCATCTTCCGCATAGCGAGCAGCATGGCTTCTCTTACTGGCTGTTCTTTAAATTCATTAAAGCGATCCATTAGGAAGATGCTGTAATCAATTCCTAACGCGATAAGAATGACGAAAGCAAAAAATGGTACTGCCCAGCCGATTCCATCATAACCGAGTAGATCAACATATATTAATTCTGTGATAGAGGCCGCTGTATAGTATGTCAAAATTAATGATAAAATCAAGTAAATCGGCATGACCAATGAGCGCAGCATCAGAAACAAAATAATGGCAATACCTGACAGCATTAAAAGGACTGTACGTGAAAAATCAGCGTCCGATAGATTCCCTAGGTCATGGTACGTACTCGTTGTCCCGCCAATTGCTACTTCGGCATGTTCAAGCTTAGTATCCAATGTTGCTTGTTTAATCGCGGCTTCGAGTTCATCAATTTTATTAATCGCATCATTTGAATACGGATTGTTCTTAAAAATCACATCGAGCGTCATGATTTTATGATCTCCAGGCAGATAGGTGTCCAAAACCTGTGCAAAATCATCACTTTCTAAAAGTTCTTTTGGAATATGAACCCCTGCTATACTATCTTCAACCGCTGCAAGACCAGATAAGTAGCTTTCGGTTGAATTCAAACCATCATGCACTTGATCAAGCCCTTTAGAGCTTTTCGTCAATCCATTTGATAGTTCATTCATTTGACCATCAAGACCGGAAAAACCAGATAAAAGCTTCTGCTGTCCATTATTAATGCTATCGAGCCCTCCTTCGAACGAAGATAGGTTACCGATAATCTGATTTTGACCATTAGCTGCTGCATTTAAACCTGTTTGCAATTCACTAACGCCGGTAATCAACTTTTCAATCCCATCAGCCAATTTCGGTTGACCGCTTGCAATAGCTGCTAAGTGTTTATTGGCTGTACCAAGCCCTCCTTGTATAACAGCCAGGTTTTTATTCAACTCCTTCATTCCAGCTGCTACTGGAACCAATCCGGATTCAACCCCTTGAACAGTTTGTTTAATCGTTTGGTAGTTACCATCAGTTAACAGATTCGGATTACTGTTTTCGAGGCCCTTAAAAGCTGAATCTAACCTGCTGAGTGACTTAGCCATCGTGGTTAGATTACTCTGAATCCCATCGTATTCTTTTCTAATCGTTCCTAAGCCTGAAGCTGCTTCACGGTACCCCTTTGCTAATTGAGTTGTTCCTGCAGCCAACTCACGGAGATTCGTATTTATTTCCTTAAGACCTTTATTAATTTCTCTAGAGCCCATTGAGCCGTCACGTATTCCCTGCTCGATTTTCCCTAAACCTGTTTGAACCTGACCGACGCCGCCTTTCAACTCATCAGTGCCCTTTATCAGGCTGTCAATACCACCCGTTGCTTGCTTAAGCTGCGGACTCGATTTCGATAGTTCACTTCCTGCTGTCTTAAGACCATTGCTGATTTCTTCAATTCCTTCATTTCCTTTGCCGATTCCCTCCCCTAGCGTTGCCGCTTGATTAGGAACAAATAATTCCTTGATTGGCTCACCTGTAGGTCTGGTTACTGAACGTACAGTATCTACACCATCCACTTTACTCAATGACTCACTGATTTTTTCAGCCAAGCCAATATATTCTTCAGAATTCATTTTCTCATCATTATCAATGACAATTTGAGTGGGCATCGATTGACCAGGCCCGAAACTTTCTGCAATGATATTGAAAGCCATAATGGACGGGACATCATCGCCTGCCTCCTCTAGAGAGTTATAAGAAACCTCTCCATCATAAGTCAACAAAAAAGGAACGCAGATGACTGCGACAAACGTTAAGGCAATGACTGGTCGATTGAGCGCAAAGGTACCGAGAAATCCCCAGAAACGACTTTCCTTATGTTCGAGCTTTCCTTTAGACGGCCAAAACAGCTTCATACCGAACACAGCCATAAAGAACGGGACCACTGTATAAAGCGCTAATAAGAGGAATGCAACACCGATTGCTACGGCTGCTGCCGATTGATACAATTTAAATGTGGAAAAACCAATCGCTGCAAACCCGATCATAACAGCTAGGCCGCTATAGAATACGGTTTTTCCGCCAGTACGATAGGTTTCTACAATGGCTTCTAAAATGGATTCTTGCTTTGATAGTTCTTCCTTATAACGGCTTAAAAGTAAGATACAATAATCCGTCCCAATTCCAAATAACACAGCAACTAAGAAGATTTGCGTATAAGAGGATATGGGAAAATCAAAACGATCGACTAAGAACGCTACCACTGACTGAGAAGCTAAGTAGCTGAAGCCCACGGTAATCAGCGGAATAATAGGCGTAACCACTGAGCGGAATACCAACAGGAGCACGACAAGAATAAATACAACCGTTATTCCCTCTGTTTTCTTTAACCCCTCCTGCGAGTTTGTGTTCAAGTCTTCAGAAATGATCCAGTCGCCTGTATAGTAATGTTCCACTTTATTATCTTCAATCCTGTCGTATAGAGCTGCTAACACTTGCTTTGGTTCACGATCTTTCATATTCATAGTCAGGGAAACCAACACGGTTTTTCCGTCTTTTGAAACCAGCTGATCTTTTAAGGCAGGCTCATTAAAGTGAGTTGTAATTCCTGCAATTCCTAACTTGGTTTGATCCTTTTCAAGCGCTTGTATCCCCTGCTCAATTTCCAACATATCAGTATCAGATAATTTCTTTTCGCTTGTGAAGACAAGCGCTGCTGAAGAGTCCCCTTCTTTCTGAATGTCATTCAGCAAATCAGCAGCTAGAGAAGAGGAATAGCCCTCGGGAACATCAAGATTCCCCTTTTCACGGACTAAATCAGCCATCCCTGGGGCCGTAAGCAGTAATCCAGCGACAATGACAATCCAAGCAAGTAAAATGACCCATTTTCCTTTTACGATTCCCCTCATTCTAATTCCTCCTGTTGATTTTGTTTTAGATCCACCAGTATCTCTGAAAGTTTTTCGTAAGTGGTGATAAAGGCTGATATCTCATCTTCATTAAATTCGGTTATAAAGTTTTCTAACAGCAGATGAATCCTCGTTTCTGTTTCCGTAAATAATTTCTGCCCCTTCTCCGAAAGAGTCAGATAGACCACCCTTCGATCATCCTCATTTCGGACCCGGTTTATTAACCCTTTATCCTTAAGACGAGAAATAATTGCCGTAATGGCACTTTTATTAACAAAAAAAGCTTCAGCAAGATTGGAAGATGTACACGTTCCCTGCTCCTGTATGTACCTCAGCATATAGAATTGGCCATTTGTCAAAGCGTCTGATAATTGATCCTTAATCAGCGACTCAGCCATCCTATTTACAATAAAAGACACCTTTGTATAGCGATGAATTAACTCAGTAACTTGATCTTTGTTCAAACCTGTTCACGCCCTTCATTTAGTTCACGTCGTTAACTATTAACATAGTAAACTATAATATGGTAAAACCTTACTGTCAAATTTAGGTATATTTTCTTTTTTATTGTTTTACTGATCGACGTTTGAAAAGTGGAGAAAACGGGCAAAAACAATTATATAAAGTAAATCTATTGAGGAGGAATGATTATGTCAAAACAAATGACTACAGATAATGAAAGCAGCAGCAAGTTAATAAAAGGGATTATTATCGGAGGTATAGTTGGCGGAGCTTTGATGCTTCTTGATTCAACGACTCGTAGAAAAGTCACTGAAACAGCAGTGGATTTGAAAGATTCATCAGTCGATATGTTCACACAAGTCAAAGAAAACCCAACTGAACTTAAAGACCAAATGGTTGATCGCTTTAAAGCAGCTTCAGAAACCTTGAAAGAAGCAATTAGTGATGCTCAAGATTTATATGCTACAGTCAACGAGAATATTTTTGGTAAAGTAAACGAAGTAAAAGAAATTTCTACAGAAGCCCTATCCAGCGCAAAAGAAGTAACCGGAGAACTCAAAGGCCTTACTAGTAAAGTAGCTGAAGCTGGTTCACAACTAACTGAAACTGCACAAACAAATGACGCTAACACAAGCACCTATGAACCCTCTTCTTCAAAATTATAATAGTTGAAAAGTAATTAACCTCCACGGATTGAAGAGAAAGGTACCTTTCTCTTCAATTTTGTCTGTTCATTCTTCCAGATCCTCTGACAAAAGAACAGAATTGTTTCACGTGGAACTTTATCCCACTAAAATAAAGTAGGCAGTAACAAAAAAAACGGTTTAACTTGGTTTACACCAAATTAAACCGTTTTTCTTATTCTGTTTCACTTTCAAGACTATTATAAATATCATAATCCTTTTGCTTCTCTGTCAGCCAAGTTGTATATTCAGTCTGTAGTTTTTCATTTTTTAATGTCGCAGTAATTTCCGTTTTGCTATCCTTAAGATTAGCCTTTTTAGCTGCTTTTTTATCTGTTACTTTGATTATATGATAGCCATAACTCGTTTTGACTGGATCACTGATTTTTCCTTTATCAAGAGAAAAAGCAACCTTTTCAAATTCCTCAGCCATTTCTCCTTTACCGAAAAAGCCGAGTTCCCCACCATTCTCTACACTGGCGGTATCTGTGGAGTATTCCTTAGCAAGGTCAGCAAACTTTTCCCCAGCCGCTAACTTCTTAGCTATATCTTTAGCTTCCACTTTACTCTCTACAAGAATATGGGAAGCTTTTACTTGTTCTTCTTGAGCAAAGGAGTCCTTATTTTCTTCAAAGTAGGTATTTATTTCTTCATCTGTAATTTCAATACGCGGTTCAAGTATTTTGACTGTCTGCAGATATTTCACTATGTCTTTTTCAAGGGTACTCTTAGTCGCACCTGTTGCCGCTAATTGCTGTTCAAAGGTCTCTTCATCACCATAAGATTCAATCAACGTTTTCATTTCTTTATCGATTTCCTTATCCGTTATCTTAATATCTTCCTTCTTTGCTTCCATATCAACGATTTTATCGGAAATCATGGTACTTAATGCAGTTGCACCATATTGATTAACTAAGTTCTCATATAACTCGTCTTTCGAAATTTCTTCCCCATCTATTGTAGCTACTGCCTTTCCTTTTGCACTGCTCGTATATGTGATTAACAAAAAGATAAGCGCTCCTACTACAAGAATACCTGCAATCCAAAAATACGTACTGGGCTGTTTCCAACTGTTCTTCATTAATTTATTCACGTCCCTCTTTTCAATTAACCTAATCTTACTCCCTAATTATGAATAAACTATGAACAGGCAGTGAAAGAACCATGAAGTAAGTTCACAAAAAAAACGCCGTCCAAATTAAGGACGGCGTTCAGACTGTAGACATACTCAGGTGAGATTTAAAATCGAGATGTTGATTTCCATTCCAGTCGCTTCGCTTTCCGCGGGCGGGCGGTGAGCCGCATCAATACTTACGCTCCTGCGGGGTCTCACCTGTCCCGCTGTTCCCGCAGGAGTCTTCACGCCTTACATTTCAATCAACAGACTTTCTAAATTTAAAGGTCAAGACCTATTTTTTTGAGGTAATAAGGAGTATTTTCGAAAACCAACTTGAAATGTTAACACTAGACCAGCTTGTTCCCGCTCAAAAAATCCAAATGAGTTTAGAATGAAACCATTCCAGCCCCCTTTTGTCGACAAACTGAACGCCGTCCAAATTAAGGACGGCGTTCTTCTTATTTCGTATGCATTTTAAAGCGTAAAAATAATTCATTATAGTAAGCAAGATTTTTTTTACCTAAGTTCTCATAAACCTCGAGTCTTTCAGTTAGCTCTGGCGCAGGATAAAAGCGCTCATCGTTCACAATTTCTTTTGGCAAGTAGTTCAGTGCCTCTTTATTAGGTGTTGCATAGCTGACGTATTCTGTATTTTGAGCGGCAACTTCTGCATCCAGCATAAAGTTAATAAATTGATGAGCTGCTTCGACATTTTTGGCTGTTTTCGGAATGACCATATTGTCAAACCATAAATTTGATCCCTCTTTTGGGACGACAAATTCGAGATCTTCGTTTTCTGCCATGATTTCGGAAGCTACCCCGGACCACACTAGCCCGATTGATGCTTCTTCATTTTCAAGCAGCATTCTGCTTTCATCACCCACAATTGCTTTTACATTGGGCATTAATGTGTCGAGTTTTTTCTTCGCTTCATTCAAATGATCTTGATTCAAATCATTCAATGAATAGCCTAAGCTATTAAGCCCCATTCCCATTACTTCCCTTGCACCGTCAACTAGCAGGATTTCATTTTTCAAACGTGGATCCCATAAGTCAGACCAGCTGTTAATCTCGATATCACCAAGCATTTTCGAATTATAAACAATCCCGACGGTTCCCCAAAAATAAGGAATTGAATACTTATTTTTTGGATCAAACGGAAGGTCCATAAATCGATCGTCAATATTATTTAGATTTGACAATTTTTCGTGGTCAAGCGGAAGAAGCAGATCTTCTTGAATCATTTTATCAATCATATATTCAGATGGAACAGCTACATCATAAGCGGTTCCTCCTTGTTCAATTTTGGTCATCATCGCTTCGTTTGAATCAAAGGTTTCATAGACTACTGTAATGCCTGCTTCCTTTTCAAATTGCTCAATTAAATCGGCGTCAATATAATCTCCCCAATTATAAATGGTCAACTTGTTCTTGCTTGAATAGCCCTGAGACGAATTTAAGCTTGAAATGACAAATAAAAGCACAATAGATACGATTAGAATAGGTACGAACGCTTGGAGAAGCTTCTTCATTTTTTGCCCCCCATTCCGCTTTTACTATATTGTTTTGTAATAAAGTAATAGCCAATAACCAGAAAGATCGTAGCAATAAAGATTAAAGTAGATAAAGCATTAATATTCAAGGAAACTCCACGACGAGCTAACGAATAAATTTCTACAGACAATGTTGAAAAGCCATTACCCGTAACAAAGAACGTCACGGCAAAATCATCTAACGAATAGGTTAATGCCATAAAAAATCCAGCGAAAATACCTGGAGTAATATACGGAAGGATAACTTTTGTCAGTACATTCCAGCGACTTGCCCCCAAATCATAAGCTGCATCTAGCAAACTTGGGCTCATTTCCATAAGTTTCGGCAGTACCATCAGAACTACAATCGGCACACTAAAAGCAATATGCGAAAGTAAAACTGAGTAGAAACCTAGCTTAACGCCAGCCATAGTGAATAAAATTAAAAAAGAAGCACCAATGATTACATCAGGACTGACGATTAACACACTGTTTAAAGAAAGCAGGGTGTTTTTGGACCGTCTCCCTTTAACTGACTTAATGGCTATGGCCCCTAACACTCCAATAATGGTAGAAATGAGTGCAGATAGCAAAGCAACCACTACGGTATTCAAAACAATAATCAATAAGCGTGTATCAGAGAACAGCTCTCGATACCAGTCAAGCGTAAAGCTCTCAAAACTGTACATCGTACCGCCGCTGTTAAACGAGTAAAATACTAAAAAGAAAATCGGTGCGTACAAGATGAGAAACACAAGTACAAGGAAGAATGTCGACAACGGAGTTAATTTCTTTTTCAACTTACATACCCCGCTTTCTGCTGCCAGTTAGGGCAACAAACACAAACATAATAATAATTAAGAAAACAGCAATGGTTGAGCCCATTCCCCAGTCTTGCGTAACAAGGAACTGTTGTTCAATGGCTGTTCCCAGCGTAATGACCCGATTACCTGATATTAATCTTGTCAGCATGAACAAAGACAACGCTGGGATAAAGACAACCTGACAGCCTGAACGAACACCATCTAATGTTAAAGGGAAAATAACTCTACGGAAAGTTGTCCAAGCAGAAGCTCCAAGATCGTTGGCTGCGTCTAGTAAAGTTGGACTCATTTCATCCAATGCATTAAAGATTGGTAAAATCATAAACGGAATAAAGATATAGACCGAAACAAAAATAAAACTAAAATCAGTGAATAAAATTTGCTTTGAGCCAATCCCAAGTACCTCAAGTAAGCTGTTCGCTGTACCATATGTACCGAAAATGCCAAGAAAAGCATAGGCTTTTAGCAGAAGGTTTATCCAAGAAGGAACAATGATTAAAAGCAGCCATAACTGCTTGTGTTTTGTTTTAGTTAACAAGAAAGCTGTTGGATACGAAATTAATAATGTAAAGGCTGTAATTAAAAACGCATACCAAAAGGAGCTTAATGTCATTTTCAAATAAACGGGTGTGAAGAAGTTTATATAGTTTGTAAGTGATAAATTACCCTCAATGTCAAAAAACGAATAATAAAGCACGAGCACAATAGGTGCAACCACGAAAATTAAAATCCAGAGAGCATAAGGGATGGCATAGAGATTGTGTGACAGTTTATTCTTCATGCCCGACACCATCTCCATAAGCTTCAAGTCGTTTATCGAATTCTTCTTCAGTTTCGCCAAAACGCATAACGTGAATCGCTTCTGAATCAAAGTATAATCCGATTTCGTCACCTACAGTTGCCTTTTTAGTTGAATGAACAAGCCACTCATTTCCATCTTTATCATAACTGCTGATCTCATAATGAACCCCCCGGAACAACTGGGAATCAACTCTAACTTGCAGTTTACCGCGTTCACGTGTAGAGATTTCAAGATCTTCTGGACGAATAACAATTTCCACCGGTTCATTTGGATTAAGCCCCTGATCGACACAGTCAAATTGTTTTCCGACAAACTCAACAAGATGGTCAGCCACCATTTTTCCTTTTACAATGTTTGATTCACCAATAAAATCAGCAACAAAACGATTAATTGGCTCATCATAGATATCCGTCGGCGTTCCGCTTTGCTGAATTTTACCGCGGTTAATAACAAAAATCTCATCTGACATGGCTAATGCTTCTTCTTGGTCATGAGTAACAAATATAAAGGTAATACCAAGGCGCTGTTGCAATTCACGAAGTTCATACTGCATTTCGGTACGCAGCTTTAAATCAAGCGCCGATAATGGTTCATCTAGAAGAATAACTTCTGGCTCATTAATGATGGCACGAGCGATAGCAACACGCTGACGCTGTCCACCGGACATTTCACGAATCTCTCTATTCTCATATCCCTCAAGGTTAACAAATGCCAGCGCTTCATGAACTTTTTTGGCTACTTCTTCTTTTTTCGTTTTTTTAATGCGCAGTCCAAATGCAACATTTTCAAAAACATTTAAGTGCGGAAACAAGGCGTAATCCTGAAAAACTGTGTTAACTTGACGCTTATTCGCAGGCACGTTATTAATCACATTTCCATTAAAATAGATCTCTCCCTGCGTAGCCTCAGTGAATCCAGCAATTAACCGCAGGATAGTTGTTTTTCCACAACCTGATGGCCCAAGCAGTGTATAGAACTTGCCGCGTTCAATTTCGAAGCTGACATCATCTAACACGGGTGAATCTTGATCGTACTGTTTTGTTACACCCTCAAATCGAATAATTACTTGGTCTGACATTGCGACCTCTCCCTTTTACAGTGTGAAACCTTCGCTTCCTCACTATTTAATGTTCCCAAATACCTTTCAAAGGTATGAATTTGTTACCACCAGCAATAATTCCGAAAGACCATCATGATCGTTCACAATTTGATGCTCTTCTGATGCATGAAAGTAGATAGATTCTCCTGCTTTTGCTTGGTAAACATGTCTTCCAAGCCGAACTAGAATTCGTCCTGTTAACACATACCCAAATGTTTCAGAAAGTGAAGGTTCAAAGGTTTTATGTTCTCCCTTTTCTTTCAGTGTCAGTCGAATAGGTTCCATCTCTTTTTCATTAGATTCCGGAACGAGCCACTGAATTTGGTATCCGCGTTCTTCGTCTTGATAAAAGGTTTGCTCAGCTTCGTCATACACCACTTTTTGTTTTCGTTCTTCCTCATCGAAAAACTGTTTTGGTGTACAGCCAAGAACTTCTATTATTGTAAAGAAGGTTTCTATAGACGGTGAACTGAGGTCCCGTTCAATTTGTGATATATATCCTTTACTTAAATCGGTGCGTTCACCTAGTTCTTCTTGTGTTAGACCCTTTTTTAAACGTAAGTTTTTAATTTTCCGACCAATATTCATACTATTACCTTCATTCAGTTTAAGTATAGTAAACTTACGAGCAATAAAGTTCACTATTGGTAAACTTTAAGTTTAATTTTAACCAAGCTAATTATACAGGTTTTATGATAAACTGCAATATTTTTTTTCAAGAAAGATTTTCTTCTATTTTTTATGAAATACCCGAACGCAAAACCCCCTTTTCTTTCAACAGAAAAGGGGGTTACTTACTTTACTCATAAGGCAGCTTTTGATAGGTATATGCGGGTTGAACCCGTTTATTATCATAGGATTTATGGAAAATGTGTGTGGCTGCGGGTGAGACCGGTGGTATTAACCATGTCCAATCTCCTGTAACGTCTCTAACAGCAGCTGCTTCTTGTTTCTCGAACAGCTTAAATTGCTGCGCTGCAGTATGATGATCGACGATACTAACGCCTGCCTCTTTATAGGAATATAATACAGCTTGATTCAATTCAATTAGGGCACGATCTTTCCATAGCGACGAATTTCTTTGAATATCAAGTCCCATTCTCTTTCCTACTGCTGGTAGCATGTTATAGCGGTCTTCATCTGCTAGATTACGTGCTCCAATTTCTGTTCCCATATACCAGCCGTTAAATGGTGCCGCAGCATAAGAGATTCCTCCTATTTCAAGAGCCATACTCGAAATAATCGGAACGGCATACCATTTCAAATGAAGTTCTTCAAACCAGTCAAATTCCGGATGACGCAATGGGACCTCCATAATCATTTCATTTGGTAAGTCAAAGTACTCCGGAGGATAGCCGTTCATTTCTATGACAAGGGGAAGCAGATCATATGAACCGCCTTCTCCTTTCCAGCCAAGTTTTTCACATGTTTTTGTAAAATGGATCGAATCCGGATCACCAATCGTACCTTCTTCCGTTTCATAACCCGCATAACGAATCAACTGATGATTCCAAATCCTTACCTGTTTTTCATTGAAGATGGATATCACTGGTTTAATTCTCCCCTGATTCGTTGCAAAACGAATATGAGTAAAAAGAGCTTCCTTTACCTCTTCAATGGTCATTAAGTCCCTTTGATCAAAAACATGTAAAGACTCCCAAAATAATCTGCCAATACAACGATTACTGTTACGCCAAGCCATTCTCGCACCATATTTCAATTCCTCAAAAGTATGTTTGTACTCACCCGTTTTTTCTATTGAAAGGCGAACGTCATTCAGACGCCGTTTTATTTCAGTTTCTGTTTTATTCATTTCTATATAACTCGTACGAATAAATAATTCCGCTTCATGAAGCAACTCCTGCATATTCTTTGCCTCCTTCGTGACTTAGCTGCACGACCTAACTCATTCTCGGTTTTCTCTTCCTAATTTACCATATTCCTTACCCAGCCCCTAAAATCGTGCCTAACGAAGCCTTATAACACGCACCAATCTTTTTTCTTGACCAAACGAGTACATAAGGAGTATTCTATAAATCCGCTTACTTAAAGTAAGCGTACGAGGAGGAAATATAATGACTATGCCCACAGATCAAACTTTATCCACCATTATTAAAGAACGTCACTCTGTTAGAAAATATGATCCATCATATAAAATGTCAAAAGAAGAATTGGAAGAGATCTTGAATGAAGCCATTCTTGCCCCATCCTCAAGTAATCTTCAGCCTTGGCGCTTCCTTGTTATTTCTGATCAGGAAGTTAAAAAAGAGTTACGACCGATAGCCAATAACCAAGAAGCCGTTGAAACATCTTCTGCTGTTATTGCCGTGCTGGGTGATACAGAAATGTTCAAAAATGTTGATAAAATCTATAGCATGAATGTTGAAGCTGGTTTCATGGATGAAGGAACACGCGATCGTATTGTTCAAAATACGTTGAACTCATACCCCCTTGCTCCTAAAACAGCTTTAGAGAGTATTGCTTCTTTTGATGCAGGTCTTATCTCCATGCAGCTGATGCTTATTGCCCGCTCAAGGGGCTATGATACCGTGACTATGGGCGGGTTTAATAAGCAGCAATTTAGTGAAAAATTCAATGTAGAAGAACGTTATGTTCCGATTGTATTGATTGCGATTGGCAAGTCAGCAGGACCCTCTTTCCAATCTTCCCGCCTGCCATTGAACGAAGTAGCTAAATTTATCTAACCCAAACACCCCTCGCATTATGCGAGGGGTGTTATTTTAGCTTGGTGTCCAAATTCTTTTAATTCCAATCAAATCCTTTTCCTCAAAGGTCAACTGATATATATCCGGCATGTCAAGCTTTCTCCAAAAATGAAAATCATAACGCGGATCGTAGGCACTCATGATTAGGATCATGATATTCCCGTGAGTACCAATTACAATCCTTTTTCCCTTATACTGTTCAAGTACGTGGTGAATTCCTAGTATACCCCTCTGCCTTGCGGTAAGATTTGACTCACCACCACCCCAAAAAAATTCCTCGTCAGACCAAACCTTTCTAAGAGCATCTTCAAAATTCTCCAACGGTTCTTCTGAAAGCTTTCTTTCCCGAAAAGCAGGCTGCAGCACAACCTCTTTCCTGATATGGCTTGCAATTCCCTCTACGGTTTGAATCGCACGTTTATAGGGACTCGATACAACTATATCAATCTGCTCCTTGTTCATCGCATAACTGACCTGACTAGCATCCTTAAACCCTTCTTCTGACAAAGGCCGATTCACTTCATCTAGGCTGTATACAGAATGGGCATGTCTAACTAAATAAATCGTCGTTACCATGAGACCCCCCCACTTCTCTTAATCAATCGATTGATTAAAATCCATATAGGCTTGATATAGAGCCATTTATGACCGTCTTTAACCCCTAGTAAGCCGAATATTCCAAGTAAATAGTACTGACCCATTTTTTCTTAATCAATCGATTGATTAAATATCATTAAGCCTGTCCCATCAGGCTTCCGCCTCACGTTTATTTAATTAAATCATAAGAAATCATTGCGGGTTTTCCTGTACGCGGATCCGTTATAATCTCTGTATCAATAGTAAAGACTTCTTTAAGTACCTCTGCATTCATCACTTGTTCAGCTGTTCCCTCTTTGATGACTTTCCCTTGTTTCAGAGCAACCAGATGGTGTGCAAACCGTGCAGCGTGATTCAAATCGTGAATAACCATAACGATTGTTCGTCCCTCTTCTTTATTCAACTTTTCTAATAACGTCAGAACCTCAAGCTGGTGAGCAGGATCTAAATAGGTTGTCGGTTCATCAAGCATCAGCAAATTCGTTTCTTGAGCGATAGCCATTGCAATCCAAGCCCTTTGACGCTGGCCCCCTGACAGCGTATCTACTGGCTGGTGCTGAATCGAACTCAATCCTGTTACCCTAAGTGCCCACTCAATCATTTCACAATCATGCGTCGTTAACCGTGAAAACCCTGACTGATAAGGGGTACGGCCATAAGAAATCAACTCATATATTGACAGTCCTTCTGGAGCATCAGGAGATTGTGGCAAAATAGCCATTTTCTTCGCTATTTCTTTGGAAGGCGTTTTATGAATCAGTTTTCCGTCTAAATAAACTGCCCCGGATTGGCTTGGCTGCAGCCGGGCCATCGTTTTTAAAATAGTAGATTTCCCACAGCCATTCGGACCGATAATCGCAGTAATCTCTCCGGGTGAAAACCTGAGATTCAAACGATCGACGATTACTTCATTATCATATGCAATCGTTAACTCCTCGGCAAATAAGTTTGTCATGATGACTCTCCAATCTTATTTTGTTTTCAATAATAGATAGATAAAATAGGGTGTGCTGATAATAGAAACAACAATCCCCGCTGGAATCTCGACAGGTGCTAATACATTTCTGCCAACGGTCTCGGCTGTCAGTAAAATAACCGCGCCGATCAATACAGCTGCTGGAATCAGTGTTAGATGCTTTGGACCCGTAAGTCTTCGTGCAATATGAGGAGCAATTAACCCTAAGAAAGCAATCCCTCCGCCTGCTGAGACGCCAAGACCTGCAAGGGCAACGGCAAGGATAAGTAAATAGAGACGTTCCCTGTTTGTCCGAATGCCAAGTCCATTGGCTACCTGAGTTCCCAAATTTAAAACGTTTAGGGTATGGGCCTTGTAAAGAGCATAAGGAATAAGAAGTAAAAACCAAGGCAATAAAGCATAAACATATGTCCATTGGTTCGCCCATAAATCGCCTGATATCCAAACCATTGCTTTCGTGAAATCAAGCGGATCTAGTCTTAATTGCAGTGCCACCAATATGGCGCTTAAACCTGCATTTATCCCGACTCCTACTAAAACTAAGCGAATCGATTTAAAGCCGCCCTTCCACGCGATTGCCACGATCAGCCCTGCGGTCAACAGAGCACCTAAGAATGCGCACAGCGGTAAAATAAACGTATGAGCCATGGATAAACTACCGGTTGATGTTTTAAAAAAAGTTATATATAAGACGACAGCAAGACCAGCTCCTGAGTTAATCCCAAGAATTCCAGGGTCTGCTAACTCATTACGGGTAATGCCCTGCAAAATGGTTCCAGAGACCGCCATAAACGCACCAACGAGTATGGCTAAGATCACTGTAGGCATACGAAGATCAAATAAGACCAGTTTTTGTTTAGGCGTGCCATTTCCTAGAAACGTTTGTAAGACTTCTCCAGGTGAGATAGAAATAATGCCAAAGTTTAAACTTGCGAGTACCGCTAGTATGAGAAGTACGACTAGCAGCGACATCTTCCAAATAATATGTTTAGGCACCCGCTTCATGATGATCGACTCCCTTCGTTTCTTACTAAGTATAAGAAAAATGGGACACCAATTGCCGCAGTTACGATGCCTACCGTCGTTTCATAGGGAGGATTAATTAATCGAGCACCAACATCCGCTGTAACAAGAAGTACACTACCGAGTAAAGCAGATACAGGAAGGAGCAGTCGATAGTCCGAGCCAACCAGCATCCGGCTGATATGTGGAATAACTAGCCCAATAAAACCAATCGCTCCAGAAACAGCAACTGAACTGCCCGTCAACAACAGCACGGCTAGAACGCCAAGAATCCTTACAATATGGAGATTAATTCCGAGTCCTTTCGTAACATCTACTCCGAGTCCAAGCAAAGTAAGCGACCTTGCAAGTAAGGTGACAATGACTACGCCAACCACTCCGGCTGCACTTAGTATCTTCAATGAACTCCAGGTGATATAGGCAAGCCCGCCTGCATACCAGAAACTCATATCCTTGGCTACATTAAAATAGAGTCCTAGGCTTGATGTAAGCGAACTAAGAAACATACCAATTGCTATTCCGGCTAAAGCTAGTTTAACAGGAGTAATCCCACCCTTTGCACGGGCGGTCAGCGAGAAAATAAACAGCACAGTTAATCCCGCTCCAGCCATTGCAGCAGCTGTAGTCCCTGCTAGTGAAAGCTTTGGAAAAAAAACGAGCGTGAGGACTAGAGCAAACGCGGCACCATGTGACACGCCTAGTAAAGACGGCTCTGCCAGCGGGTTTCGAGTTAAAGCTTGCATAATTGCCCCTGATAAAGCAAGAAATGCACCAATCAGAGCTGCCCCTAGCGCTCGTGGAAAGCGAATATCCCTCACAATTTGATGAGCTGTTATTTCTGGATTATAAGTAAAAATGGCTTGAATGATGGTTTCAATTTGAAAAGTTTTAGTACCAAGCCTTAGGGATAAAGCCATTGCTGCGATTAAACCAATCATGCCAAGTAATAATATCCACATAGTTCTGTTTGTTTTACTACTCGGTCTTACATTTGTTTTGCCTGTAATTTTCAAAGTTCTTCAACCTTCCTGCCATTCGTTCAAAAAAATGAGAACGATTATCAATAAAACTAGTATAAAAGGAACTGCCAGATGTTGCAATGAACTAAAGATCAGATCCTTTATTAGGAAAATTTAGCTAGTCCTATTGACATATTAATTGATAATGATTATCATTTAGGTAAAGGTTACTAATAAGGAGGAATTATTTTGACTAAAAAGCATTCATATAAAGCTCTAATGGGCGCGTTTCTGTGTCTATTATTACTTTTAACAGCTTGTGGTAAGGACAACGAACAATCAGAAAAGAAATCTGAAAGTGAACCAAAAAAAGAAATTACACTGACTGATGCAATGGGTGAGGTAAAGATTCCTGCAGATCCAAAGCGTATTCTTGCTTCCAATCTTGAGGATTCATTAGTTGCATTAGATGTAACGCCTGCCGCACAATGGGCAATCGGAACATCTGTACATGACTATTTACAGCCATTTTTGAAGGATGTCCCAACCATCGAATGGAATATGCCGCTTGAACAAACCATGAATGCTGACCCTGAGTTAATAATCTTTAGCTCCCCTTCCGCAATTGAAGAAGGAAAATATGAAGAATATAAAAAGATCGCCCCTACTTATGTGTTTAAAGATGAAGATGCTGCAGACTGGCGCAAGCAGCTGCAAATAATGGGACAAATCGTTGATAAAGAAGATAAAGCTAAAGAAGCCCTTGCAGATTATGATAAAAAAGCTGAGCAAGCAGCAAGTGAACTTAAAACGTCTATCGGTGATGAATCTGCTGCTGTTATTTGGGTCATTGCTAAACAATACTATTTATTAGAAAATAACCGCTACGCTGGTAATGTGCTTTATGATGATCTTGGTATTACTCAGCCGAAGATGATCCAAGACCTTCCTGCTGCTGGAGCAAGCTGGAATCCAATCGCTTTAGAAGCACTGGCTGAACTTGATGCTGACCATATCTTCCTAGCTAGTCTTCCAGGTGAAGATGGACTTCAAGCATTAAAGGACAGCTCAGTGTGGAAAGGCCTTCCTGCCGTAAAAAATAACCAAGTTTATGATATGGAAGATCCAAGCAACTGGACGATTAACGGAAAAATTGCTAGTGATGTGACCATTGATAACGTTCTTGAAGCTTTAAAATAAGAATCTGCCGACTAAAGGCCGCATTGCTCAATGAGTAATGCGGCCTTTGTTTATCTTAATTGATCAATAATTATTTCTGCTGTCTTCTTCCCATTGGCAATACAATCAGGAATACCTACCCCGTAATACGAACAGCCTGCAAGTAAGATCCCCGGAAATGCTTGATCCAACCTTTGTTCAAGTTTCTCGACAAACTGATGATGTTTTAGCGAATAATTTGGCATATTATCATGCCACTTAGTTACTTGGCTCGAAACAGGCTCTGATGTAATCCCAAGACTCCGTTCAATATCTGAAAGCGCAACCTTCACTAATTCCTGCTCACTTAGGTCCTTTAATTCCTCATAGGCAGGATTGGAACTTTTATAAAAAAGTCTGACTAACAACCTATTGTTTTCAGAGGTATGAGACCATTTCCGGCTTGTCCATGTACAGGCATTACAGGTGAGCTCACTTTCTTCAGAGGTAATATACCCCGTACCATCCGCTGGAAGTAAAGAATCAGGAATCGTAAAACCCATATAGATGCTAATAAGCGAGCTTGCTTTCAGCTGTCCAAACTCTTTAGAGAGTTCTTCATCTTGCAGCAATTTATGCGCCGTTGTATGGGGTGTGCTAAGAATAAGATAATCGGTTTCAATGTCTTCCTTACCATTTAAAGAAATTCGGTACCGGCCGTCTTCTTTACTAATTTTTTCTGCTTTTGTATTCTTCCATACTTCTGCAAACTCTAGGTTTTCTTCTAGCTGTTGGATGATCGTTGCCAGGCCGTTCTTAAAAGATAAGAACTTCTTATCTCCAGATCCTTGAGTTTGCTTTCTATTCTCTTCGATGCCTTTGATAATACTCCCGTATTTATCCTTATAATCAAGGAGATAAGGAAGCGTCGATGCAATCGTTAAGTCGTGCAGTTTACCAGAATAAACACCTGAAAGAACCGGAGCAATTTGTTTTTCAACTAGTTCCTTGCCAAGAAAAGCTTCGAGGAACTCGCCGATTGAATCGTCCTTCGTGAAAGATTCATTGACTAGATAGAAATCTTTTAGCGCCTCTACCTTTGCTTCAGCAGATACTAGTTCACTCTTCGCAAGTGATTCTAGACTAGATGGTATCCCAAATACAGCATCGGCGGGAATTTTTTTTAACACACCATCTGCATGGATAAACGACGTGCCTGTAGCGTTATAAACGACTTCTTTTTCTAAATTTAATTCTGATAGAAAAGGAGCAACATTTTGTTTACGCGCCACAATTGAATCTGCTCCTGCTTCCATAATAAATTCACCGTTTTTGATGGTTTTAATTTTTCCACCTAACTGTTCGTCAGCTTCTATTAATATTAATTTTAAATCAAGACCTTTTTCTTTTACGGCTTTATCTAAGTAATACATGGCTGATAACCCAGTAATACCTCCGCCAATGACAACAACTGTTTTCACTCATGCCACCTCATTTATTTGCTGCTACTCTATTACACAATATATAAATTGTACCATAATGATTCACCTTAATGAATTGAGCGTAGTCCGAATCCGCGCGTGTCGTCCACTTGTTAACAAAACAGACAAATTCAACATAGCGAACTTTTTAGGTAAATTTTACCTCAAAAAAGAGGTTTTTCTCTCTACATGTCTAATCCTAAGGTATATCATCCTATAAGCGAGAAAGGAGCTCCGGCATGAACGATCAATTAGAGTACATCGGAAAAAAAATACAAGAGAAAAGTACAGAACTAGCGCTGAAAACAGTTGCGTTTTCTAAAGAAGACCATGTCTACAGCCTCAATTATACACGCTCAGAGAGCATTCATTCGATGCAGACAAGAACGTTTTACCTCCTTGGCAGCTATCTAGCTTCATGTGATGAAGACACCAAGAAAACCTTACTCAGCTTTGCTGATATTTATGCCCAGAAAGCTATTAGCCGATTGTCTACTCTTGATCAAGTAATGCGCTTCGTTTATCTATCAAGGACCATTATTTCTGATTTTCTAGAGGAAGAATTAAAACAAGGATTCATTCAGATGGACACTGTCTTCCAAACGATGAAAATTATTGACCCAATTTGTCTAAGTATTTCTAACACATTTATTAATCATTATAACGATAAACTTTCATCTACAAAGTTTGCTCTTGATGAATCAAATGAAGATTTAAGAATTACGCTTAAAGAGCTGACTGAATTAAAAAATGCATTAAACGAGGCGACTATATTTTCAATTTGTGATTTACACCACCAATTTACATATGTAAATGATAAATTTTGCAATGCCTCTCAGTATTCAAAGGAAGAATTGCTTGGTCAGCCTCACTCAATATTAGATTCCGCATACCATCCTCCATTTTTTTTCGAGCAAATAGATAAAACACTTCTAAAAGGACACGTTTGGAAGGGTGAAGTATTAAAACAGGCCAAAGATGGCAGTCACTATTGGGTAGATACGACCATCGTTCCGCTGCTAGACCACACAAGTACACCGTATCAGTTCATTTCCATCCAATATGATATTACCGAAAAAAAACGGGCGGAAGAAATGCTGCAAAAAACGGAAAAGCTTTCAATGGTTGGTGAGCTGGCTGCAGGCATCGCTCATGAAATTCGCAATCCCCTAACCACAATAAAAGGTTTTGTCCAATTGATGGGAGAATCGAAACAAGAAGATTATTTCACTGAAACCATATTGGGTGAAATTGAACGGATCAATTTTATTGTTAATGAATTTATGGTGTTTGCTAAACCGCATGATGTCCTCTTCAGCGAATGTAATCTAAGTATAGTGCTGCAAGATTTAATCAGTTTTCTCAAACCTGAGGCTCTTCTAAAAAATGTTACGATTACTCAACACTTGCCGAAAGAACATGTCACCATTTCTGGAGAGAAACATCAGCTTAAACAAGTCTTTTTAAATCTCATTAAAAATGCCATTGAAGCTTTACCAAACGGCGGAAATGTAACCGTGACCATGGAAACGACAATGGAAGAGGTGATTATTTCTATTATCGACAATGGCATTGGCCTTTCATCAGAACAGCTCCAAAGAATAGGAGAACCTTTTTTCACAACAAAAGCTAGTGGAAATGGACTTGGGCTCATGGTCAGCTACAAAATAATTCAAAACCACTCAGGATCCATCACCGTTAAAAGTGAACCGAACAAAGGTACTACCTTTAGTGTCAGATTTTTACGAGCCTACTCTCAACTTGCTGAATAAAAAAGGAGCGAAAGTGGAAATGATCGATTTATTTAAGGATTTGTCAACCACCTGCCTTTCTGATGCAATGGAAGGAATAAATAATGTAGATTCAGCGATTAAACCCTTAAAGACTACCTATCGCTTTGCAGGCAGAGCAGTTACGATAAAAATGCCTGTGGGTGATAATCTCTCTGTATTAGAAGGAATCCGGAAAGCTCAACATGGTGATGTATTAATAATTGATGCCAAAAGGATACTTACCGAGCAATAGCCGGTGATTTTGTGATTGGCATGATGCAAACCAAGGGAATTGCGGCTCTTGTAGTGGATGGAGCGATTCGTGATGTAATACCGGTTAAGGCACTTGATTTCCCGGTATTCTGTAAAGGAACCACAGTGGCAGCTGGCGGGAAAGCAGGAGTTGGGGAAGTCAATATTCCCATTTCCTGCGGTGGAACCGCAGTATGCCCTGGAGACATTATAGTCGGGGATGCCGATGGCGTAGTGGTCATCCCACAAGCACTAAGTGAAGTGATCCTGAACAAAGCGCTTAAAAAGCAAAAAAGTGACAAAATCCGAGAAGAAAAAGTTGCTGGGAACCATGAAGAAATTAATAAATACTTAGACAATATGCTTCAGAGTAATCTGCGTGGTCTGCCAACTAAAGAATAATGAAAAAAACGTGCTAAAGGACTGGTCCCCTAGCACGTTTTTTTAAGACTCGTACGTCTTTTCTTCAATTAGAAATGCTTCTCGGAGGTTAATTTGCTGCCGAATTTTTTGAGCAAGTTCCCTTGTAAGTTTACCCTGCTCATACATAGCTTGTACCTCATCTCGTTCCGCTTGAAAGGCCTTATAATGCAGTTCTTTTTCAAGCTTTAGCAATTTATCATTTGAACTTTTTAACATGTTTTCACGGTTCAGCTTCGAAATTAATCTGCGATATTCTCTAATCACAAGTAAGGATGGACCTCTATTTGCTGGAGTCATATCAGCTTTAATCGCAACAATGGCTGCCTTTGCTGTTTGTATCTTTAAATTACGTACGGCCACAACGGTTTGTATTGAAAGCTTGACCTTTTTTTCATTCTCCGGTGAAATAGATTTAAGCATCTTAAATGATGTTCGTTTCATAAAGACAACAGATGTCATTAATCGGTACTTCATTTTATTGGTAACAGCTACTTCCATCCGGTGGATAAGCTGTTGGCCGATATAGGCGGTTTCTCGGTCTACCTTTTCTTCTTTAATTAGTTCATTAATACAGCGTTTTTCCGCTACTAATGCTTTGAAACGAATTTTTTCTTCCATATATTGATTATTAGCTGTGTCCTCTGGACGTTCCGGCAACTTAAGTCGTTCAATTAACTGCGTATATTTAGTGATCACAGCTAGTGAAGCAGCCCTGTTTTCCTCATTCATCTCCGCCTCAATGCTCTGAATAGCAGATTCCTTTACATGAATGATGGCTTTTCTTTCAAGCTCATCTTTATCTTCTTTTATCGATGGCTCCTCAGATTTAGATAGAATTGGTAAGCAAATACTCGCTACAATTAGTGTCAGTAAGATGACCCCCGCAGCAATAAAAATAAATAATGATCGTTCTGGAAAAGGACTGCCATCATTCAAAACATAAGGGATAGAAAATGCACCTGCTAACGTGACTGCTCCTCTTACCCCTGACACAGTTGTAATGAGAGCTGTCCTTTGTTTAAGCTTAAACAATTCGATTTTTCTCATTTTCCATCCCAGCCACCATGATAAATTGAGCCAGATATATCGAAGAGCAAGAAGTGCAGCCGTAATAATGACAATATACCAAATAACTTGGAAATTATTGAATTCTGGATTTGAGAAAATCGTTTTGGACACACTTGGTAATTGTAAACCCAACAAAACAAAGACCAGACCATTTAAAATATAGAGGATAACGGACCAAGTACTTGTCGACACAATTTTCAGCTTCATTGTCGGTGATTCTTCTCGGTCTCTTTCTATTGCATGTACGATCCCACCAGCCACAACGGCTAAGATCCCAGAAACACCAAAGTGTTCAGCAATCAAAAAGATGATAAATGGCGTTAATAGTTGGATAAGCATATGGATCGTGACATCTTCCATCCCCCAACGCCTAATCAATATGCGCAGTCTAATGATTATATAAGAGAGAATAATACCAGCAATCATGCCGCCTACTGCAATAAGGACAAAGCTGACCGTTGCTTGGCCTAAACTGAATACACCCGTTACAGTTGCCGCTACTGCAAACTTAAAAGCAACAAGTCCTGAAGCATCATTCATCAGCCCTTCCCCTTCAAGGAGGTGTTTGATTCCTGAAGGTAATTTAGATCGACTGGAAATAGCACTCACCGCCACCACATCCGTTGGTGAGAGAATCGCCGCGAGTGCAAATGCAGCAGGCAGTGGAATTGAGGGAATTAACCAATGTATTAAATAACCAATAACAAAGACGGTTACGAATACTAGACCTAATGCAAGCAATAAAATCGGCTTACGTAATTTCCAAAGAGCACTTCTCGGAACATTTTTCCCATCGTGGAATAATAAAGGAGCAATAAATAGGACGAGAAAAAGCTCTGTTTCCATAGGCACATGAAAACCTAATGGTAGTAAAGCCAAAATCGCTCCAAGGGCTATTTGAATTAAAGGTACTGGAATAAAAGGGATAAAGTGATTAATCATATTAGAAATTCCAATTAGTAATAACAAAACAAGGACAATAAGAAACATTTCCATACACGTAAGATCCTCCGATATATTTTACAAAGTTATCTGTTAGGGTACCATAATATCTTCATTCCCATTACATTTCTACTGTGAGGGTGATTCATAAGAGGAAGTATGTATTGATATTTAATGGGTTCTCCTCTCCCGTTTCCTTCAACTGCCAAAAATCAGATAAAAAACATCTTGAGCAGGTGCTCAAGATGTGTTAATTATTTATTCAGCAGTAACGGTTTCTTCAATACCTTTTAGTCTTTCTGCTACTTCTGCTTCAGACAGATTTTGTTCTTTGACATATAAGTTACGCGGGGTTACTCGACACTCATGTGTACAACCACGTAAGTACTTATGTTCACTTTCTTCTGTCGCAATAATTTGCTTATTACATTCTGGATTGGCACAATTTACATAGCGTTCACAAGGTTCACCTGTGAAATAATCACGGGCAACAATCACATGCTCTTTGCGATTAACCGGAACGGTAATCCGCTCATCAAACACGTAAAGCTGTCCATCCCAAAGCTCACCTTGAACTTCAGAATCTTTACCGTAGGTAGCAATCCCGCCATGCAGCTGTGCTACATCTTCAAATCCCTCTTTAACAAGCCAGCCTGAAAACTTCTCACAACGAATACCGCCTGTACAATAAGTGAGGATTTTCTTTCCTTCAAGCATTTCCTTATTTTCACGAACCCACTCGGGAAGCTCACGGAAGGATTTAATATCCGGCTTAATGGAATTACGGAAATGTCCTACTTCATATTCATAATCATTTCTAGCATCTAGAATGACCGTGTCTTCCTCTTGCATTTTTTCATAAAATTCTTTCGGGCTTAAATAACGGCCAGTTAGTTCGTTCGGATTAATATCATCTTCTAAACGAAGGGTAACAAGCTCATTACGTGGACGAACATGCATTTTCTTAAATGCATGATGCTCAGCCTCATCTATTTTGAATACCATTTCACTAAATCTTGGATCTTCATTCATCATTTCCATGTACATATCCGTTTGTTCTACGGTACCTGAAACAGTTCCATTAATCCCTTCAGCTGCTACAAGGATACGGCCTTTTAGTCCAACTTCCTTACAGTACTCAAGGTGCTTTTTGGCAAACACCTCAGGATTTTCAATCGGTACATACATATAGTACAGCAACACTCTGTACGGCTTACTTTCAGACATTCTTGTTACCACCTATCAAGTTATATTTGCAAGATATAGTATAGGGACGGTGATCCTGTTCTCTTACAGTCATTTATTATACCAAATTTCGAAGAGAAATAGCAGGGGTTTTTCTGTAAACTCCACTTATGCTCATGCATGAATTTTACTTTGGAACAATAACATTTAGATGCTGGTTAAGAATTTGGGCTCTAAAAGGGAGTGGTACCCCTTCATCACCATCGATATTTACAGCAAGTTCTTCATCAGAACTAACGTCTAAGAAGGAAGTCTGAAAATATTCTACTTGGTCATGCTTTTTTAGTTCGCCCCATAGCAGACTCGGAACAATTTTCATTATATTAGGGAGTGAGAGATCCTTGATAATAAGCACATGTATCTTTCCATCATTGATCCGTGCATCTGGAGCTACAGTATTGAATCCGCCTACTGAATTTGTTAAAGCTGCCACCATTAGATAGGATTCTCCCTGCCATTTCCCCGAATCATGCTCTACCGTTAGCTTGAAAGGCGTCTTCTTAACAAGTGCCTTGCCTCCTTCAATTAAATAAGCCAGTGGGCCGAGAAGAGTTTTTTGTTTGACGCTCACATTATAAGTTGCTTCGGCAACTGCCCCCACAGCTAAAACATTCATAAAAAACTGGTTGTTTATTTTCCCAATATCAGCTGCCTTCGTACGTTGTGAGGATACCACACACGCTGCTTCTTCAGGATCAAGAGGAATAGACAGCGCTCTGGCAAAATCATTGACAGTCCCAAGCGGTATTAGCCCAAACGCCGGACGATGACGCTGTTCAGCCAATCCGTTAATGGTTTCACTGACCGTTCCATCTCCCCCCATAGAAATAACAGCATCATATTGTTCGACACATGCATCTTGAGCAAAAACAACAGCATCCCCTTCTTGTTTTGTTTCCCGTACATACACTTCATCGTAGACTTCTTTCAGATTAGAAATCGCCGTTGGCAGGAGCTCTCTTGCTTTTTCCTTACCAGCAGACGGATTACAGATTATCATCGCTTTTGTCATCTATATCCTCCAAAGATTTCCGGCATTTTACCTATTAAGAAGATACCTCGGTTTCACTTATGTTAAACCCCGGCATATTGGTTAGAAATATACGCATTTCTCTAAGAATTATTGATTAAGTCAGCCAAAAATGTAAATATTGTTAAATACGAAAGGTTATTAACCTGACAACAGAAAGGTGCTACCTATGGAATTTGTCTTAATATTCGCCATCGCCACCATACCTTTAATCTGCGGTTTGATCATATTTTTTAAAGATAATAATAGCCTGACCCGATCAGTCGCTTATTTTCTATTTTTATTATTTCTTTGGCAGGGCGATGTCGCCTTTTTATATGCTGGAAACCTTCTAAACGAATCTACGATTGAGACGATTTTTCGTTTACTTCGGTTTGGTTCGATTATGATAATGCCAATGATGCACTATTTTTCATCTTATCTATATAACCATGTCATAGAAAAAAGGTTTCGGTTCAACCGCCTTTATAAAGTCGTTTTACATAGATATAGTTTTTATCTTCTTTTAAGTTATTCCATTGTCGTCTATATGATTAATTGGACTCCGTATGGTATCCAACAGTTAACCTACTTTTATAACGACAGGTTAGAACCTTTGCACCTTATACCGGAATATGGTTCATTTCATATTATGTATACGATTAATGTGATCTTAACGTTAATTAATACCGTGGTATTATTACATGTCTGTTTTAAAATTAAGAACATTTTTATTCGACGTATCTTTCAATCGCTCGTATTCGCTGTATTCTTTATTTTCATTGGCGGCATAGTTTCTGGTATTCTGATTTTGCCTTTATTTGTCTCCAACTTCAACTCTCTATTTGCTGGTATAAGTTTATTCGTTGCGTACTTTAACTTGCAGCACCAATTAATCCAGGATGGAAATAAACAATTAAATGAGCAGCGAAACTTCTTGGATCTCATCCTTAATCTCAATCCAAATTACATGTTTGTTAGAGATAGTGAAGGTTCCTTGGTGATTGTGAATGATGCGCTCTCCAAAGCTTTAGAGAAAAGCAGTGATGATTTGATGGGGATAGGTAAGCATCCTTTCATCAACCAAGTTATCCTACACGAAAAAAACAAACAGACTGATACCATGGAATATGTGGACAACGGCACCAATCCTATTTATATTGATTGGACCTTTCTGCCTGTTCCTTATAACAGCGAGGGCCACACGTTAGCGATTGGCGTTGATGTTACCCAAAATAAACTGGAAGAAACCGTATTAATTAAATCTGAAAATCTGCGGGTATTAGGAGAGATGGCTGCCGGTATCGCTCATGAAATCAGAAACCCTTTAACCTCTATTAAAGGATTTATTACGCTTCTCGAGGATACGAATAAGGGGCGGGAAAAATACTACCTATCCATTATTGCTGATGAGATCGATCGAATCAATGAAGTCGTCAGCGAACTCTTATTTATGGCTAGACCCCAAGCCTCAGAAGGAGTTATCCTTCCCTATCAGTTAGATAAAATTGTAGAAGAAGTCGTGATTCTGCTTGATCCCACAGCCATTATGAATCAAGTAACTATCGAAGTTATTCCTTATAAAGAGATAACCTGCCAATCTATTGAAAAGAAGCAATTAAAGCAAGTATTAATCAACCTAGTAAAGAATTCGATTGAGGCACTTCCATACGGCGGGAAAATAAGAATAAAACTCGAACAGGATTCCTCTTCCATAAGAATTCGTATCATCGACAACGGATTAGGGCTTTCAAAAGACAAGATTGCTCGATTAGGTGAGCCTTTTTATACAACCAAGGATAAAGGTACAGGACTCGGCCTCACCGTGTGCTTTAAAATCATGAAGAACAACCATGGATCACTCACTTTTAATAGTAAAAAAAATTTAGGAACCGTTGTAGATATGAATCTTCTATCTTCAAAATAATAAAGTTAGATATTTTAATAGAGTAAAACCCTTATATATCAAGGTTCTAGTAAGCACCTGTTTTTTTGTAATAATATTGTAATCTCCCTGTTACTAATATGTTACCCCTTTTGGTTTATAGTAGGTTTAGCATTCACATCAGGGGGAATAAATATATGTTAAAGAAAATGATCGCTGCCTTGTCTATTGCCGCTATTTTCAGCTTTATTGCACCATCTATGAGTGAGGCTGCTACTTATCATAAACAAGCCATTACAACAGCTAAGAAAAATATAGGCGTTAAATATACATATGGAGGCCTTTCACCAAAAGGATTTGATTGTTCAGGCCTTGTCAAATATTCATATAAGAAAGCCGGAAAAACATTACCTCGTACTGCAGCAGATATGTACAAAAAGGGTAAAAAAGTAAGCAAAAGCAAACTCACAACAGGTGATTTATTATTTTTCGCACCAAATAAAGCAACTAGACCAACACATGTAGCCATCTATATGGGCTCTAGCAAAATGATTCACGCCGCTTCTTCTAAAGGCGTATCAATAGCAAGCACAAACAACAGCTATTGGAAACCAAAATATATTGGCGCAAAGCGCATCTAAAGATAGAGATAAAAAAAAGCCTCCAAGCAGGCTTTTTTTTTTGATTTAAAATGATCAGTTTTTTTTCACTGTTATTTCACAATTATTGTTTATACTAGTTAATAGATAATATTAGAGACCAACTCTATCCTATTTGCTCACTAAGGGGGATGAAAAAATTATGAAACGGATGATTTGGCTGATGGTCTGTATAATCTGCCTGATGGCACTGCCAGAAATGACATCGGCACATGCCTATCTTAAACAGTCAAATCCTTCAGTAAATACAATGCTTGAAACATCACCCAAGAATATCAGCTTAGTATTCAGTGAACCGATCCAACCAGCTTTTCACCATGTTGAGGTTTTCAGCGAGGACGGGAAAGCCGAATTAGATGAAAGCTTTATTCCAGATGACAATGAAACACAGCTGATTGCTAAGTTGAAACAAGACCTTGGGAAAGGTGTATATACTATAAAATGGCGGGTAATTTCTAGTGACGGACACCCAATTGAAGGGACCATCCCCTTCACAATTGGCAAAGAGTTTGTTACTAAAGATGATGCAGAAGATGATGCTTCGGTTTATTTTCCTGGACTTGATAAGATACTAATACAAGGCATGCAATACCTTAGTTTTTCCTTACTAATTGGGTTTTTATTTTTCCATTTATGGCTGTATCCTCGAAAAAAAACGTCCTATAACTCTCGCTTTTCGGGCATTATTTGGATAGCTTTTACGTTGCTGACACTCAGTATTCTGTTTAGCCTCCCGCTTCAGACAACAACTGATGCTGAAGTAGGATGGAACAGGGTATTCAAGATATCCTTATTAAAAGAGACCATCTTTCATACAACCTTCGGAACGATTTGGATGATAGAGATGGGTTTGCTTGTCATTCTTTTTAGTAGTCTTTTACTAACTAAAAAAGCAATTTCAGCTGCCTATGGATCATTTCTGCTTATCGCTGCTTTAATACTATGCAAGGCATCTATCGGCCATACAGCTGCAGTCAATAACCAAGTACTAGCTGTGATTATGGATTTTTTCCATCTGTTAGGAATGGCTTTATGGCTGGGTACTTTATTGGCCCTGGTGATTCTGTTGCCGGGAGAATCTAAAAAGGGAAAAGACCACTCGATTTATTGGCAAACCATACAGCGCTTTTCAGCATTTGCCATTGTTTTTGTCCTTATACTCCTTGTTACCGGTATCTATTCAAGTGTTCAGCATGTTTCCTCCATACAGTCATTAGTGACCACTTCGTATGGAAAGGTACTCATTGGCAAAATACTGTTAATGCTGATTATGATTGGAATGGGAGCTTACCATTCCTTTAGGGGTAAATGTAAAGAGAAAAAATTAGGACCGAGTGTCCTGATTGAATTTTCAATCGGCCTGATTATTATTATGTTGGCAGCACTTCTGACAAATCTACCGACTGCCAATTCTCATGAAATAGACAATTCACAAGTAGTAACCATAGAAAACTACCAGATTTCCCTTGAGCTAACGCCTTCTCAAACAGGCGTGAACGAAATGAAGGTCCAGTTGTCTAAGAAAAATGGGGATATACCTGATATTGAACAGATCACTGGAACGCTTGTGTCATCGAATATGAATATGGGTGAAGGGAATATTGAGCTTAAGAAAAAAGAGTCTGGAACCTATACAGCCGAACCTATTATCTCTATGGACGGTTCTTGGAAGTTGTCTATTCATGTGCTAACCAAAGAGTACGATTCATTTGATGCGGACTTTCCCATCACAATCAGCAAACCAAAATAAATGCTAGGAGATAACAAGAATGAAAAATATAGTCAGCACTTTTTCAAAAGTAATCATTGCCTCATTTACAGGAGTGTTTTTATTTGCAGGAGCAGCAAGTGCTCACGTATCCGTTCAACCAGCAGCGTCAACACCTTCCGCCTGGGAAACTTACACCATAAAGGTACCCGTTGAAAAAGACATTCCCACAACCAAAGTCGTTATAAAGATACCAGATGGTGTAACGTTCGTTAATTACCAACAAGTTGCGGAATGGGAGGTAACGCTGGATAAAGGTTCATCTAACACTGTTCAAACAGTTTCTTGGACGGCCACAGGTGAAGGAATCCTAGCTGGACAATTCCAACAGTTTACATTTGTAGCGAAAAATCCGGAGAGTGAAACTGATATTGCATGGGATGCTTTTCAGTATTACAAAGATGGCAGCATTGTTGAGTGGAATGGAAAAGAAGGTTCGGCAACACCTCACTCAGTAACGAAGGTAAGTACGGCCAGTACGTCGCCTAAACAACAGGATAGCCACCATGAACACGATGCTGTAGAAACAGAACAGATGGCACCTGACAAAGGGACAGAGACAGAGTCGAACAAGGCCGACGTGGAAGATACTGATTCTCCAAGCCAGACTGCTCCTCTCATCCTTTCCATTTCTTCGTTGATTCTTTCTATAGCAGCTATTATTCTTGCCGTTCGGAAGAAAAAATAAAAAGTAAAAGAAAGTAAAAGGGCTTGCCTCATGGCAAGTCCTTTTACTTATTTATAAATTATCAGATTTTTTAATTTTTTTATTATAAAAACCTATACATTTCTAAATCACGGGTATATACTGTATTACAACAAGAAACAAAAATAACAAACTGTACTATAAAAAGGGAGGAAACCTTACCATGCAAACTAAAAACCCAATGGAATTTTTCAGAAATCTGCCATCTAAACAATGTTCGGAATGCGGTGATGTAGTCCATGAACAAGCAGAATCCTACCTAATGGAATGTGACCGCTGTTTAGCAAAAAGAGAAGATTAATCTTGAGGAGGAAACTACTATGCAAACAATTAAACCAATGGAGTTCTTCAGAAACCTTCCGCCAAAACAATGTCCCGAATGTGGTATTGAAATTAGTGAGCAAGCAGAATCTTACTTAATGGAATGTGATCACTGTTTGGCCAAACGTGAAGATTGAAACGGACTCATACTAAGGAGGAATAAATAATGCAAATCATTAAATCTAAAGAATTTTTCAGAAATCTTCCGTCCAAACAATGCCCCGAATGCGGAACTCATATCAATGAACAGGTTGAATCGTACCTAATGGAATGTGATCACTGTTTGTCTAAACGAGACGAATAAAAAATAACCCCTGATTTTCAGGGGTTATTTAATGTTTTGAACACCTACGCAGTTTTGACCCATTCACCCAGATCACCAAAATCCACTAATAATAAAGTTATCTCTTTCACCCCTTGCTCGCTTCGCTATATTTAACGGCTGCTTCAAGTGCTTGGTCAATATCATTAATAATGTCCTCAATATCCTCAAGTCCAATTGATAGTCTGATTTGCTCAGGTGTAACCCCCGCTTCAACTTGTTCTTCTGGAAGCAGCCTCGAATGAGTTGTACTCGCTGGATGGATGACCAATGTCTTGGAATCACCAACATTCGCAACATGTGAAAGAAGGTTAACCGAATCAATGAACCTCTTCCCTGCTTCTAGCCCACCCTTTATTCCAAAGGTGAAAATGGATCCTGCTCCCTTGGGCAGATAAGTTTTAGCAAGCTCGTATTGTGGATTGTCTTTTAAGGTCGGATAATTAACCCATGCAACATGCTCATTAGCATCAAGAAAAGCAGCCACTTTTTCCGCATTGCTCACATGCTGGCGAACTCTGAGTGATAATGACTCAAGTCCCTGAATGAATAACCAGCCGTTAAATGGCGAAAGTGAAGCTCCCAAATCATGCCCCAACTCAAAACGTGCCTTTACAATCAATGCATTCGAACCACCTACTTCTAGATATGAACGATTATTAAGGCTCGGCTTTTTCACGGTAAATTCAGGATACTTACCGTTATCCCATGGAAACTTTCCAGAATCAATGATCGCTCCCCCAATTGAAGTCCCATGACCGCCAACAAACTTTGTAATAGAATGAACCACAATATCTGCTCCATATTCAAGTGGTTTTTGAAGGTATGGAGTGGTAAATGTACTGTCAACGACCAGCGGAATTCCCTTTTCATGGGCAATTTCTGAAAGAACCTTTAAATCAGCAATTTGAAGTCCCGGATTGCCAATCGTTTCAGTGAATACAGCTTTTGTTTTATCCGTAATAGCTGCGGCAACAGCAATAGGATCCCTTCCATCAACAAATCGTACCTTTACACCAAAGCGTGGAAAGGTAACCGAAAATAAATTATATGTTCCTCCATAAAGCGCATTGGTAGCAACGATTTCATCACCTGCCTTAGCAAGTGTTAACAGTGCTATAGAAATGGCCGCTTGCCCCGAGGATACAGCAAAGGCTCCATTTCCCCCTTCAAGCTGGGCAAGTCGTTTTTCCAATACCGCATTTGTCGGGTTCGCATTACGCGAATAGATGTAGCCCTCCTTTTCCATTTTGAAAAGCGAGGCCGCATGATCTGAATCCTCAAAACCATAAGACGTTGTCTGATATAAGGGTACAGCTCTTGACCGGGTTACTGAATCCATCACTTGTCCGCCATGTAAAGCGATTGTGTCAAAATTTAATGTCGTCTCTTCTTTTTTTGTCATTGTTTATGTCTCCTTTTATTTGGACTAAAAACAAAAAAACTCTTCTTACCAATAGATAAGAAGAGTTTTGTACATAAATAGACTACAGGGTCTCTTCTTATCTCTCGAACAATTTTTACGTTCGCTGGAATTGGCACAGTACTCATAAAGAGCCTTTTGCCGAGACTTCACAGGACCAGTTCCTCCATCTCTCTTGATAAGAATTTCATTATTTAATTGTAAAGCGTACTTATTCGGTGTGAATTAATCATACTTATTATTCAGAATATTGTCAATTATATTTACTAGTGAATCTTTACTACTATCTCTACATGAATGTTTTATATAACAAGTATGCATTCAGCACAATCACAATCCCTGCAATCATCCAAGCAAGTAATGTCGTCAGCTTTCGATTAACCAAACTCCCCATCAGTGACTTATTACTTGTGAAGATAATAAGAGGAACTAGAGCGAAAGCAATACCGAACGAAAGAATAACTTGGCTTGCTACAAGTGCTTTTGTTGCATTAATTCCGCCGATAATTATAATGAGCGGTGGAAGCATGGTAATTGCCCTGCGAAGATATAAGTTAATTCGTTTATTAATAAAACCTTGCATCACCACATCTCCAGCCATCGTTCCAACTGATGAACTAGAAAGACCTGCTATTAAAAGGCCAAGGCCAAAACAAAGAGCTGCAGCTGGTCCTAAATAGACACCAAACATTTCATAAGCAACACTTAGATCATCAGTAATCATATCTTTCTTAAAAAAAAGTGCTGCGGATACAACAAGCATGGCCATATTAATAGCCCCTGCAAAAATCATGGCAACCACAATATCAATACGTTCATATTTATATATTTTTTGTTTCTGTAAATCATTCACACCAATAATTCGATTCTGAGTCAAAGAAGAATGAAGATAAATAGCATGCGGCATAACTGTCGCTCCGAGTATCCCTGCAGCAAGTAAAATACTATCCGTCCCCTCAAACCGTGGTATGAACATACCACTTACAACCTCCGCAGCATCCGGCTTCGCTAAGAAAGTTTGAACGGCGAAAGCCAAGACAACCATCAGTACCATTCCGGTAATAACCGTCTCAAAGGTTCGGTACCCTCTTCTTTGTAATTCGAGAATCGCAAATGAACAAACTGCTGTGATTAAGGCAGCCGGCAGCATAGGGATGCCAAAAACCAAATATAACCCTAGAGCTGCACCAATAAATTCAGCGAGATCAGTGGCGATGATGACGAGCTCACTCTGAATCCATAAAAGAATGGAAGCAGGCTTCGAAAAACGGTCGCGTGCTACCTCTGGCAGGTTTTTTCCTGTCGCGATACCTAACTTTGCTGACAAGGATTGAATCAACACGGCCATGATATTAGCGACAACAATTACCCATAGCAGCAAATATCCATACGTTGAACCCGCTGTTATATTCGTCGCGAAATTCCCCGGGTCAATATACGCTACAGCAGCAATAAAGGCAGGTCCCATAAACGGCAGAATTCGTTTCCACCCTTTTACCTTTCCATCTAAAACTGCTTGAGCCGCTTTACTATTTTCATTAAGCGGAAGTAATGATGTTTTTGTTTCTTTCATCTCGATGTTCCCTCCTAACAAAACAAAGGCTTGCAACAAAGAATGTTTGCCATGCGAAACTTTTTGAATGGTTATAGTGTATGCCTATCCACATAATTTGTAAACACATTGAGCTTCAATAAAGTCTAAAAAGAGACAACAAAAAAACTGTCGAGAATCTCGACAGTTTGACTAAACAGGTACTTTTCATTTAGCGTGCAGGAGTAAGTTCCTCACTAAGTACAGTCTCAATTTCTTTAAAACGCTTAGAAATAGTGGATGCTCCTACACTATATTTCTCGGCAAGCTTCCCTTGAGAAAGACCAAATTCACCTGCTGAAATTTGCTTCACAGCATATTCCATAGCAGCTGCAAATGCTTCCGGCTTACGAATGACAGGTGATTCTTGCAGACAGAATGTGTTCCAAAGTTTCTGAGTTAACTGTATAAGCTCCTCTGGATACTCCTCCTGCTCCATCCCCTTTTGCAGAATTCGCGCAGTTTCTTCTTGCTTCTCATTTCCCCAATCAAGCCCAGCAGATTCGGAAAGTTCATTTCCTTTAACTACAGCAAACAGTGTATTCAGCACTTCAGGGAATTGTTTTACCATAAACTCTTCAGCTTGACCGCTAAATGCAGCCAATTGCTCTTTCATTGCTTCAAGAATTTTTTCAGTATGCTGCATTTCAATACTAATAAATGGTGTAAAGAAGCTCATGACTTCTTCCATTTCAACAGGATAGCCAAGAATTAAACTATCGCCGTCCATATTCTGTTCCCGATAGCCATCCATTGGAAGCGAATAGGTTTTCTTCGTAACAATATCCTCAAGAGACAACACGTCCTCATTGATTCCTTGAATCATTAGTAATGAAGGAGCCGTATTTACCCATGACTCAACGATTTCTTTCGTTTTTGTCCGGATAATTGAGTCACCCTGTTCAGTTAAATACTCTTCTAGTATCGTATGGCCATTGACGAGTGGTTGTGACAGCATGCTCCACATTCTAAAGTTAAATAAATATAAATCTTGTGTTTCCTCATCTAAAGTAGAATAAATTGGCTGTTTTTCCGCAAGTTTAACGATCTCATCTTGATACTGTTTTTCTGTATAATCGATAAGATCTTTCTGGATTTGTCTAGCTTCCTCGTAGTTGATCATTACAGGAATCTCCGTAACCTTACGTTCACAGCATTTCTTAAACTTTTTCCCGCTTCCGCATGGACAAGGATCATTTCTATTTGCTTTAATCATGTTGTTAGTAACCTCCAAAATAGTGCTATACACCATTGTACCAGAAATACAGCAATTAGATAAGAACGGAAGAATCCGGAAGCCGCTGGAAATTCACTTAAAAGAGGCAGTTTACGGTATTCTTACACTCTTATTCATTACTTCTATCCGTTTAACATGGATGTATAAAGTTATTTATTGTTTTCGAAATAAATAAGGTACAGAACCTTCTAATAAATTTAGAACCCCTCCAGGATGATAGGGGATGAACTGATTCGCCGCTTCTATCTCCACCCACTTTACCTCCGAAATTTCCGTTTTATTTTGTACACCAAGTTCTCCACCAGAAATCCGTCCCCTAAAGGTGATGAATAAAGGCTGATTTCCTCTTGCCGTAATGACGGCTTCATTGACAGCAACAATATGGCCCGCCTCTACAGTCAGACCTGTCTCTTCCTTTACTTCGCGAATAACAGCCTGTTTGATGTTTTCTCCATCCTCTACTTCACCACCCGGAAGTGTCCAGCCAGCCCCAACATTATTGACAATTAATACCTTTTCTTCAGCCTCATTGTAAATGAAAGCATAAGCTACAATCACTTTTTTCATCTAATCGCTCCCAGCACTATATAATAGGAAAACTCTTTTTAATATCGAACTAAAAAAAATCTTTTGTTTATGTTAGATAATTTTTGCTGTTTATTAAAAATAATAGCTCATTATTATTAACTCGCCTTTTCTTCCCATTTTTCGAGCACCTTCATCAACATAACCACACTTTTTATAAAGAGACTGTGCTGTTTTATTTTTCACATTTACGGCTAATACAATCTCCTATATATGAACATTCATTATGTATAAACCCAGGTAACAACATCAGCGATTTCTTAGCATACCCTTTTCCTTGATGATAGAAATCCGTTGAAAATCCCCTCAATAACAGGCTTTCCGATTTTCTGAATATCCCATCTTTTTCGTGAAGTACAAAGAAGGTCACAAGTTCATTCTTTTCAACAATGCCTGCTTTTGTCCCTCTCAGATCATTCAACACACTCGAGAGGTGTATTCGTAAATTGAAGCTGCTCTTCAGATAACTTGTAATTCATCACATCATTCTTAAAGCGTTCTTTATAATAAAAAATTCCGTAACAACCCATCCCCCCTCTAATCATGCGGAGCATTGTTCACCAGCAAAAACAAACATACGTTCTTATCTATATATCCATTTTATACATTTCCATTTGTACTTTCAACTTTTAACTAAAAAAAGATAGTCATCTATTAAAATAGACTGACTATCCTATTAAAAAGAGGTTTCTATTGCAGACACCCCCTATTTTAAGGGAGACACTAAAGGATTCGGGTTATTGATCCAAAAGCCATTTTCCTGATAATCAATTTCTGTCTGATTAATATAACGAGTATCGACAGTATGAATCAGTACTTGAATTTCGTTAATAAGTAGGATTTCTTCTTGATCAGATTTTTCTCTTGTCAGGCTTAAGGAATAGTGCATTTCGTTACAGCATTCACTTCTTACTCCAAATCGTAAAAATCTGTTTTCTTCATCATTCTCCTGTATTTCTCTAATTTTCTCTTTCGCTCGATCTGTAATCTTAATCATCCTCAACACTCCTTGCCCGTTTTGAAACTAATATCTCTACTTTATCACGATATTCTTATTCGAAGGTATGAACTAGCTTTAACGAAACGATTAACCATTCAAATTTAATTAAACGATTGATTAATAAATTCCGTGTGCTTGAAGGTATAAGCTATAACAAAGAAGATCTTTCAAAAACTGCCCTCTATTCTCTCTCTATCAAGCTTTATAGCATTTAATCAATCGATTGATTAATGAAATTCATTCCGCTTCGAGTACTGCTTCGAGATGATGTGTACAATTAAACAATTCACAATCCCATTTATCCGCTGTCAAAAGAATTTTCGTTACCGAGGTATTATTTAATGGTCCATGCCCATCCTTAACGGGTACCAGCTTATTTAACAGATGCCGATTGAAAGCACCATGACTGACGATTAAGATATTCTGACCGGGATGTTTTTGGAGCATTTCTTCAATAGCCGGCAGACCACGAGCTTCAACATCTTCTTTAGTTTCCCTTTTTAAATCAAGATTTCGCCAATCACTGCCCCACTTTTCTATTCGTTCGGCTTCTGTTGTTCCTTCAATTAACCCTCCGCCAGCTTCACGCAAACGCTCATCAAAAAAGATTGGTATATCTCCCAGTTTCTTATGAACAGCTTCAGCTGTTTGTCTTGTCCTTGTTAAATCACTTGAATAGATAACATCCCATTTCTCTTTACTTAGCCGCTCTGCAAGCCTTTGTGCTTGATTCAGGCCCTCAGCATCCAGTGGGATATTTGTGTGCCCCTGTGCCCTTCCTGCCTTATTCCAAGCAGTACTACCATGTCTGATAAATCCGATTCTAGTCATACCCACTCTCCCATTCACTATGCTAAACTCATTTTATCTTTTCCTGCAGACATACACCATATTTGTTGCATCATTAGTCAATTCTGTTTTACGCCAATCCTGATACCTATGGACGACAGAGAATCCATGACTTGCTAATAGCCTGTCCATTTCTCCGGGATAGACATACCGTAATGAAATCTTAGATTCTGTCTTTAAGATACTGCCATCACACTCTTGAAATCTACGAATGGTCAAATAGGTCTGAACCTGTGTTACTGCCTGATAAACCGCAATTGTCGATACATCTACCTTTCTGCCAAGGTGATCAGTAAACGAACGCCAATATTCCTCTGTCTCCGGCTGCAAAAGTTCCTCTTTAGAAGGAAAACGCGTATCAAAGATGAACACACCGTTCGCATCTAAATGGGCATGAACACTTTGTAAAAGCTGATCTTGATCTTCATTTGTCAGGAAGTGTTGAAATGAATTTCCAACCATATAGATAAATTGGCTAGTAACATCGAGCTTTAATTTTTTTAGATCCTGTTTAACCCAATCAATCAAAGGATTCTTCGTCTTCTCTTCTGCTCGGGACAGCATCCCTTCATGGTTATCAACCCCAATCAACCTATAGCCTTTTTCAGAAAAAGGAATGGTAACCCTACCCGTTCCGCAGGCTAAATCAATATTTATCCCATTCGAGTCTGCATATTCTTCAAGTAGTGCGAGATCGTGCAAGGAATCATTTTCTATATCATAAAGTTCAGGTATATTATATTCTTGAAAATTATCTTCCATTAATTACATAACCTCCATTATATTTCCTAGACTCATTATTAATATATTGGTAGATATAGGGTTCTATCAAGTATATTATTAAATTATCACTACGTTACATCTAAGAATCTTTAAGGTGGAGGCATCATGAAACCCAATTATAAACGCATTTTTATTTTAGTATTTAGTATAGTTCTACTAGCAGGTACTACAGCAATAGCGATCAAGGATAATAAGAAAAAACAATACGACACTAACTATCAAGATGTAGCCGTTAAGACACTTACTAATGAAACAGACGGTTATACAGTAAGCTACCCGGTTCTGGATATCCCTAAGATTGATACCATTCTTTCGTCATATGCAGAAGGAAAATTAGCTGATCATATTACTAAACACCCATCTATCCCAAACTCACAAAAAATTTCCTATGAGATTAAGCATTTCAGTGAACAGACTGTTTCTATTCTTTTTAAAGAAGACAATACGACTGCTTTTCAACTCCTTACCTTTGATATACCGTCACAAAAAAGGCTGACGATTCATGATTTATTCTTAAAAGAGACCGATTATCTTGAAACTCTCTCGAATATTGCAAATGGAGAACACATCCAAGTAAAGAATAAACAAACTGACTTTAATCAATTTATTGTGCAGGGTGATACCTTACTTTTTTATATGCAAGCAGAGCAAAATTCATCTAAAAAACCAAAAGTAATGGCCATAAAAAAAAGGCTGTTTAATGCCAGTCTTGTACATACATACAAAGAAAAAAACGCGAATAAAGATCACCTGCTAGACAGAGTTCCAACGCATGTCATCAGCAAGCTCCCGGATCAAACAAAGAAAATCGATCCAAAATCCAGAGTCATTGCCTTAACATTTGATGATGGTCCTTCTGTAGACTCAACTGATCTAATTCTAGAATCATTAAAGAGGTTTAATGCTCATGCCACATTTTTTGTGTTGGGAAGCAGGGTTGAAACTCATCCTGAAATCATCAAAAAGATGACCGCATTAGGAAATGAAGTTGGAAATCACTCTTGGGATCATTCACAATTAACCAAGTTAATCCCTAAAAAAATAGCCCTACAAGTAAACAAAACTCAACAGATCATTAAAGACTCTAGTAATTATGAGCCTACGCTCCTTCGTCCACCTTATGGCGCCTTTGATCATAAAGTCATTGCTTCATGTAAGAGTATGGATATTGCTCTCTGGGACATCGATCCCGAAGATTGGAAGATAAGAAATAAAGAAGAGATTATCCATAAGGTAATGAGCAAAGCCGATGATGGTAAAATCATTCTCATGCATGATATTTATCAAACAAGTGCCGAAGCAGCTGAAGAGATCATACGATTACTCAGTGAACAACAGTATCAACTCGTGACCGTATCCGAACTGAAAGAAGTTCAGAAACAACGAAACCATTCAGTCGCTTCATCCTAAACAAAAGGCTTTCTATTTGGAAACCTATTGTTGCCTAAAACACAAAAAAGCCATTTTCTTGAAATGGCTTTTCTGCACTTACACATTTATATCTTTTTAACAAATTCAGATTTTAATTTCATCGCACCAAAGCCATCAATCTTACAATCAATATTATGGTCGCCCTCTACTAGTCGAATACTTTTTACTTTAGTACCCATTTTTAAAACCGATGAGCTTCCTTTTACTTTAAGATCTTTAATAATCGTCACTGCATCACCGTCATTGAGTTTATTTCCGTTAGCATCTTTAATTATTGGTTGTTCTTCCGTTTCTGTACCTATTGTCCATTCATGGCTGCACTCTGGACAAACCAATAAAGATCCATCTTCATATGTATATTCTGAACTACACTTCGGGCATTTCGGCAATTCCGCCATCAGGTTTCCTCCATTACAAATTACAATTTTAAAAAATGTCCATCTATGCCTATACTGCCACACACCTCTTCTATTAACAAACTACTTTGAACTTTTCTAGAATATTTTTCCGTTCAGCAAATCTGAAGACGTGAACGAATCATACAAAAAACTACCGTTTGAATACAGATAGATCCAAACGAACAGAGTAAAGATAAAAATCTTTAATTGTTTTTCATACCTTAAACGTCTATAATCAGTTGTTTTATAATGGTATAATTTAACTATACAACCTGTATATTTATCTATAGAGACAAATTGTTTACGAATAAATGAAAACGCTTTCTTGTTTAGGGTTTAGGTACTCATTTTAGTTCCAAGCGCTTTAAAACAGTGAATTAAATAAGGAGGAGTCATTATGGAATGGCATGAAGAATTTGACGTTGTGGTTGTTGGGAGCGGTGCAGGTGGACTAGTATCAGCTATTACATCTGCAAACAACGGCTTAAGTACATTACTCATTGAAAAAAGCTCGGCTTGGGGCGGGTCTTCAGCTCTTTCAGGGGGCGGTTTATGGATTCCGAATAATCATGTGTCAAAAAAGGCTGGGTTACAAGATAGTGATGAAGAAGCTCTAACTTATATGCAAACTGTTATCGAAGATACAGGTCCTGCCTCTACCTATGAACGAAAAGAAGCCTACGTAAAAAATGGGCAAAAAATGGTGAAGTTCCTTGAGGATCTCGGTATGAAATGGGTAGCCGGCTCACTTTATCCTGACTATTATCCTGAGAAGCCAGGAGGAAAAATCGGTCGTTCAATTGAGGGTGAGATTTTCGATTCAAACTTGTTAGGTGATTATGCAAGTACCATGTGTTCAGGAGAATTAGAAGCCCCTATGCCGCTATATTCCGGGAAAGTGGCATCATTGCCAAAAGCCTTTACGAATGCCAAAGACTTCAATACAGTTGTCGGTATGTTTTTTAACGGCTTTAAACGAAAAGTCAAAGGGCAGAAAGCCATTTCGATTGGTGCTGGCTTAGTTTCACGCTTATTACAAATTGCCTTAGATAAAAAAGTGCCGCTTCGGCTTTCTACCCCATTAAAAGACCTAATCATTGAAAATGACAAAATCATTGGAATTGAAGTAGAGAAAGATCATCAACCCTATTTCATTAAATGTAAAGGTGTTATTTTAGCGGGAGGTGGGTTTGAACGAAATCCAGAATTACGTAAAAAATATCATAATGTAGATACGAACTGGACCTCTGCCAGCGAAAGTAATACGGGAGATATGCTGCTCATTGCACAAAAGCATAACCTTGATACAGCTCTTTTAGATGACGCTTGGTGGGGCCCTGCCACACTGGATGCAAATGGAGCACGTAAGTTTCTAGTCTATGAACGCTCAATGCCTCACTGTATCATTGTAGATCAAACTGGCGAAAGATATTTCAATGAATCAGAATCGTATGTCGACGCTGGTCACGCTATTTTAGAACGACACGAAAGAAACGGGAAAGCTATTCATTCTTGGCTCATACTCGAAAGCCGGAATCGAAATAAATACCTTTTTAGTGATATGCTGCCTCGTATGACACCTAAGAAAGCTGTTGAGAGTGGGTTCTTTGTCAAAGCATCTACTATAGAAGAACTTGCAAGTAAATGTGAGATTGATTTAAAAGGTTTACAATCTACTGTTACACGATTTAATCGATTTGTTGAAAGCGGGACAGATGAAGATTTTGGCCGTGGGAACTCAGCATATGATAATTATTACGGTGATCCGACCTACAAAAATCCAAACTTAGGGGCAATGTTAAAACCGCCGTTTTATGCATGTAAAATCTATCCTGGTGATTTAGGTACAAAAGGCGGAATTGTTGCCAATGAGCATGGTCAAGCCTTAAAAAACGGTCAGCCTGTAGAAGGATTATATGCAACAGGGAACTGTTCAGCATCTGTTATGGGACGTGTTTACCCAGGTCCTGGATCCACATTAGGACCAACTACTGTATTTGGTTATATTTCAGCTAATCATGTAAAAGAGTATGTATCGAAATCACTTGTACCCGCTGGTCAAATCATTTAGGAGTTGTTAAGGGGCTGTCCATTGGTCCCTTTTTTCCTATCCTCTAATAAAACTCAGATAAAGAATATCTTTTTCCTTTATTTTCTATAAATATTCTTGCGTAATTTTCTGTTATATCAGATAATTAAATTAATGATAGCGTTACTATCAATTTTAGAGGAGGATTAGCCTATGAGAAACTCACTACATATAGAATGGGATAAAGAAGTTGATGTAATCGTTTTAGGCACAGGCGGCGCTGCTTTAAGTGCTGCTATAGCCGCAGCTGATAACGGTGCAAAAGTGCTGATATTAGAAAAAACACATCAAATCGGTGGAACGACAGCTTTTTCAGGCGGCGTACCATGGATTCCAGTGAATCATTACATGAAAGAGGCTGGTTTTGAAGATAATCAAGAAGATGCCATCCGCTATATTAAACGATTAGCTTTAGATCGAGCTAATGATAAAATGATTGAAACATTCGTAGAAAAGGGACATGAAGTCATTCAATTTTTACATGATCATACGCCAGTAAAATTTGTCACACCAAAATCCTATCCTGAATATTACGCCCATATGGACGAGGCCTTAAAAGAAGGAACGCGTTCGTTAGATCCTGCACCATATAGTTTAAATGAAATTGGTGAATGGGGTAATTTAGTTCGCCAAAACCCACTCTTCCCACCTCTTACCTTAGAAGAGGGCGGCGCCGTTGGTGGTATTGACTTTCAGGTGGTTGCAGAACGCATGCAGGAAAACATTGTTACAATGGGCCGTTCTCTTATTGCATCCATGTTTAAAGCTTGTTTAGACAGAGGTGCTGAAACGCTTATACATACAGCAGGAAAAGAATTAATCATGGATGAAACCGGTAAAGTAATAGGCGTTATTGCTGAAACAAATGATGGGGAAACGCATTATTATGGAGCAAAAAAAGGGGTTATTTTAGCTTCAGGCGGATTTGAATGGAATAAGCAATTAGTCAAAACCTTCTTAAAAGCTGAATTCACACATCCGGTAACCCCTCCTGGTAATGAAGGGGACGCATTGAAGATGGCAATGAAAGCGGGTGCAGCCCTTGAGAATATGAGTGAGGCATGGTGGTATCCCGCAATGGTCGATCCGACATTTGAATACGAAGACCGTGTCATGGCTCAGCTTGGCAGTGGTCGTCAAGGACCTAATTCAATTGTAGTCAATAAACATGGACGTCGTTTTGTACACGAAGGGACAACCTATAATGACATGCCGCGCGCCTTCTTTAATTACGACCCGGTAACAATTGATTTCCCTAATAAAGCACCCGTTTGGATGATTTTCGATCAACAGCTAAAAGACAGCCAATTAATTGTCACCATGATGCCTGGAGATCCTGCGCCAGAATGGGTTGATCAAGCGGCAACCATCCATGAACTTGCAGAAAAAATCGGCGTAGATGCAAACGGTTTAGAAGAGGAAATTCAAAAGTGGAATGCTTACTGTGATCAAGGTGTTGATCCTGACTTCAATCGCGGTACCATCCAGTTTGAAGCCTTAACAACAGGCGGCGGCAGTCCAAAACAGAACTTAGGTAAGATTGAAAAAGGTCCCTTCTATGCATTACCCATCTATCTAGGCGCACTTGGTACAAATGGCGGACCGAAAATCAACGAAAATGGACAGGTAGTAGATTTTAATGAAGAACCAATTGCTGGTTTATACGCCGCTGGAAACGCTGCCGGCAATCCGCTTGGCCCTATTTATCCTAGCGCAGGAGGAACCATTGGACCAGCCATCGTATTTGGCTTTTTAGCAGGTCAACACGCAGCAACTAACTAATAACTAAAGGAAGTGCTAATGATGCCGCAAGGATCGCACACAGTAGAAGTACCGCTAAATATCGAAACAATCTGGGCTTTTGTCCACGATATGAATAATTGGGCACCTCTTGTACCAGGCTATATTGATCATGAAGTAATCACAGAGCGTCAATCCACTTGGTCTTTCAAAGGTGACTTAGGATTCATGAAAAAAAAGGTCAAGCTTCAAATAGATATTAAAGAATGGAACGAACCAAGTGAAGTACTATTTGATTTAAAGGGTCTTTCAGATAATTTCATCGGCGGCGGTTATTTCAAAGCAGAATCTATCGACGAAAACACAACGAACATGACGGGTTATTTAGATATTACAGCTGCCGGAATGATGGGCCCGATGATTAATCAAATCTTAACTAAATTTGTTCCGCAAACAGCACAAGAGTTAACAGATGCAATTGTAGCTAAACTTCTGGAAATAAACTTTGTTAAATAATTATCAAGAGTAGTCTATTAACTAGACTACTCTTTTACTTTGGGTGCTGCAGATAGGTTAATAGTACTCTCTTTGCACCGATTAATTCGTCTCGTGAAGGAACAGGAATAATCGTTTCAGGCAAAATAGAATAGAGTGCATACTTCTTGATGGATGTACCAAACATACTAAGCATGGTTCTTATGATTTGTTCATCACTAATTGAAAGCTGAATAGAACCATCCTCTTTCCCTTCCTTCACGATCTTTAATATGATTTCCCAGACTGCACTATATGCTTTTTTAATTCGTTCTAGTAAATGCATGTCAATTGTATGAAACACGATATATAACTCAAATGATTCCAGAAGCTTAATCGATGCCTGATTTTCTTCAAAAATAAATCGAATATATGTAGTTAACACATCATCCACTTTTTCAATGCCTGGTTTATTGACCGCATAAATCTCTTCAAAGTAAGGAACCTGCTTTTCAATAATTCTTTTGACGACTTCTATTATCAGTGCCTCTTTATCTGGAAAATATCGAAAAAGTGTTGCAACACCCACATCTGCTTCATCTGCCACTCTTTGCATGGTTGCTTTTTCAAAACCTTCTTGGGCAAATAACTTATGCGCAGCCGTAACCATCTGATTGCGACGTTCTTGTTTCTTATTCATCTATTCACCTTCTTTTACACTATTATACTTTTAAAATTATTGGGTTTCCGATTATTTTATAAAAAAGGTAATTTTCAGTTATACTAATGATCACACATATTAGTTGGGAGGAAACATAAAATGACACGATTACAAGATAAAGTAGCCATTATTACAGGTAGTGCAAATGGGATCGGCAAAGCAATTGCAGGGCGTTATGCACAAGAAGGGGCAAAAATAGTCATTGCGGATTTCAATGAAGAGGCTTTAAATAGTACAGTTGAAATGTTTAAAGATAAAGGCGTACAAGCTCTAGGTGTGAAAGTTAATGTAGCAGTTGAAGAAGACATTCAGAGAATGATCGATGATACTGTCGCAGCTTTCGGCCGCGTTGATATTTTAGTGAATTGTGCGGGTGTGTTAGATAAAATGCAGGCTGCACACAATGTAGAAGATGATGTATGGCAGCGTGTTATGGATATTAATGTTGGCGGGGTTATGCGAAGCACACGTAAAATATTGCCACTATTTCAAGCACAAGGCAGTGGCATAATTGTAAACCTTTCATCGATTGCCGGCTTAACTGGGGGACGTGGAGGCTTCACGTATACAGCTGCTAAACACGCCGTAACGGGTATGACAAAAAACATAGCTTCACACTATGGTCCGCAAGGAATTCGCTGTAACGCAATCGCTCCAGCACAAGTAGAAACAGGGTTAGTCGCTTCAATGGAAGGAATGGACATGGAAGGTATAAAGTATGCAACGCGTGGGGTAAACCTGATGCCGCGTGCCGGCACACCTGAAGAAATTGCAGATATTGCTCTTTTCTTAGCTAGTAACGAATCTTCTTACGTTAACGGGGTAGTTATGGCTGCCGATGCGGGATGGTCCGCTTACTAAACACCTATTGTTCGATAATGAAAAAGAATCCATTAGTAAAATGGATTCTTTTCTTATATATGCCCCGCTTGGTCCTCGGCATTATTCAGTATGAGCTCCTCTATTTTATAAAAACTGTGTAAAATCATCTTGCTCTTCTCTTTATCTGTATGCACTTCATTTATATTGGCTCCACTCTTGAAAAGCAAACGAAAAACCACCGTTAAATCTTCCTTTAATTCATTATTTAATGGCCGCTTATCTTTGGGATCTTGAACTCCGGCTGGTATAACTTGCTTGGCATCCAGTACCGCTCTTCCTAAACAAGAATTCCCGTATGAATCATACGAATGAATATCTGCGCCTGCTTCAATTATTTTTTTTAACAGAGTAAAGGCTGCATTGAATTGCTCTTTTGTGTTATAGGGCTCCCACACTTTTTCTCCGTTTTTATACATAAATGTTAGAAACCTCGAACTCATTATTGTGGCTCTTATCGCATCTTGTATGACAGGCATTTTCCATTCATTACAACTTTCAGACTCGATAAAATTCACATCTGCACCGGCATCAATCAAATAATCTGCAATTTTAAAATTTCCCGTTTTAATCGCTACCTGTAAAGGTGATTGTCCATCATCTTTTTTTGGGGGGTGTTTGGCTGTACAATTAATGAGTGCTGGATTTTTCTTCAAGATAGCCTTCATTTGATGCAGGTCTCCGTGTTTAATGGCAACAAAAAGCCTTTTCAACAGTCTCACACCTCATTTTAGATAGATTATATGAATTTACTTTAACATAAATTTCTAATTGTTTTCCTTAGCTCAATTTCAAGGAACAGAGATGTACAATTTACAAGGGGGACATTGGGCTGAGCATTGTTTGAGACGATTGGATTCCGGTTTGCTCGAACACTATAAGAAAAACACCTCCATTGGAGGTGTTTTTACGGGCTGTCACTTCAAGTGTAAATCCTATTATCTGCCATCATCGCTTATTGTACGTAATAGCCGCCGCCCTCTGAAGAGATAACATAATCTGGTTTTGGTGGCTTGCCGCCATGTTCAGCGATTTTCTTTTTGTGGCCTTCGATATGCTCTGGGCTCTTTTCCCAAGCTTTCCAAGCCTCTTCTGATTCCCAACGAATCAATACGATTACTTCTTCTTCACCACGACGTGTTTTTTTCACTAACACTTCTCGATCAATATAGCCTTCACGTTGTTCAACTTTTGATGGTTTCTCTGGGTTTTTCTTAAACCGCTCAACAATCTTATGAGCATTCCCCTCAGTTACTACAGTGCGTCGCATTTGAACAAACATAACATACTCCTTTTGTAAAAAAAGCATGCCCTGATTGAGACATGCTCCCTTTGTGAATTATTTTAACTCATCTAAAATTTCTTGCATTTTTTCTACTTCAGTAGTGATACCATTTGAAGAAAAGTACCAATTTGTTCCGTCAAGATAGACAATTTTGCCTTCTTTGTAAGCTCGTGTTTTCTTAATGATATCATTTTCAATTTGGCCTTTAAGTACGTCAACCGATTCAACACCACGATCAACTACTAATAATACTTCTGGATCAACTTTCAAGATTGACTCATAAGAGAAGTCAGAACCGTGCGATCCTGTTTCAATATTAGTTGTTGCTGGCTTGAAGCCGAAATCATTGTATACATATGCGAAACGAGACTCTTTCCCATCATCAAAACCAGAGATTGCCTTATCATTGTACATCGCTACTAAAGCATTTCCGTAACCAGCAGCTTTTTCTTTAACTTCAGCTACTTTAGCTTCTAAGTTATCATTCAGTGTTTTAGCTTCATCTTCTTTATCAAAGATTTTAGCAGCTAAATCAACTGATTCTTTAACACCACCGATGTAGTCCGTGTTATCAGAACCGATAAAGACTACGTTTGGTGTGATTTCTTTCAACTCTTCATAGTAAGAAGTTTGACGACCAGAAATGAAAATGGCATCTGGCTCAGCTGCAGCTATTGCTTCTAAATTTAGTTCTTTTAAAGAACCGACGTCAGTAACGTCATCGTTTATGTATTTTTCTTTTAAATGTTCAGGAATATTCCCTTTACCACCATTAGCAGCAACTCCAACGATTCCTTCAACCCCTAATGCATCAAGGGTATCTAAGAAACCGTAATCTAGTGTTACGATGCGTTTAGGTTGTTCTTTGAACGTGACATCTTCAAATACAGTTGAACTGCCTGATTCACGATCTTCACTACTTGCCGTTAATGATTTAACTGTCATTGGGAATGCTGCATTTGATTCAGCTGAAGTTTCTTTATCTGTTGAAGTCTGCTCTGTTTCACCAGAAGATTTTTCCTTAGTCTCGTCCGTACCACAAGCACCCAACATTAAAGTCAACGCTGCAGTTGCAGCTAAAATACTCCATTTTTTCATTTTCAAGTTCTCCTCCTAAAATTGTACACCCTTCGCAATTGAGAGTGATTATCTTTATCAATTAGATACCTCAATCTTAGCTGACTTTCTTTCCCATTGTCAATACATATTTTCCAAAAAATTATTGTGATTGGAAATAGACACAGATTCGGCATCCATCCTGTTCTTGAACTGGGATGTGCATATCATACACATCACGAAGCGATTCAGAATTTATGATTTCACTCGTTAAGCCGTCTTTTATGAGACGACCATCTTTAAGCGCAACGATGCGATCTGAATAAACAGAAGCAAAGTTAATATCGTGCAATACGATAACAACCGTCTTTCCTAACTCATCAACAAGCTTACGTAAAATTTTCATAATTTGGACAGAGTGCTTCATGTCTAGATTATTCAACGGTTCATCCAGTAGAATATATTCCGTATCTTGTGCAATCACCATTGAAATAAACGCACGTTGTTTTTGACCACCGGACAGCTCATCTAAAAATTTATCCTGCATATCGATTAAATTCATATAGGATAAAGCTTCGTCTACTTTAGCATTATCTTCTTTTGTTAAACGTCCCTTTGAATACGGGTAACGACCGAATGCCACAAGTTCTCGAATCGTTAGACGCACGTTAATAAAGTTGGATTGCTTCAAGATTGCGACACGTTTCGCAAAATCTTGAGACTTCATCTTTTTCACATTGTCATTATCTAATAACACTTCACCAGTATCTGAATCTAGTAAGCGACTAACCATGGATAATAACGTCGATTTACCAGCGCCATTTGGTCCGATAAATGATGTGATTTTACCCGTTTCAATCTTCACCGACACATCTTCTACAACAGGCTTTTTACCAAAAAACTTTGTTAATCCTTTAATTTCTATCATCCTGCTGCCCTACTTTCTTTAAGTAATAAGTAAATGAAGTATACGCCACCGATAAAGTTGATAATAACGCTAAGCGTCGTATTTAAATGGAAAACGTGCTGTACAAGGAACTGACCACCAACAAGTGCAATAATACTAATTAAACTTGCTCCCAGGATTAGAACAGAATGCTTGTATGTAACTAAAAATTGATAAGCCAAGTTTGATACGATTAGTCCCAAGAAGGTAATCGGACCCACTAAGGCTGTTGATGTTGCCAGTAAAATCGATGCCAATACAAGTACATTCAACACGATTTTATCGTAATTCACACCTAAGTTAATTGCCGTATCACGACCTAAATTCATCACATCTAAATCACGCATCATTCGGCTGCCATAAATGAAGCAAGCCAGTAAAATAATTGCGGAAATTCCCACAAGTTCCGATTTCACATTGGTAAAGCTTGCAAATAAACGACTTTGAAGACTCAAATATTCTATTGGATCGATGATGACTTGTAAAAATGTCACTAAGCTTCCTAGCAATGTACCGATAATCATCCCAGCCAATAGCAGAAGGAAAATTGGATACTTATCTGCACGGAATAAGAAACGATACAATAGTAATGCGAAGATAACCATCACCACAATTGCTGTCCCAAAGTTTACATAACGGTCAACTACGAACACTGATGCTGATCCTAAGAAGAAATAAAGCACCGTTTGGACTACTTCATACATCGAATCCACACCAATAATGGATGGTGTTAAAATTCGGTTGCGTGTTACTGTTTGGAACATAACTGTCGCATACGCAATCGCAACGCCTGTGATAATCATCGCACAAACTCGTACTACACGTTTCGGAAAGGCATAGCTAAAGCCGCCTTGAATGTTGTAAAACAAGAAGCCAATAATTGAAAGAATCGCAATCACTGCTAAAATTAAAAGTTTTATTGTATTACCCTTCTTCACACTACTTTGCATATGCTTTCCCCCTAAGTAACATGATTAAGAAGATTGCACTACCGATAACCGCTACCGTTGTATTAACCGGAATTTCATACGGAGCTACAACAATACGGCTCAGAATATCACATACAAGGAGGAATACGGCACCAAGCACAATAGTATGAGGAATGGTTTTGCGTAAATTATCCCCTAGATACAGCGAGACGATATTAGGAACAATCAATCCTAAGAATGGGATAACACCTACGGTTAAAACGACTGTCGTTGAAATAACTGCAATTAAAACGAGACCGATATTCAATACCGTTTTATAGCTCAAACCTAGGTTCTTCGCAAAATCCTCGCCCATCCCCGCAACCATGAACTTATTCGCAAAAATATAAGCAAGAATGATTGCTGGTACTGCTACATACAGTAACTCATAGCGGCCGGAAACAACTAAAGTAAAGCTACCGAGAAAGAATGCACTCACGTTTTGTAAAATTTCTGCTTCATAGCCTAAAAAGGTTGTCACTGATGAAATGATATTTCCGTACATAATACCGATTAGTGGTACAAAAATAACATCTTTGAATTTAATGCGATCTAATAGACGCATAAAGATAAACGTTCCAACTAGGGCAAAGGTAAAACCGAAAATAATTTTCTGCATATATGTAACATTTGTGAAAAAAATCATTGCTATAACAATACCTAATTTTGCTGCATCTAACGTACCTGCTGTTGTAGGAGATACGAATTTATTGCGGCTCAATGATTGCATAATCAACCCGGCAATACTCATACCTGCACCAGCTAAGATAATAGCCATTAATCGTGGTAAACGACTTACCAGAAAAATGTGAACTTCATCTGATTGGAAATCCAATAAATCAGTTGGCTTAATATCTATGGCTCCTATAAACAGTGAGACGAAAGATAAGATAACAGCTGCCACTACTAACATCCATAATCTCATTTCATAATCCCCATTTATTCTATTTTCTATTTTTAAATAATCCTCTTAATGAAAATGATTATCATTACATACAAGATTCATTATATACTGACTCTTTCTTAATTCCAACCCGATTATCCAATTGAGAATAATATTATCAAAATTTAACATTAAAGGAGTCCCCGCAGTGAACCCATCTTTAAACCAATGTACCTACATATGACTAGTTTTTAACTCTAAAACGACGTCATGATTAAAAACTAAGAAATTCACCATAAAGTAAATACTAGTAAGGAGGCCGATAGATTGAGTGGTGTACAGAAGGATTTTCGCTTTCCTATGGTTCCTATTCAAGGTGGAGAAATAGTATTAAGAGATGACCGGACAAAAAAGAACTGGAGTGTTAAAATAGAACCATTTCTTCTTGGTCAGTATCCTGTAACTGGTGAACAATATAAGTTACTAACAAAGAAAACCTCCTCAATAAATAAGCAAAAACCAGTTGTTAATCTTTCTTGGTATGAGGCGATTTATTTATGTAATCTCCTTTCGGATGCAGCAGGATTATCGAGATGTTATACGTCTACTTTTGAAGGGATTAATTGTGATTGGGAAGCAAACGGGTATCGCCTTCCATCAGAAGCAGAATGGCAATTTGCATGCAAAGCAGAAACAGCCGGATATAGATACGGAGATATTAATAATATTGCTTGGTATAAAGAGAATTCAGGAGGTGAACTTTGTAAAGTAGGAAAAAAAGAGCCTAATGCGTGGGGCTTATACGATATGATAGGGAATGTCTGGGAATGGTGCTGGGATGTATATGATGAAAAAGAATACGGTCCCTGTAGAATTTTCCGCGGGGGAAGCTGGGCTGAAGACGAAAGAGGCTGCGGATCCACGTGTCGACGTCGAAGTCACCCATCATTTTGCATAGAAGACCTTGGTTTCCGCCTTGCTCGAACTTTAGTTTAGACAGCAAAAAGACACCAAAACATATGTACATGTTTTAGTGTCTTTTTGATGCTTAATTTCCTTGTTTTCCTTGCTCTGTACTGACTCGTTTTAAGAAAAGTGACACTATAAAAGCGATAATTGAGATAATCAATCCAAATATAATTGAATTTTGCACCCCTTCAACTAACCCAACAATAGGATTGTCATAGCCTTTTTGTGTAATTGACATAATGGTAACCGCTACCGCTGTACCAATTGCACCAGCTACTTGTTGTAAGGTATTCATAACCGCTGAACCATCTGTATATAATTCACGCGGCAACTCATTTAACCCGTTCGTTTGAGCAGGCATCATAATAAATGAAATACCAATCAATAAAATAACATGCATCATTATTATATAGATACTTGTTGTATCCAGATCAATCATACGTAAAAAGAGTAAACTGATAATGGCTAACAGCATTCCGCTTAGCACCATCCATTTTGGTCCGAATTTATCAAATAAATTCCCAGCCACAACGGACATGAACGCGTTGACCACACCGCCTGGCAGCAAAAGTAAGCCAGCGGCCATTGGAGCCAGCATTAGCGCATTTTGCAGATAAATAGGTAGTAACACCATAACAGATAATAACGTCATCATAACCGCCAAGATAATAATGACACCTAATGTGAACATTGGATATTTAAAGACTCGGACATTTAACATAGGTGTTTCCAATTTAAGCTGACGGATCGTAAAGATTATAAGTGCGGCAAGTCCAACACCTACTGCAATATATACTTCCGTTGTTAAAAATGTCCCCCTTTCACCCGAAATACTGAAGCCGTATACGACGCCGCCAAAACCAATTGTCGAAAGTAAAAAAGAAATGAAATCAAGCTTCGTCGGGCGTACTTCACTCACGTTTTCAATAAAACGCATACCAACGAATAAGGCAATCAGCAAGAATGGTAATGTCACCCAAAAAATAAAGTGCCATGAAAGCTGCTCTAAAATAATGCCGGAAAGCGTTGGACCTATCGCTGGTGCAAAGACAATGACTAAACCGATTTTACCCATTGCAGCTCCTCGTTTTGCAGCGGGATAAACAAGTAAAACAACGGTTGTCATGAGAGGTAAAACAATTGCAGTACCAAGCGCCTGCACAACCCGGGCAATCAACAATACAGCAAAGTTTGGTGCAATAGCTGCAATAAACGTTCCAATCACTGATAGAGTTAGTGAAGCTGCGAATAATTGGCGTGTTGTAAAGCGCTGCATTAAGAAAGAAGAAACAGGAACAAAAATACCCAGTACTAATAAATAGCCAGTTGTAAGCCATTGTACGGTAGATGTTTCAATACCAAAATCTTTGGCAATCTCAACAAACGCCATATTTAAAGCTGTTTCATTAAAAAGACCGAAAAAAGCTGCGATTAAAAATGGAAGCACAATTTTATTGCGCTTTTCATATAAATTACTCATAAATCCTCCATCAATTCTATTTGTATAGTATTTACCACATAAAAAAAGAAAGCCTTATAGTGTAAAAGACTTTTATTTATACTAGCTTTATGCCCGACCTTGTTCTCACTAGTAGTAACTTAATGTAACAACCTCCTAAAACGATAGTATCTATAATATAACAATCAGCTGTTTATATTAACACTTTATTCCTTTTTATTCAACAATAGCAAACTTATTGTTTTCATACTCTTGGACATTACTTTAGATACGATAAAAAAGACAATAAGTGAAAGCCTATTGTCCATTTTTCATTATATATGCGGTTTAGTACAATCTTTATTTGGATGACTAAAGGTGTATATTAGCCTTCCATACTTTCAAGGGAATTTCCCCTAAACAACGAAGTTAGAGTTATCATTTAGATTATGTTCCTGTAGTAAGTACTATTCCTTACTTTTAAAGTTGACCTAACGATTTCAATAATAGGCCAACTCCCTGCATACTATTAATTTGATAATGCAATTTTTATATGAGCTAAGTGGTGCTCTTCGTGCCAAGCTAATTTGGCAATTTTTTTTGCAACTGTTACTTCCCCATTTACTTGGTGAGTAAAGGTTCGCTCTAATTGCTCTTCCGTTAACCTATGTCCTAAAGAAACAATCCGCTCATTTAAACCTTCCAGCATTTTAATAGAACTTTCAATTGGAAGTTCTGTATCCGGTTGAACTGCCCACTTTTCTTCGTCAAAAGCGGGTACAGTTGGATTCTCGTCTGTTAAAGCCAGCTTCAATCGTTGATACATGTTCAACTGAGAATCTGCAATATGATGCACTAGCTGACGAACGGTCCAGCTGCCTTCTCGATATGTTTTGCTTAACTCCTCATCACTTAATGAATTGACCGTTTCCCTTAATTTACTTACGTAAGACTCAATTTCCTTTAGCCATCCATGAAGACTTTCTGCTGTCACTTTTTCAGGAACTTGTAATTCTCCAATTGGAAACCGCACATCCATTATCATTCACCTTTTCCCTATTTATTCTTTCTCTTCTTTATAGTTTAACATAAATTGGCCGATTCCTTTATTACCCGTTTTCCAATAAAATGGAATTTATCAATAAGAAAAACCGAAACCCCCTATTTACTAGAATAGGAGATTTCGGTTCTTCTTTTTTATATAGTTCTTACTCGACAGTTACACTCTTTGCCAGGTTACGCGGCTTATCAACGTCACATTCGCGTTGCAGCGCTGCATAATAAGCAATTAGTTGAAGCGGTATTACTGAGACAAGAGGTGATAAGAGTTCATGAACTTCTGGAATGACAAAACGATCGTCTTCTTCTTCCAGACCTTTCATGGCAATAATACATGGATTCGCACCACGAGCTACGACTTCTTTTACGTTGCCTCGTATGCTAAGGTTTACCTCATTTTGAGTGGATATTGCAATAATTGGTGTTCCTTCTTCAATCAGCGCAATTGTACCATGTTTGAGTTCGCCGCCAGCAAATCCTTCTGCTTGGATGTACGAGATCTCTTTAAGCTTTAGTGCCCCTTCTAAGCCAACATAATAATCAAGAGAGCGGCCGATAAAGAAACAGTTACGTGTTACAGCAAGATACTCACGAGCAATTTCCTCAAATTGTTCCTTGGAATCACATAATGCTTCCATAACCGTAGCGATAATCCCTAGCTCTTTGACTAGATCAAAATCAACTTGTTGCTCACGGAATTCTGCAACTACGTTAGCAAGGATACCAAGTACGGCAATTTGAGCTGTATATGCTTTTGTAGATGCTACAGCTATTTCTGGACCTGCATGCAGCAGCATGGTAAAGTCTGCTTCACGAGAAAGCGTAGAACCCTGTACATTCGTAATCGTTAATGATTTATAACCAAGTTCTTTAATTGCTACAAGCACGGCACGGCTGTCTGCAGTTTCTCCACTTTGAGAAATGAAAATGAACAGCGGCTTTTCCGAAAGTATCGGCATGTTGTAAACAAATTCAGACGCCACATGGACCTCGACTGGAATCTTAGCCATTTTTTCAATGAACTGCTTACCGATTAAACCAGCATGATAACTCGTTCCACACGCAACAATATACACGCGGTCAGCTTCACTAACAGCTTCTGAAATATTATAATCAATCGTCAGCTTGCCTTCCTCATTTTGATACGCTTGAACTATTTTACGAATAACCAGCGGCTGTTCGTCAATTTCTTTCAGCATATAATGCGGATATGTGCCTTTTTCGATATCACTAGCATCGATTTCAGCTGTATATGGTGCACGGAGAATTTCTTCCCCTTCTAGGTTTTTAATCGTTACCTTTTCTTTTGAAACGAAAACCATTTCTTTATCCATGATTTCCAAATACTGATCAGTCACTTGTATCATCGCCATTGCATCGGAAGCCACTACGTTAAAATCAGAACCAACACCTACTAATAATGGACTCTTATTCTTAGCAACGAAGATTACATCTTCATTTTGATTATCCAATAAAGCGAGTGCATATGATCCTTTTAACAGCTTTAACGTTTTACGGAAAGCCGCTTCTACTGTAAGACCATCATTCACAAACTTCTCAATAAGCATAACAATGACTTCAGTATCTGTATCACTAGCAAACGTAACGTCCTCTAGATACTCACGTTTAAGACCTAAATAGTTTTCAATTACACCATTATGCACCAGGGTCAAACGACCTGATGTACTCTGATGCGGATGTGCATTGTTATGGCTTGGCACACCATGAGTTGCCCATCTAGTATGGCCAATTCCTGTGTGAGCTAGAACTGTTTCATCTACAACACTGCGAAGATCAGCAATCCGGCCTTTTTCCTTAAATACTTGAACACCAGATTCAGTTACAACTGCTATTCCTGCAGAATCGTATCCTCTATATTCTAGCTTTTCCAATCCTTTTAACAAAATTTCCTTTGCATCCGTATTACCGATATATCCAACAATTCCACACATAAATCCGTTCCTCCGTCTAAGCAAGGGAACAGGAATGCACGGGGGCACTCCTGCCCCCTTGTCTCTTATATTTTTATATGTGTATCCCTCACCCTTTGTGCAGCGCGTTGCCACGCTGTTTTAAGGTCAAGGTTCCTGCGGCTGTACACGTTCAGCCGGGAGGTATCCGCCGAAATATCGATAAACCTCCTCCTCGTCAACTAAGCCTTTAAAACCGTACGCTTAGTTCAGGCGCTTTGTTTGAATCTACTACTTGCCCTTCCTTTCCATTTAAATACCCATTTCTTGAAAAAATGGATGTTAAAACAGGATTATCATAACCCATAATGGTCTTTCCGTCAATTTAATATTCCTTTAATCGCGCATATATATCAAATCAGTTAAAACTGATCTAGTTATAAAAATATGCATAAGAGGAAAAAAGCGTTCCTCTTATGCATATTTGTTTTTTTATATTAGGTCTTTTTTACTCAGCTAAACCCATTTCTTCTTTTACAACAGCGGCGATACGATCAACATATGTTTCACATTGATCAGCCGTTGGAGCTTCTGCCATCACTCGTACTAATGGTTCTGTTCCTGAAGGACGGACCAAAATTCGTCCATTTCCATTCATCTCAGCTTCCACCTCGCTGATAATCGCATGAACCTTTTCATTTTCAGTTACACCATGTTTATCTGTAACACGAATATTCACAAGCTTTTGCGGGAACTTTTTCATTTCGCCTGCAAGCTCAGAAAGTGACTTTTTCGTCATATTCATGATGTTTACCAACTGTAAGCCAGTTAACAGACCATCACCAGTGGTGATGTGATCAAGGAAAATAATATGGCCTGATTGTTCGCCGCCTAAATTATATCCGCCTTTTTTCATTTCTTCTACTACATAGCGATCGCCGACTGCCGTTTGGATGCTTTTAATTCCATGCTCCTCAGTCCCTTTATAGAAGCCAAGGTTACTCATTACTGTTGATACGACCGTTCCATGCTTAAGAAGGTTATGATCATTCATATATCGTGCACAGATGTACATGATTTGGTCACCATCGACAATCTGTCCTTTTTCATCAATGGCAATTAACCGGTCACCGTCACCATCAAATGCTAACCCGATACTGGCCCCTTTTTCGAGTAAAAAGGCTGAAAGTGCTTCAGGATGTGTTGACCCAACTCCTTTATTGATATTCAGTCCATTTGGAGATGCTCCCATGGTTGAGATATCAGCATCAAGGTCCGCAAATAAATGGGTTGCCAAGGATGACGTTGCTCCATGTGCACAATCAAGAGCTATATGTATACCTGTGAAGTCCTCATCAATTGTTTGTTTTAGATATTGCAAATATTTCTGGCCGCCTTCAAAATAATCATTTACGTGGCCAAGGTTTTCTCCCACTGGTCTTGGAAGTGTATCATCTGATAAATCCATTAATGCCTCAATTTCATTTTCTTGTGCATCTGACAACTTGAAGCCATCTGGTCCAAAGAATTTAATCCCATTATCCTCAACCGGATTATGCGATGCTGAAATCATAACACCAGCTTCGGAACTTAGCGCCTTCGTAAGATAAGCAACCCCTGGTGTAGAAATAACACCTAAGCGCATGACTTCTGCTCCGATTGATAAAAGACCAGCAACAAGGGCTCCTTCAAGCATATGACCGGAAATTCGGGTATCCCTGCCAATTAAAACTTTAGGACGCTGTGTATCTTTTGTTAGTACGTATCCGCCGAAACGTCCTAGTTTAAAAGCCAATTCTGGTGTCAACTCGCTGTTGGCAACCCCTCTTACCCCGTCAGTACCAAAATATTTACCCATTTTCATAATCGCTCCTTTTTCTAATTGTTCCCGTAAACGTTAGGAAGTCTCTTCCTCATTATCAGTAATAGAAATTGTGACCATTCTTGAATCAAGTTCCCAATTTGTTTTATCCGGCGCCTTAACCTGCACAGCGACATCATGAGTCCCTGCTTCCAACTGACTTACATTAACAGATAACTGTATATTCGCCTCTTTAAGTTTATTCAACTCGGCTCTAGTGCCCTTAAAGGTAATACCCATCGAGCCAATTGAAGGATTTACAAACTTCATCGAACGATCATTGTCCAGCCCAACTGTTTGGATCTTAAGATTCGAGAATTTCTTGGTTTGAATGCTTACCTCTTCATCTTCATCTGTATTGGTATCCTCAGTCGGGTTATCTACAGGTTTATCTGCATTGTTTGTATCATCGGGTTTAGTAGTCTCAGAATCGGTATCGGGCTCAGTTTCGGAATCAGTCTCCGAATCAGAATCCGCTTTTTTGGTCTTAATGTTCACCTTCACTGTATCCTTCGAAACTTTTTTCACATCATCTGGAACACTAATTGGAAGTTCATATACAGCATCCCCTGTTATATTAGAAACGTTGACTGGGACAGTAACTTCGTTGATGTTCTCAAGAACTGATTCTTTTCCATAAATCGTCACTTCTTTATCATCCGTGGTCAGACTTTTTATCTCCAGTCCGCTCTTTAGCTTGCCTGACTGTATTGGCCTAATTGGGACTGTTTTAGAAGGAATATTCACTTTTAATGAGACGTTCACCACTGCTGGTTCAATCGTCACATTAAGCTTATTCAGGTCTCGATCCAGCGCTTTAACGGTTGCTTCACGATTAACTGATTCATCCATTCCTTTTGTTAAACCAAGTGTCGCTTTTACAAAAGAAATTTGATCAATAACATCTTTGGCTCCTGTGATCTTAACCGTTTGAGGATTACTCGTTGGATTTTCAGCTGTGTATCCCTCTTCTAATAACGAACGGTTGTAATCAACATCTACTGAAAATTCTTTTGTCACCTTTTCCTGAACCATAACGGTTGCATACGCAGGTGAGAGGGTAGCTGTTAATTTTTCATTAAGATTACGGATTTTTAACGGTACCTTTTTCTCTCCCAATGTAATTTCAGGATCAGAAAGGTCAATATAGACTTGGAAATCTCGTTGAGTTTTAGCCGAGAGCAGCAAACTTTTAACCCCTTCAAGGGTAATTCTCACTGTTTCCGGGGCACCTGTAACGACCAAGTTTTCTTGATCATAATCTATTTCAACTGGTACATCTTCTATTACTTCTTGAGAAACCTTACCAGGCGTATTAAAACCCAAGGAACCATTTTCATTTTTGGATTCGAAATTAACAGATGTAAATAGAAGAGCAGCTATTGCCAAAGCAACCAACCTTGAAAACCAGACGCTGTTTGTATATTTATCCATTTTTCTTCCCCCTCCAATTCCAGAGTGTCGAGGAAGCTTGTTTGTTATCCAAAATTAATTCTTTTGATAACATACTCTTAAATGTTTCTATATCCAAATCACGATAAAGCTCGCTGTTTTTCGTCAGGGATATACTCCCTGTTTCCTCCGATACAATAATCGTTAGACAATCAGTCGCCTCACTAACCCCCATAGCAGCTCTATGTCTAGTACCAAGTTCTTTTGAAATAAACGGACTTTCCGATAACGGCAAATAACACGCAGCTGCAGCTATCTGATTATTTCGAAGAATAACTGCTCCATCATGAAGCGGTGTATTTGGTATAAAAATATTGATCAATAGTTCTGAGGAAATGTGTGATTCTATAGGTATGCCTGTTTCTATGTAATCACTTAAATCTGTTTCCTTTTCAATTGAGATTAAAGCGCCAATTCTACGCTTAGCCATATAAGATGTTGATTTCACTATACTTTCAACTAACCTATCCTGCTCATCTTCTTCCTGTCCAACAGTTGTCCTCGTGAACAACTGCCCTCTTCCTAACTGTTCAAGGGCACGGCGTAATTCAGGCTGGAAGATGATAATAACAGCGAGGACTCCCCAGTTCATTACTTGCTGCATTAGCCAGCCCAGTGTATTAAAGCCGATTAAGCTGCTTAGACTCCGGACAATCACAATTACGAAAATCCCCTTTAATAGTTGAATGGCTTTTGTACCTCGTATAATGACGAGTAATTTATATAAAACAAACCATACAAGGAGGATATCTATTAAATTGATTACATAATCAATGAATGGAAGATTGGATAATGTGGATAATGACATGGTTTTTCCTCCAATCAGTAAAACGTTTACGCTAATCGTAACTAAACCATTATACCACTAATGTTCTTATTCTTCTAAAGTTAGTATACCTAGTAAATAGGAAAAAAAACACAATCCTAAGTATATGCAAACCCAAACAAGCCTGCACCCATAGGGCAAAGGCTCTACTTCATTATACAAGTAAGTCAGTTATATTTATTCGTTCTCGTCTCCCTTAAATAAAGCTTTTCCTGTACTTTTCACTTTAAACCAGAGCCATTCAAACATCTCATCAATCACAACAATTTGTCCCGTTACCTTACCAGCAGAAGCCAAGTACTGCTCCCCATTAATAATCGTTACATCGCCCTTTACTTCACCTTCAATACGTATATCGCCATTCTTAACTACTACGTCGCCCTTAACTACTTTTCCGGCTGGTATAATGACCATTTCATTTTCAACTACAATGTTTTCTTGCTTAGACACGGCAAAGTTTTGTTCCTCACCCCAAGTTGAGAAAACCGACCCGCCCATTAGGACAATAAACAATGAAGCCGCTGTTAATAGAGGGTGATTTCTCAAATAGCGTTTCATCCCTATGTTTTTCTTTTCCTTCGGAATACTTGCCATTACTCGTGCTGTAAAATCATCGGGCGCTTTAATCCTAGCCGTACTCTGAACTAGAGCTATCGCCTTTTTCATATCATGAAAATAGGAACGACAATCAGCACAACTTTGCAAATGTTCTCGTAAATGTTCTTTGTTTTCTTCTGTTATCGCTTCGTCTAAATAATCATGCATATAGTCAACGATATCCTCGTGGCAACTCATCGTTTTTCACCTTCTTTTTAAAAGTTACTCAATTGTTTTCTCAATGCTTCACGGCCTCGGTGAATTCTCGTTTTGACCGTTCCAATTGGCAGATCCAAAATATCGCTTATTTCTTTTAGGGATAATTCCTCAATGTACTTCAAGACAATCACCGATCGATACTTCTCTGGAAGCTTTAGAATCTCGTCTTGTATGGTCTCCTGCAGCTCTAATGACTCTACCTCATCTTCAGGTAAAGCACTATCATCAGCAATTATTGAATACATATTTAACCCATCTGTCCCAGCTACTTCAGCATCCAAGAAGTAATCTGGTTTCTTTTTACGGATTCTGTCAATACATAAATTTGTTGCAATTCGGTATAACCATGTTGAAAACTTCATTTGAATATTAAATCGGTGAATATTAACAAATGCACGAACGAATGCCTCTTGTGCCATATCCTCGGCCTCATGACGGTTTCCAAGCATTCTAAAGCACAATTGAAAAACCTTATCCTTATACAATTCAACAATTTCCCCAAACGCATTTTGGTCTCCCTTTAAGACCTGATTAATCCTCTGTTTAATGATGACTTCCATTTTGTGTATTACCCCCGCTCATGCGGCTATACGATACTTACGAATCGCACGCTAAAAGGTTTCAAAAAATAATTACTTTAATTTTATCAAATTTTAACATTTATTGTTTAATTAAATTAATATTGGGTAAATTGTTTAAAAATACAAAACAAAGTGAGGATGTCTTTACTATGATAGCAGAACAGCTGTTAACCAGAATAGAAGAATATAGAGAAAGAATGATTCATTTGGCAGGATATTCCTCAATAAGAGATAATCGAGTAGTAGAGGTCAGCGCAGAACTGGATACTTTAATCATTCAATATATTCATCTAACCAAAAAACAGTAACGAGGAAGTTACTGTTTAATTGTCTTGCATTATGTAAAAGCAGTGTAATCTACTTTACACTAACTTTTCTCCAAACAAAGAACCCATTAAGGCAACAGCAACCGTCGCTGTTTTATTTTTTTCATCTAGGATAGGATTAACTTCTACAAATTCAGCAGAAGTCACAATACCTGACTCTGAAAGCATTTCCATCGCCAGATGACTTTCTCTGTATGTGATTCCTCCCAACACGGGGGTTCCTACTCCTGGAGCATCTATCGGATCTAACGCATCCATATCTACTGATAAATGGACACCGTCTGTTTTATCTTTAAAGAAAGCAATAGTCTCTTCCATTACTGCTGCCATCCCGCGTCTATCAATTTCATGCATCGAAAAAACTTTAATCTCTTTCGAACTTATTAATTCTCTTTCTCCCTCATCTAAAGAACGAGCACCAATAATGACAATATTTTCGGGTTTAATTTTAGGCGAGTATCCATGGATGTTTACAAGCCCATCGTTTCCCAGCCCTATACTAACTGCTAGTGACATCCCATGAATATTACCAGAAGGCGTCGTCTCATCTGTATTTAGATCGCCATGAGCATCAAACCAAATCACACCCAGATTCTCATAGTGTTTTGACGCTCCTGCTAATGTTCCAATGGCAATTGAATGATCCCCACCTAATACAAGAGGAAATGAGTTCTTACCCAGAATAGCATCGACTTTTTCTGCCAGCACCCTGCTCCCGACAGTGACCTCTTTCAAGTTATTCAGCTTTGTTTCTGAAGCAGCCAACTGTTCGGGTCTTCCAATCGTAATGTCTCCTAAATCCTCTACATCAATCCCTAAGCTTCCAAGTTTCTCTACTACCTCGGCATACCTGATTGCACTTGGTCCCATATCTACCCCACGTCTATTTTGACCGAGATCCATAGGCAGACCAATGATTGTTATTTTCTCTATCTTCAATTCCTCAACCCCTTTAAACCATTTTATACCAATATAGGCAGATGGTTCAACAAAACAAAAGGTTGTATAAAGATACAAAAAAAACCTTAAACCAAAGAATGGTTTAAGGTTTTTGTATGGAGCCTAGCGGGATCGAACCGCTGACCTCCTGCGTGCAAGGCAGGCGCTCTCCCAGCTGAGCTAAGGCCCCTCTTGTACAGTAATGTACGATTGAGATGGAGCGGAAGACGGGGTTCGAACCCGCGACCCCAACCTTGGCAAGGTTGTATTCTACCGCTGAACTACTTCCGCATAAAAGTGAGCCATGTAGGATTCGAACCTACGACCCTCTGATTAAAAGTCAGATGCTCTACCAACTGAGCTAATGGCTCATATTAATTAACAAAATAAAAAGTCAGATGTATATGTTTACTATTCAAACGTAAACTCACAACTGAGCACTTGATACTTCATATAATAATATGGCTGGGCTAGCAGGATTTGAACCTACGCATGACGGAGTCAAAGTCCGTTGCCTTACCGCTTGGCTATAGCCCAATATATTGTATACCTGACAAAAAAATAGGTGGTAATCATATATTCCCCTAAATGAGAAAATATATAACTGTCCACTAATTGATTTTATAATGGTGGAGGGGGGCAGATTCGAACTGCCGAACCCTAAGGAGCGGATTTACAGTCCGCCGCGTTTAGCCACTTCGCTACCCCTCCAGAAAAACAGTGCCGGCAAGAGGACTTGAACCCCCAACCTACTGATTACAAGTCAGTTGCTCTACCAGTTGAGCTACACCGGCAAGTGTAAAATAAAACATGGTGGAGGATGACGGGATCGAACCGCCGACCCTCTGCTTGTAAGGCAGATGCTCTCCCAGCTGAGCTAATCCTCCATATATATAAAGTGGTGACCCCTACGGGATTCGAACCCGTGTTACCGCCGTGAAAGGGCGGTGTCTTAACCGCTTGACCAAGGGGCCTAACTAATTTTCATATCAATTCCAAGTAAACTAGTAAGCTCCCAAGCGGATTCGAACCGCTGACCTCTTCCTTACCATGGAAGTGCTCTACCTACTGAGCTATGGAAGCATGGCTCCGCAGGTAGGACTCGAACCTACGACCGTTCGGTTAACAGCCGAATGCTCTACCACTGAGCTACTGCGGAATGGTATAATGTTTCCTAAAACTCTTCGATAGATAAAAATTAAAAGTGAATCTGCCTGGCAATGTCCTACTCTCACAGGGGGAGACCCCCAACTACCATCGGCGCTGAAGAGCTTAACTTCCGTGTTCGGAATGGGAACGGGTGTGGCCTCTTCGCCATCATTACCAGACATTATTCATTTATCAAAGACATTTATTATTATAATATCTTTTTATGGATTTTTCAAGAACAAATTTCTTGTTCTTTCAAAACTAGATAATAGGAAGGTTAATGCACAATATTAAAACGAATGGTTAAGTCCTCGATCGATTAGTATTTGTCAGCTCCACGTGTCACCACGCTTCCACCTCAAACCTATCTACCTGATCATCTTTCAGGGATCTTACTAGCTTACGCTATGGGAAATCTCATCTTGAGGGGGGCTTCATGCTTAGATGCTTTCAGCACTTATCCCGTCCGCACGTAGCTACCCAGCTATGCCTTTGGCAAGACAACTGGTACACCAGCGGTGCGTCCATCCCGGTCCTCTCGTACTAAGGACAGCTCCTCTCAAATTTCCTGCGCCCACGACGGATAGGGACCGAACTGTCTCACGACGTTCTGAACCCAGCTCGCGTACCGCTTTAATGGGCGAACAGCCCAACCCTTGGGACCGACTACAGCCCCAGGATGCGATGAGCCGACATCGAGGTGCCAAACCTCCCCGTCGATGTGGACTCTTGGGGGAGATAAGCCTGTTATCCCCGGGGTAGCTTTTATCCGTTGAGCGATGGCCCTTCCATGCGGAACCACCGGATCACTAAGCCCGACTTTCGTCCCTGCTCGACTTGTAGGTCTCGCAGTCAAGCTCCCTTGTGCCTTTACACTCTACGAATGATTTCCAACCATTCTGAGGGAACCTTTGGGCGCCTCCGTTACTCTTTAGGAGGCGACCGCCCCAGTCAAACTGTCCACCTGACACTGTCTCCCACCCCGATAAGGGGCGCGGGTTAGAATTTCAATACAGCCAGGGTAGTATCCCACCAATGCCTCCACCGAAGCTAGCGCTCCGGTTTCAAAGGCTCCTACCTATCCTGTACAAGCTGTACCAAAATTCAATATCAGGTTACAGTAAAGCTCCACGGGGTCTTTCCGTCCTGTCGCGGGTAACCTGCATCTTCACAGGTACTATAATTTCACCGAGTCTCTCGTTGAGACAGTGCCCAGATCGTTACGCCTTTCGTGCGGGTCGGAACTTACCCGACAAGGAATTTCGCTACCTTAGGACCGTTATAGTTACGGCCGCCGTTTACTGGGGCTTCGGTTCAAAGCTTCGCTTACGCTAACCTCTCCCCTTAACCTTCCAGCACCGGGCAGGCGTCAGCCCCTATACTTCGCCTTGCGGCTTCGCAGAGACCTGTGTTTTTGCTAAACAGTCGCCTGGGCCTATTCACTGCGGCTTTTCCGGGCTATTCACCCTAAAAAGCACCCCTTCTCCCGAAGTTACGGGGTCATTTTGCCGAGTTCCTTAACGAGAGTTCTCTCGCACACCTTAGGATTCTCTCCTCGCCTACCTGTGTCGGTTTGCGGTACGGGCACCCTTTATCTCACTAGAGGCTTTTCTAGGCAGTGTGGAATCAGGAACTTCGGTACTTAATTTCCCTCGCTATCACAGCTCCGCCTTAATGGAAACGGGATTTGCCTCGTTTCCGGCCTAACTGCTTAGACGCGCATATCCAACAGCGCGCTTACCCTATCCTCCTGCGTCCCCCCATCGTTCAAACGATAAATTGGTGGTACAGGAATATCAACCTGTTATCCATCGCCTACGCCTTTCGGCCTCGGCTTAGGTCCCGACTAACCCTGAGCGGACGAGCCTTCCTCAGGAAACCTTGGGCATTCGGTGGAAGGGATTCTCACCCTTCTTTCGCTACTCATACCGGCATTCTCACTTCTAAGCGCTCCACCAGTCCTTACGGTCTAGCTTCGACGCCCTTAGAACGCTCTCCTACCACGGACACCCTACGGTGTCCATCCACAGCTTCGGTGATACGTTTAGCCCCGGTACATTTTCGGCGCGGAGTCACTCGACCAGTGAGCTATTACGCACTCTTTAAATGGTGGCTGCTTCTGAGCCAACATCCTGGTTGTCTAAGCAACTCCACATCCTTTTCCACTTAACGTATACTTTGGGACCTTAGCTGGTGGTCTGGGCTGTTTCCCTTTTGACTACGGATCTTATCACTCGCAGTCTGACTCCCAAGAATAAGTATTTGGCATTCGGAGTTTGACTGAATTCGGTAACCCGTTGGGGGCCCCTAGTCCAATCAGTGCTCTACCTCCAATACTCTCATCTTGAGGCTAGCCCTAAAGCTATTTCGGAGAGAACCAGCTATCTCCAGGTTCGATTGGAATTTCTCCGCTACCCACACCTCATCCCCGCACTTTTCAACGTGCGTGGGTTCGGGCCTCCATTCAGTGTTACCTGAACTTCACCCTGGACATGGGTAGATCACCTGGTTTCGGGTCTACGACCACATACTAATTCGCCCTATTCAGACTCGCTTTCGCTGCGGCTCCGTCTTTTCAACTTAACCTCGCATGGGATCGTAACTCGCCGGTTCATTCTACAAAAGGCACACCATCACCCATTAACGGGCTCTGATTACTTGTAAGCACACGGTTTCAGGATCTATTTCACTCCCCTTCCGGGGTGCTTTTCACCTTTCCCTCACGGTACTGGTTCACTATCGGTCACTAGGGAGTATTTAGCCTTGGGAGATGGTCCTCCCTGTTTCCGACGGGATTTCTCGTGTCCCGCCGTACTCAGGATCCACTCAGGAGGGAACGAAGTTTCAACTACAGGGTTTTTACCTTCTTTGACGGGCCTTTCCAGACCTCTTCATTTACCCCGTTCCTTTGTAACTCCATATTGAGTGTCCTACAACCCCAAGAGGCAAGCCTCTTGGTTTGGGCTGATTCCGTTTCGCTCGCCGCTACTCAGGAAATCGCTATTGCTTTCTCTTCCTCCGGGTACTTAGATGTTTCAGTTCCCCGGGTCTGCCTTCAGTACCCTATGTATTCAGGTAAAGATACTGTTCCATTACGAACAGTGGGTTTCCCCATTCGGAAATCTCTGGATCAACGCTTACTTACAGCTCCCCAAAGCATATCGGTGTTAGTCCCGTCCTTCATCGGCTCCTAGTGCCAAGGCATCCACCGTGCGCCCTTTCTAACTTAACCTACTAAAAAAAACATTCGGTGTTTTAAAAATTGATGCAAAATTTGCCTTCTATCTATTATCTAGTTTTCAAAGAACAAGGTTGAATGAATTACTCATTCAAAACTGAACAAAACAAAAGCGTCACGTTAATTTTCCTTAGAAAGGAGGTGATCCAGCCGCACCTTCCGATACGGCTACCTTGTTACGACTTCACCCCAATCATCTGTCCCACCTTAGGCGGCTGGCTCCTTGCGGTTACCTCACCGACTTCGGGTGTTACAAACTCTCGTGGTGTGACGGGCGGTGTGTACAAGGCCCGGGAACGTATTCACCGCGGCATGCTGATCCGCGATTACTAGCGATTCCGGCTTCATGCAGGCGAGTTGCAGCCTGCAATCCGAACTGAGAATGGCTTTATGAGATTCGCTTACCCTCGCGAGTTTGCAGCTCTTTGTACCATCCATTGTAGCACGTGTGTAGCCCAGGTCATAAGGGGCATGATGATTTGACGTCATCCCCACCTTCCTCCGGTTTATCACCGGCAGTCACCTTAGAGTGCCCAACTGAATGCTGGCAACTAAGATCAAGGGTTGCGCTCGTTGCGGGACTTAACCCAACATCTCACGACACGAGCTGACGACAACCATGCACCACCTGTCACTCTGTCCCCCGAAGGGGAACGTCCTATCTCTAGGAGTGTCAGAGGATGTCAAGACCTGGTAAGGTTCTTCGCGTTGCTTCGAATTAAACCACATGCTCCACCGCTTGTGCGGGCCCCCGTCAATTCCTTTGAGTTTCAGCCTTGCGGCCGTACTCCCCAGGCGGAGTGCTTAATGCGTTAGCTGCAGCACTAAAGGGCGGAAACCCTCTAACACTTAGCACTCATCGTTTACGGCGTGGACTACCAGGGTATCTAATCCTGTTTGCTCCCCACGCTTTCGCGCCTCAGTGTCAGTTATAGACCAGAAAGTCGCCTTCGCCACTGGTGTTCCTCCACATCTCTACGCATTTCACCGCTACACGTGGAATTCCACTTTCCTCTTCTACACTCAAGTTCCCCAGTTTCCAATGACCCTCCCCGGTTGAGCCGGGGGCTTTCACATCAGACTTAAGGAACCACCTGCGCGCGCTTTACGCCCAATAATTCCGGATAACGCTTGCCACCTACGTATTACCGCGGCTGCTGGCACGTAGTTAGCCGTGGCTTTCTGGTTAGGTACCGTCAAGGTACCAGCAGTTACTCTGGTACTTGTTCTTCCCTAACAACAGAACTTTACGACCCGAAAGCCTTCATCGTTCACGCGGCGTTGCTCCGTCAGACTTTCGTCCATTGCGGAAGATTCCCTACTGCTGCCTCCCGTAGGAGTCTGGGCCGTGTCTCAGTCCCAGTGTGGCCGATCACCCTCTCAGGTCGGCTACGCATCGTTGCCTTGGTGAGCCATTACCTCACCAACTAGCTAATGCGCCGCGGGCCCATCTATAAGTGACAGCGAGACGCCGTCTTTCCATCTTCTCTCATGCGAGAAAAGAACATATCCGGTATTAGCTCCGGTTTCCCGAAGTTATCCCAGTCTTATAGGCAGGTTGCCCACGTGTTACTCACCCGTCCGCCGCTAACTGTTGAGTAAACTCAACAATTCGCTCGACTTGCATGTATTAGGCACGCCGCCAGCGTTCATCCTGAGCCAGGATCAAACTCTCCGTAGAATGTTTGACTTGCTCGGTTGTTTTTATAGTGTGTACTCACTTCTTTAAAACGTTGACGCTTTGTTTTGTTCAGTTTTCAAAGAGCAATTTCGTTGTCGTTTCTTCCGAAGCGACTTGATTATCATAACATAATAGCTTTTACTGCGTCAATAACTTTTTTAAAAAAAGTTTTTCATAACCCGTTGAATACTCGGTCAGCTCTTGTAGCAGCTTTATTAATATATCAGCGTTAAAAACAATAGTCAAGATTCTTTTTGCTTTTTTTATAAAAAAATAAGTCCGGTACTAAAACCTTATCCAAAAGACATTAATAACGCTTAATCTTTGGACTTCAAGTGACCAGGAATATATCTCATACACTCATTTGCTGGTGCTACACGCTTAAATAACGCAAACAAAATCTTATACCGCTCCTCCATAGCATTCTTTACGATACGTTCTATTCTTTCATCCTGAAAATCAAATAAAATCTCATCCATTTCTCTTTTTAACAGATATTCTATTTCAAGCCGCTCTTGTTGATCAATGATCATACCGAACACTGTCCCCACCTCCACACGTATGTATGTATGTTGTACCAGTTATCCTGATTTTATAAATGCTTTCTGATGTAACTAGGTTATATATCTCAAAAAACAGCATAGGATGAAAAAAAGAGAAGATGGACGAGGTGATGAAACATGAAGTTTTTTTGGGTTCTTCATTCAAGAGGGTTTAAGCAAGCCGCCCTAATATTATTAGCAGCTTTCTTTTCCGCCTGGTTTTTGTTTGTACAAAATCTATTTCATGCCCCTGTATTTTCTACTTCGGGCGGCCCTAAAGCCGTGTATAAAGGAGAAAAGAACATTGCTTTAACTTTTAATATCGGATGGGGCGACGAAAGAACAGTACCTATTTTAAAAACCCTCAAAAAGGAAAACGTTCGATCAGCTACTTTCTTTCTTTCTGGTTCTTGGGCGGAGAGACATCCAGAAATAGTTGAATCGATTATAAAAGAAGGCTATGAAATCGGAATGCTAGGATACGCTTATAAAGATTATTCCGAATTAAAGGATGAAGAAATTCAGCAAGATATAGGCAGAGCCCAAGAAGCATTTAAAAAACTAAATGTTAAAGATATAACCTTACTACGCGCCCCCACCGGTCATTTCGACCGCAGGCTTCTCAAAATAAGCGAGCGCTATGGCTATACCGTTGTACATTGGAGCATTGATTCTCAAGACTGGACCAATCCAGGGGTTGATAAGATTGTCCAAAACGTTCACCGAGCAGACAAAGGAGATATCGTCCTATTACACGCCTCTGACTCTGCCAAACAGACTAACAAAGCGTTACCAGAACTTATTCATGACCTACAAGCAAAAAAACTGACCCTTGTTACCGTTTCAGAAATGATTTCAAATTCAAGCACCAAAAGTGAAGAGGTCCAGTAAATCGTTTGAAAACCCAGACACATGTTACCCATAACAAAAAGAGGCTGACCCTTCTCAGGGACAGCCTCTTTACCATATTAAACTTCTTTCAACTTCTGCACTTTGTTTTTCCCTTTAGACTTACTAGCAGCTTTCTCCGCTCTTCTAGCTTCTAATTCTACCTGTGATTTACGAATAAGCTTGTCTAGGATTAGCAGCTGATAAATATTACAGACAATTAACGGAATAAACATGAAATACATCCAGCTGACATCATCCGCCCGTAGAACAGGTGTCCATTCCAGTGTTGTGATAACAGTCATAAAAAACAAGGCAGGAATAAAGGCCTGCTTATTAGTTTGTTTCGCCTTAAAGTAAGCCGTAATTAAACCAATGACCAATAACATAATCGCAACCACTATATACGGAAATAGGTCATCTCCCTTGGAGGCGAAATTGGTATACCTAAGATACACTAAATCAAAGAGAACAAAGATAATCAATACTATCTGAACTGAATTCCATAAAGATACACTTTTAAATATCCCTAATCCAAATCGATGAACCGTCAAATAGGCAAAAAAGCCCGCCTGACTTAGAACACTGAAAATCAGTCCTACCCCAATCATCCAAATGAACGATATAATTATTTCCCCTATTTCAAAAGAACTAAAAAGCGGCTGAAACTGATCCCAACGGAAAACAAACCCCGCCAGCCCCGCTGCTACTCCGCCAATTACTAACGTAGATATAAATAAGTTCACTATATTCCGGCTATTCATTATGCTCCCCCAGTCGATCATTATCCTAATCTAATTGTAACAATTCCCTCTTCAAATATCTACATTTTCTAAGATCCGGAATAAAACCCAGCAAGTAATCCATATTAAAAATATGAAAGAATGAAAGGGGCTCTGATTATGAGATACAGTGGTATCTTACCTATATTTTTCTTATGTCTCATATGTTCCGGCTGCAACCAGAATGAGACAAGCACCGAGAAGTTGGATTATGAAGAAACGAAAAAAATGGTTGTGGACATCCTTAAATCCGACGAAGGTAAAAAAGCCGTTCAAGATGTATTGTCAGATGAAAAAGTAAAAAGCGAATTTATCATGGATCAGGAAGCTATAGAAAAGACCATTAAAGAAACACTTATCTCTGATGACGGCAAGAAATTTTGGAAAAAGGCGTTTAAAGATCCTAAGTTTGCTAAAGCATATGCAAACAGCCTCAAGACCGAACACGAAACCCTTTTAAAGGATCTAACAAAGGATCCAACCTATCGAGGAATGATTATTGACATATTGAAGGAACCAGACTTACAGAAAGAGTTTAAAGACTTACTCAAAACCAAAGAAATGAGAGAGCTTTCTAAAGAAACCTTAATCGAAACGATGGATAGTCCGTTGGTAAAAGCCAAAATTGAAGATATTCTTCTTAAAGCGGCAAAAGAGTTATCGAAAGAGAACTCTTCTAAAGCCAAAGAAGCTTCAACCGAAACCGGTAATAAACAAGAAGAAAAATAAGAAGAGGCAGACGATTTGTCTGCCTCTTTCCTTTACTTAACTTTTGCTACTATTTTTTCTGCAATATCTGTAAAAATTCTGCCTAAGCGATGATCTTCCGCATACACAGACGGAGCAAAATCATCTTCGTTCCAATCCGGCTGCTGGAGTGGAAGCTGTCCAAGAACTTCTGTACGTAGTTCTTCAGCAAGCTTCGCACCGCCGCCTTTACCAAATACATATTCCTTCTGACCTGTCGTTTTGCTTTCGAAATACGACATATTCTCAATGACTCCAATTACCTCATGTTCAGTTTTAATTGCCATCGCACCTGCCCGTGCTGCTACGAATGCCGCTGTCGGATGCGGAGTAGTGACAATGACCTCTTTGCATGATGGAAGCATTGAATGTACGTCTAACGCCACATCACCCGTACCAGGAGGAAGATCAAGAACTAAGTAATCCAGTTCGCCCCATTCAACTTCATTGAAAAAGCTGTTAAGCATTTTACCAAGCATCGGACCTCTCCAAATAATTGGTGCATTATCCTCAACGAAAAAGCCCATTGAGATGACCTTAACCCCCATACGTTCCACAGGTATAATCTTTTTCCCGCGTACGACTGGACGTGTTGTAATCCCCATCATATCTGGAACACTAAAACCATAAATATCAGCATCCACAATCCCGACCTTTTTCCCTAAGCGAGCTAAGGAAATTGCTAGGTTAACAGAAATTGTTGATTTTCCAACTCCGCCTTTTCCGCTTGCAACTGCGATAAACTTCGTTTTACTAGTCGGCCCAAGTAAGCCAGCATCTTCTTCTACAGGAGGCGTGTTTGTACGGTGCTTAGCCAATTCTTCTTCAGGAAGTTCAGCAAAACGAATCCCCACTGATTCAGCGCCGCCTTCTTTCAGAATCTTAACAACCTGTTGCTGTAATTGAAGCTGCTCTGGTGTATTTGTTTTAGCAATGGCTAATTTTACACTCACATGCTTCTTTTCAGCTTTAACTTTCACTTCCATAATTCCATTTGTTTCTTCGAATCTTTTATTCAGAAAAGGGTCTTTAAGATCCTTTAGTATATTTAATGCAATTTCTTCAGTAAACACGTATTTCCCCACCTTTTTATTTTCATTTTACCCTTTTTAAGTATAACATATTAACATTTTATTGCTTCTAAGACGCACTTAAGCAAATCAAAAAAAAGGATTCTGTACTTAGTACAAAATCCCTATATATCATAACAGAATATTATCTGGACTGATCCTTGTCCTCTTCTTCAATAGGGTCTTCAGTGAAATACCTCAAGATTCCTTTATAGACAGAGGCCGCTATTTTCTCTTGATACGATTCTTGAATTAAATTCTGTCTTTCTGCAGCATTCGATATAAAGCCGATTTCTACTAATGCACCTGGTTTTGTTGCGTTCGTCATTAGATAAATATTTTGGATTATTCTTGGTTGTCGTGATGTGTTTTCTAAATTACGGATAATTTCTTCTTGTATAAATGTTGCGGCCTGTTTATTTTCAAGATATCGAGTTGTATAAAAGGTTTGTGCACCGCTTGAGCTTCTAGACGGAAAGGCATTTAAATGGATACTCAAAAATAAATCTGCTTCTGATTCATTAATTACCTTTACACGATTCTGCAAATCTTCTCTCTTGCGATTTCGAATCCCTTTGGTTCCATCTTTCGCTAAATCACTATCATCTTCCCTTGTTAATAGCACCAATGCCCCCTGCTCTTGTAGAAAGTCTTGAATTTTCTTAGTAACAGCAAGTGAAATTTCCTTTTCTTGTATCGATTCGAAATTTGCACCGCCATCCATTCCCCCATGGCCGGCATCAAGCACAATAATCTTTCCTGCCAGGGGCAAATTCCAAGCATTCCACGAATCATCTTCTATAAACTTCAATGTGATAATTAAAAAAAGCATAATAAGACCAATTGAAAACCCCGTGTACTTCAGTTTCCTTCGCATGATCTTTCCCCTTCCGCTTGTCCTCTATAATTATAACTATGGGAACTAATTATAAAATAGAACAAGCAGATACAACTCGCAGTCGCTTAATGAAGTCTTAGCTTATAGTACTTCGCACCCGCCTGAAATCCCTGAAGCCACCAAGTTTCTACATAAGCACTACAGTGATAAAACAAACTTTCACTATAGATATCCATTTTTCCAGCCTTGCCCCAATACAAGATAAAATTAAATAATGTATCAACAAGGTGCTTCTCTTCTTGCTTGCAGCGAAGTCTAGAATCCTCCATAGACTCACCATAGTAGCCGAATTTACCGTAATTTCCACCAAGCAAAAAAGCCTCGATTGCTACATCAAAACACCCTTCCTCAAGAACATCCGTTACATATAACCCTAAGGAATAATCATGATTAAAAAAATCGAGAATCCTTACCTTTAGTTTCTCTATTGATAAATCACGCAAGAGACGCCGCTCATAGTTAATTTGTTTCTCACGCTGTCTCTCCTGCAGGCCCATAATCACATTCATATTCAGCACCTCATCGTTCCGGACTTATACCGGGTTTACCAGTAGTGTCCACCAGGGGACAGAAGACATACACGTGACTCGCTGGTAATTTCTTATGGTTTACAGACCGAGCTTAGCATGGGGGCAACTAATAAAAAAAAGCTCCAGCCGCATAATGGGCTGGAGCTTTTGATTGTTCCAAAATATTAACGTTTTGAGAACTGAGGTGCACGACGTGCGCCTTTAAGACCGTATTTTTTACGCTCTTTCATACGTGGATCACGAGTTAACAGACCTGCTGATTTAAGAGCAGGACGGTATTCAGGATCTACTAACAACAAAGCACGTGCGATTCCGTGACGGATTGCGCCTGCTTGGCCAGTGTATCCACCGCCTTTTACGTTAACAAGGATATCGTAAGTGCCAGTAGTTTCAGTAGCAACTAGTGGTTGATTAACAACTTCACGTAGTGCTGCGAAAGGGATATATTCGTTGATATCGCGACCGTTAATGATAACGCGACCTTCGCCTGGGATTAAACGTACACGAGCTGTTGAGCTCTTACGGCGACCAGTACCATAATATTGAACTTGTGCCAAAATAGTTAACCTCCTTTAATAATTATCCGCGTAATTCGTATACTTCTGGTTGTTGAGCTTCGTGCTTGTGCTCAGCGCCTTCGTATACGTGCAATTTTTTGAAAATCTGACGACCAAGAGAATTCTTTGGAAGCATACCTTTGATAGCAAGCTCAAGCATTTTCTCAGCATAGTTTGTACGCATTTCAAGAGCAGTTCTAGTTTTAAGACCGCCTGGATGCATAGTGTGACGGTAATAAATTTTATCAGTCAATTTTTTACCAGTCAAATGAATTTTTCCTGCATTGATTAGAATCACGTGATCACCAGTATCTACGTGAGGTGTGAATGTTGGTTTGTGTTTACCACGTAAGATGGATGCTACTTCACTAGCTAGACGACCTAAAGTTTTACCTTCAGCATCTATTACATACCATTTACGATCAACTTCAGTGGCTTTCGCCATAAATGTTGTGCGCATAATTACCCTCCTAAAAATTGTTTCATTAGTTATATTTATTTTCAATCACAATAAGATTCCGGGGCTTATCGCGGGATTAAAATTCATACCATATTATATTACCTTCTACCAAGTCCATTGTCAAGAGAATGTTACACCAGGTTTAGTTGTCCTGAAAATATTTCTCTAAGACTTTTTATATTCAACTTCCCAAAGGTATAAACCCTGGCCTGGAACGGTTCTTCCTGCGGCGCTTCGATCCTTACTTTGAAGAATTTCCGGGATCATACTGGAAATTAATTTTCCATTTCCAATTTCCAATAATGTCCCCATGAGGATTCGAATCATATTATAAAGAAAGCCATTTCCTCTAAAGCGAAATACAAGTACGTCTCCTTCTTCATAGAGCTCAATTTCATGAATCGTGCGGACCTTATCTACCACCTCTGTTTTTGCAGAGCAGAAGCTGGTGAAGTCGTGAGTCCCAAGGAGATGAGGAATTGCCTGCTTAATGAGTTCCAGGTCCAAGTGAAATGGAAAGCTGTACATATAATTTTTTCGGAATGGATCTTTCTGAGCGGAACGTGATACAAAATAACGATATTCCTTAGCTGCTGCATCAAACCGAGCATGAAATGTATCCTCAACAACTTCAGCATTCACAATGGCAATATCATCAGGCAGGAGGGAATTGAGTCCTCGTTGCCAATTTTTCACCGGTACTGTATAAGGAGTATCAAAATGAATAACTTGGCCTTTGGCATGAACCCCAGCATCTGTCCTGCCAGAGGCCGTCACTTTGACACCCTGTCCTTTATGCATCCTTGCCAGTGCTGTTTCCAGCTCACTCTGAACGGTACGCTTATCTGGCTGAACTTGATACCCGGCAAACATGGTACCGTCATACGAGATTGTACATTTTATTCTGTGCATATCTTGTCCCTCATTATGAACGTAATAAGAATAGTAAGACAGCAAGCACTACGAGTGCCGCCATTAGAAGATTATCACGAGTATTCCAACTCAATTGACGGTATTTCGTTCTTCCTTCACCGCCCCGGTAACCTCTTGATTCCATAGCAGTTGCTAGTTCCTCAGCTCGTTTAAATGAGCTTACGAATAGCGGTACAAGCAGTGGAACAATTGATTTAACCCGGTCTTTTAAAGGGCCTGAAGTAAAATCCACCCCTCGGGCCGCCTGTGCTTTCATAATTTTGTCCGTTTCCTCCATCAATGTTGGAATAAAACGCAGGGAGATGGACATCATCAGGGCAAGCTCATGAATCGGCAACTTCCATTTTTTAAATGGATTCAACAGCTCCTCCATACCATCTGTAATAGAGATAGGAGTCGTCGTCAATGTCAGTAAGGACGTGACCAAAATCAAGAAAGTAAATCGTAACGATATAAACGCACCTTGTCTAAGACCACCTTCATAAATGTTTAAAAAACCAAATTCAAAGATGACCTCTCCTTCTTTTGTGAAAAGGATATGAAGCAAAAAGGTAAAGATAATTAAAAAGAACACCGGCTTCAATCCGTTATACAGGAAACGAGGAGGTATTTTTGACAAACTAATCAGTCCAAGAGTAAAAATAGCCACAAGACCATATGTCACAATATTATTTGCCAAGAATATCGTACAAACAAATAAAAATACGAGCATTAGCTTCGCTCGAGGGTCCATTTTATGAATGGGGGAATCTGCAGGAACATAGCGGCCAAAAATCATTTTGTCCATCATAAGCGGTTCCCTCGTTTCATCGCCTCTTTAATATCAGCTACCAGATCTTCTAGACTTAAGCTTGGGCGTGAAAATTGAATTCCCATTTCTCTTTGCAGCAGTAACTGAAAACGCACTGTATCTGGAACATCCAGGCCCAATTCTAATAATTGATCAGGTTTTGAGAAGATTTCCTCTGGCTTTCCTTTTTGATAAACAGTTCCCTTATGCATGATAATAATATCATCCGCATAACGGGCCGCATCCTCCATACTATGTGTAACAAGAATGGTAGAAATGCCTCTATCCTTATGAAGCTGATAAAACATGTCCATAATTTCCTTACGTCCGCGTGGATCTAAACCAGCTGTCGGCTCATCAAGAACAAGTACATCCGGTTCCATTGCTATTACACCTGCAATCGCCACACGCCGCATCTGGCCTCCTGATAAATCAAATGGGGATTTTTTAAGAATTTCCTGTTCAAGTCCCACTTGACTTAATGCGATGCGAGCAAGTTCCTTTGCTTTCACTTCGGGTACCCCAAAGTTCATTGGACCGAAACAAATATCCTTTTCAACTGTTTCTTCAAACAATTGATGCTCAGGAAACTGAAAAACAATACCGACCTTCTGCCGAATAGATTTTAAATTTTTTTCTTTTTTCTTTTGAGCTCCTATGGTTCGATCACCAATGATAACCCGTCCTTTAGTCGGTCTAAGCAATACATTTAAATGCTGTAAAAGTGTGGATTTACCAGAACCTGTATGGCCTATAACGGCCGTATATGTCCCAGGGTCAATCGTCATGTTCACATCATGCAATGCCAAGTGCTCAAAAGGGGTGTTCACTGAATAACGATATTCTACATCTTCGAGTGTAATTCGCATAAATCCTTCACCAGCTCTTCCTCTGTCAGATGGTCATTTTTAAGATCGAGACCGGTCTTCTGCAGCGCCTTACTCAGCTTTACTGAGAATGGTATATCAAGTCCGAGCTCAATCAGTTCATCTTCAAGACGAAAAATTTCCATTGGACTTCCTTCGCGATACACTTGGCCTTTATTCATGACAATGATCCGATCCGCCTTTGCTGCCTCTTCTAAATCATGAGTAATTGATACAACAGTCAGAACGTTTTCCTCTTTAAGTTCTCGAACCGTCTCAAGGACCTCTTCACGTCCTCTTGGGTCAAGCATAGAGGTAGCTTCATCCAGGATAATAATATCTGGCTGCAATGCCAATACACCGGCTATGGCAACCCGTTGCTTCTGGCCTCCGGAAAGATGGTGCGGCTCTTGATCAAGAAAAGCATCCATTTTAACTTTCATTAGGGCACGCTTAACACGTTCAGCCATGATATCTTGCTGTATTCCGTTATTTTCTAAACCAAAAGCCACATCATCCTCAACCGTTGTTCCAACAAATTGATTATCGGGATTTTGAAAAACCATCCCTATTTTTCGTCGAGCCTCCCAAACCGTAGCTTGAGTTAATTCAGAGCCATTAATGGTAATTACACCTGAACTAGCAAAATGAAGCCCATTTAATAGCTTGGCAAGTGTCGACTTACCTGACCCGTTATGCCCTACTATCGCGAGCCATTCACCTTCATATATATCAAAGGACACATCATTTATTGCATGACTGTCCGAACCTTCATAGTTAAAAATAACGTGATCTAGTGATACAAGCTTTTTTCCCATATGGTCCTCCCTAGAGTTGAACTTCTCACCATCTTATCTTAAGCGGTCCCAAAATAAAAAGATACCGTCTTATTTTTGGATATAAAAAAACGCTGCACCCCTTCCACCGAAAGAATTCGGTAAATTAAGAGCAGCATTTCTAATCTCCATTTCGATAAACGGATGTCTTTTATAAACGCTTATAATAAGCGGGAAGGGGTACTTGAGCTAGACGAGAAGGTTCCCTGATCGAACGGGTAACCAGCCATCGTAACACTCAATGCGTATTCTTGTATGCAAGATTTTCCTTTGAAAAAATATATTCAAAAAGGGCGTAGAACAAGTCATTGTTCAACTGTCCACGCCCTCTTGATCGGTGTTATTAAACTAATTCGATAACCACGATTGGTGCTGCGTCTCCGCGGCGTGGACCGACTTTCATAATACGAGTGTATCCGCCTTGACGTTCTTCATAACGAGGAGCGATGTCAGCGAATAATTTTTGGATAGCGTTTTGGCTCTTCTCAGCATCAGCAGCTGTTGGACGGATATATGAAGCAACTTGACGACGAGCGTGCAAGTCACCACGTTTACCAAGAGTGATCATTTTTTCAACAACAGAGCGTAATTCTTTAGCTTTAGCTTCTGTAGTTTCGATACGCTCATGGATAATAAGGTCCGTAGCTAAATCACGAAGTAAAGCTTTACGTTGTGCGCTAGTGCGTCCTAACTTTCTGTAACCCATTTTAGAGATTCCCTCCTTCTGTCGAAGTTATATATTCTAAGTCTTTTGACTCGCAATAGAAGAGCTAGTTCAGCATGTGCTGACTAGTCATCAGTCATCCTTACGGAGTCCTAAGCCTAATTCATCAAGTTTCGCTTTCACTTCTTCAAGTGATTTGCGTCCCAAATTACGTACTTTCATCATATCTTCTTCTGTTTTATGAGCAAGCTCTTGAACAGTATTGATTCCAGCACGTTTTAGGCAGTTATAAGAACGGACAGAAAGATCAAGCTCTTCAATAGTCATTTCCAAGACTTTTTCTTTTTGGTCTTCTTCTTTTTCTACCATGATTTCGGCATTTTGAGCTTCGTCAGTTAGACCAACAAAAATATTTAAATGCTCAGTTAAAATCTTAGCTCCAAGTGCTACAGCTTCTTGAGGGCCATTACTGCCATCAGTCCAAACGTCAAACGTTAGTTTGTCAAAGTTTGAAAGCTGGCCAACACGAGTATTTTCAACTTGATAAGAAACACGAGATACAGGAGTATATAGAGCATCAATTGGAATCACACCGATTGGTTGATCTTCACGTTTGTTTTGCTCTGCTGGAGTGTATCCGCGTCCGCGACGTGCCATTAAACGCATACGCAAATGACCGTTTTTCCCAAGAGTTGCAATGTGAAGATCCGGATTAAGGATTTCTACATCACTGTCATGAGTAATGTCGGCTGCAGTAACAATGCCATCTTCTTGTATATCGATTTCAAGCGTCTTTTCTTCATCGGAGTAAATCTTAAGAGCAAGCTTTTTCACATTCAGAATGATAGAAGTTACATCTTCTACGACACCTTCAATTGTTGAGAACTCATGCAGCACTCCATCAATTTGTATAGATGTGACAGCAGCACCTGGGAGTGAGGATAAAAGAATACGACGTAAGGAGTTTCCTAATGTAGTACCATATCCACGCTCTAGTGGCTCTACGACGAACTTGCCATACTTGGCGTCATCGCTGATTTCAACCGTTTCGATTTTTGGTTTTTCTATTTCGATCATTCAATAAACCCTCCTTCAAAACGTCGAAACCCCGGTCCGTGAAGGATCTCACTAAAACCGAAATTCCCCATGTCTACGTTCCCGCTTGTACGCAACAACTGAAATAATCATTCTGTAAGAACGCAAACGTACTAATATATCCCATTATAGACAAATATACAAAATCTATACAGAATTATTAATTAAACACGGCGACGTTTTGGCGGACGGCATCCGTTATGTGGAACTGGAGTTACGTCTTTAATTGCAGTTACTTCTAAACCAGCAGCTTGAAGAGCACGAATAGCAGCTTCACGTCCTGCACCAGGTCCTTTAACAGTAACTTCAAGTGTTTTCATACCATGTTCAATTGATGTCTTAGCAGCAGTTTCAGCAGCCATTTGAGCAGCGAAAGGTGTAGATTTACGTGAACCACGGAAACCTAAAGCACCAGCACTTGACCAAGCAATGGCATTACCATGAGCATCAGTAATTGTAACGATAGTATTATTGAAAGTAGAACGAATATGAGCGATACCAGTTTCTATATTCTTTTTCACACGACGTTTACGTGTATTAGTTTTACGAGCCATGAAAAGTAACCTCCTTTACTGATTATTTTTTCTTGTTAGCTACTGTACGACGAGGTCCTTTACGCGTACGAGCGTTGTTTTTAGTATTTTGTCCACGAACAGGAAGACCACGACGGTGACGAAGACCGCGATAGCTGCCGATTTCCATTAGACGTTTGATGTTAAGGGAAACTTCACGACGAAGATCGCCTTCTACTTTAAGTGAATCGATGATTTCACGAATTTTATTTAATTCATCTTCAGTTAAATCGCGAACGCGAGTTTCTTGGGAAACACCAGCTTGATCAAGAATCTTGATAGCAGTTTGTTTACCGATACCGAAAATGTATGTTAATGAAATAACAATACGTTTGTCACGGGGAATATCTACACCAGAAATACGTGCCATTGGTGAGTGCACCTCCTTCTATTAGCCTTGTTTTTGTTTATGTTTAGGGTTTTCGCAAATAACCATAACTTTACCTTTTCTGCGGATAACTTTACATTTTTCGCAGATGGGCTTAACAGATGGTCTGACTTTCATTGCTATCTAACCTCCTTATACAGATCGGAGCGTACCCGATTACTTAAATCGGTAAGTGATTCTGCCGCGAGTTAGATCATACGGGGAAAGCTCAACCGTAACTTTATCTCCAGGCAAAATGCGAATAAAGTGCATACGAATTTTACCGGATACATGAGCTAAAACAGTATGACCATTTTCTAATTCTACCTTAAACATTGCATTTGGCAAAGTCTCAGTGACCGTGCCTTCAACTTCAATTACATCGTCTTTCGCCATTAAATTGATTCTCCCTTCTCTATGCGTGAACTCATATCGGAAGCATTCAACACAATCACTTCTGCTTATAGCTTCTTCAGGATTAAAACCCTGTTTCTGTGATTGCAACTGTATGCTCAAAATGGGTACACATCTTTCCGTCAGCCGTTACGACAGTCCAATAATCCTCCAAAGTCTAAAACATTCTGCTAGCACTATTCATAATTCAACAGCGAGCACCATGCCAGGCTTTTACCGAGGACCTTTATCAGGTGGACCGAAATGAGAATTTGTAGATCCTCATGTAAGTCTTGACCGATTCCGTGACCGACATACTCTCTTACAACAGAGAAGCGTTCAGCCTCGACATAGGTTTGTATAGCATGGGAGATGTTTGAAAGGCGCATAACTATTGCTTCTTCCAACCCTCTATATAATGACTCTTCGGTAACCTGTAAGAGTCGCTGCGTTTCATCATCAATTTTGCCGACAGGGAATGACCAAGCTGAGTCACATTGATAGCAAGTAACAATATCATTTCTGATACCGGCTTCTTGCCTAACTCGTAACCTGGATTACCATGCACACGAGATCATTGTTAACAGATGGGCAAATACTGCCGCGAAATCCATTATACCCTTTAACTGAAGGGAATGCATTATGTTTCACTATAAACCTTCCTGCAGAGCAGTCTAATTCAGTAGTTGATCGATTAATACAGATTTCAGCGGGGTTTTACAAACGATTCTTAACGTACAGCACCAAGGAGCACATCGATGTCTTCAAATACTTTATTAATATCTTGCTGGCCGTTAATGTTACGCACATAGCCTTTTTCTTGATAAAAATCAAGAAGGGGCTGTGTTTGCTTAAGGTTCACATCTAAACGATTTTGAACCGTTTCAGCATTATCGTCAGCTCGTTGGTAAAGGTCACCGCCGCAGCGATCACAAGTATCCTCTTTTGCTGGTGGATTAAACACCAGGTGATAGGTAGAACCGCAAGCTTTACAGATCCGGCGTCCAGTCAATCTTTCCATAAGAATATCTTTATCAACGTCGATATTAATCACAAAATCGATTTGACGATTAAGTTCTGCTGTAATATCCTCAAGTGCAGCCGCCTGAGCCACTGTACGAGGGAAACCGTCAAGCAAGAAACCTTTTTCGCAATCGCTTTTGCCTAATCGTTCACGAACAATGCCAATTGTTACCTCATCGGGAACAAGTTCACCTTTATCCATGAATGACTTTGCTTTTAAACCAAGTTCCGTACCTTCTTTAATAGCTGCCCGGAACATATCTCCTGTAGAGATATGAGGGATATGATAATTTTCTACGATTCTCTCGGCTTGGGTACCTTTACCAGCACCTGGAAGACCCATTAAGACTAAATTCACGTTTCTCTTTCCCCCTCAAACTCCATAATGTGATTTTGGGAACACAAATGTCCCCAAATTCTCATTACTTTATGAAACCTTTATAATGCCGTTTTACTAACTGTGATTCAAGCTGTTTCATCGTATCAAGAGCGACACCAACTATAATTAGAAGGCTCGTTCCTCCGATTTGTGCAGATTGAGGCAGATTAGCGATATTTATAAAGAATACCGGTAATATTGCAATCGCAGCTAGAAAGATAGATCCAACAAACGTCAAGCGATACAACACAGACGTTACATAATCCTGTGTGCTCTTACCTGGGCGAATCCCCGGAACATAACCGCCTTGTTTCTTCAGATTTTCAGCCATTTGTTCAGGATTAACCTGTATAAAGGCATAAAAATATGTGAAGGCGATAATAAGGGCCACATAGACAATCATCCCAATAGGCTGAGTATAATCAAATGTGTTTTGAATCCAAGTGGTCGTGCTATTTGTTCCAAAGAACGAAGCAATCGTCCTTGGAGTAATGATAAACGCTGTCGCGAAGATGACTGGTATAACGCCTGCAGCATTTACTTTTAACGGTAAATGTGTAGATTGTCCGCCAGATTGCGTACGGCCAACTGCAGCACGCTTAGCGTATTGAATTGGAATTTTGCGTAATGCTTGCTGCATAAAGATAACAGCTACAACAACGGCTAGGACCGCAATTACCAGAAGGATCATTGTAGCGATCTTAATGAATAATTGATCTCCAACATCTTCAAATTGCTGAGCGTAGATTTGGTTTATCGTTGTCGGTAAACTTGCTACAATCCCTGCGAAAATGATGATGGATATACCGTTACCAACGCCTTTAGAGGTAATCAGCTCCCCTAACCACAGGAGAAAAGCTGTACCTGCTGTAAGAACAGTGGCAATTAGCAAATAGGTTCCAATCCCTGGATTGTTGATCAGTTGTCCACTAGACATACTATTAAATCCATAAGACATACCCAAAGCTTGGATAAATCCTAGGATTATAGTAGCGTAACGTGTAAACTGTGCTAATTTACGTCGCCCTGACTCTCCTTGTTTAGACCACTCAGTGAACTTAGGAACAACGTCCATCTGCAACAACTGAATGATAATGGATGCTGTAATATACGGCATGATACCCATCGCTAAGATTGAGAAGTTACTCAGTGCACCGCCGCCGAAGGTATTCAAGATACCATAGACGCTTAGCTGATCCTGCGCTGCCAGCACATCGGCATTCACATTCGGTACAGGTATAAACGTACCGATGCGATAGACGATTAGCATAATCAGTGTGAAAAGAATTTTGTTTCTTATGTCAGCCACGCGCATAAAGTTGGAGATCGAGCGAAACATTAAATCACCTCAGTTGTACCGCCGGCAGCTTCGATAGCTTCCTTAGCAGTAGCAGAGAATTTGTGAGCTTGGATTGTAAGCTTTTTCTCTACAGTACCTTTGGCGAGAATTTTAATTCCCGATTTTTCATTTTTGACAATTCCAGTCTCAATTAATAGAGCTGGAGTGATTACTGTACCATCTTCAAAGCGGTTCAGCAGATCAAGGTTAACGATCGCGTAATCTTTACGGTTAACGTTAGAGAATCCACGTTTTGGTAAACGTCTGAATAATGGTGTTTGACCACCTTCAAATCCAAGACGTACACCGCCGCCAGAACGAGAGTTTTGACCTTTAGTACCTCTACCTGCTGTTTTACCGTTACCAGATCCAATACCGCGTCCTTTGCGTTTCGGATCTTTACGGGATCCTTCTGCAGCTTTCAACTCATGAAGTTTCATATGTTGGCACCTCCTTGTTATAAGAAAAAATTGATTTTATTGTTCTTTTACAGTAACAAGATGAGCAACTTTGTTGATCATACCACGTGTAACAGGGGTATCATTATGAACAACTGTTTGATGCATTTTGCGTAAACCCAGGGTGTTTACTGTAACACGTTGGTCTTTAGGGCGACCAATTAAACTGCGAGTAAGAGTAATTTCTAATTTATTAGCCATTAGACTTTCCTCCAAATCCTAACAATTCTTGTACTGACTTACCACGTAGCTTCGCTACATCTTCAGCACGTTTTAATTGCTCTAATCCTTGGATAGTAGCACGAACCATGTTAATAGGTGTGTTAGTACCAAGTGATTTAGAAAGGATATCTGCTACTCCGCCAAGTTCAAGTACTGCACGAACTGGACCACCAGCAATAACGCCAGTACCTTCAGAAGCAGGTTTCAATAGAATGTGTCCTGCACCAAAACGACCATTAACAACGTGAGGAATTGTAGTTCCTACCATTGGTACAGTAATTAGATTCTTTCTAGCATCTTCAATAGCTTTACGGATAGCATCTGGAACTTCTTGAGCTTTACCAGTACCAAAACCGACATGTCCGTTCTTATCACCAACAACTACAAGTGCAGTGAAACGGAAACGACGTCCGCCTTTAACAACTTTAGCTACACGGTTAATTGTAACTACGCGTTCTTCAAGTTCTAATTTATTAGGATCAATACGAAGCATCTGTTTTGTCCCTCCTTATCCTTAAAATTCTAAGCCGTTTTCACGAGCAGCGTCAGCTAATGCTTTAACACGGCCATGGAAGAGGTAACCACCGCGGTCAAATACCACAGCTTTAATACCTTTTTCACCAGCACGTTTTGCAATAAGTTCGCCAACCTTTTGAGCTGCTTCAGCATTGTTACTAGTAGTTTCAGTTGAGATCTCTTTATCAAGAGTTGAAGCACTAGCCAATGTTACGCCGTTTGCATCGTCAATTAATTGTGCGTAAATGTGTTTGTTTGAACGGAACACATTTAAACGAGGACGAGCTTCCGATCCAGAAAGTTTAGCACGTACACGCGCATGTCTTTTCTGACGAGTAGCATTTTTATCAAGCTTCGTAATCATTTACGTCACTCCTTTCGTTTACTTAAGCAGCATTATTTACCTGTTTTTCCTTCTTTACGACGAACAACTTCGCCAGTGTAACGAATACCTTTACCTTTGTACGGCTCAGGCGGACGAACATCACGAACGTTTGCTGCAAGAGCTCCAACACGTTCTTTGCTCGCACCTTTAATGATGATTTTTGTATTAGTAGGAACTTCAACTTCAATTCCTGCTTCTGGTTCTATTTCAACTGGGTGAGAATATCCTACGTTAAGGATAAGCTTAGTACCTTGCTTTTGTGCACGGTACCCAACCCCGATAAGTTCAAGTGATTTTTCAAAACCTGCAGATACACCCTCGACCATGTTAGAAATAAGTGCGCGTGTTGTACCGTGTAAAGCACGGTGGATCTTCGCGTCTGAAGGACGAGTTACTGTAAGAATGTTATCTTCCAAAGCAATAGTGATATCTGAGTTGAAAGTTCTAGTTAATTCCCCTTTAGGGCCTTTTACTGTTACATCGCTACCAGCAATAGTAACAGTTACGCCTGCAGGGATCTCAATAGGTTGTTTACCTATACGTGACATCTAGTGCACCTCCATTCCTGTGAAAATGTATTACCAAACGTATGCTAGTACTTCTCCGCCAACTTGTTTAGCGCGAGCTTCTTTATCTGTGAAAACTCCGTTAGAAGTAGAAACAATTGCAATACCTAGTCCGTTAAGGACACGTGGTACTTCACCTGTCTTAGCATATACACGCAAACCTGGTTTGCTTATACGTTTTAGACCAGTGATAACACGTTCATTATTTGCACCGTATTTTAAGAAGATACGGATAATACCTTGTTTGCTGTCCTCGATAAACTCAACATCACGTACGAAACCTTCACGCTTTAAGATTTCAGCGATTTCACGCTTAATCTTTGAAGCAGGAACCTCTAGTTTTTCGTGACGAACCATGTTCGCGTTACGGATACGAGTAAGCAAATCTGCAATAGGATCTGTCATGACCATTATATTTTACCTCCTTCCCAAACTCGGGTTTTACCAGCTAGCTTTCTTAACGCCTGGAATTTGTCCTTTATGTGCAAGTTCACGGAAACAAATACGGCAAAGCTTAAATTTACGATATACAGAGTGTGGACGACCGCAGCGTTCGCAACGAGAATACTCTTGTACTTGGAATTTTTGTGTACGTTTTTGCTTGACGATCATAGACTTTTTAGCCACGTTTTCGCCTCCCTTTATTTAGAGATGATTACTTTTGAAACGGCATTCCGATTTGAGTAAGTAGTTCACGAGCTTCTTCGTCTGTATTAGCAGTAGTTACGATAACGATATCCATACCACGAACTTTGCTTACTTTATCGTAGTCAATCTCAGGGAAGATAAGTTGTTCTTTAATTCCTAATGTGTAGTTACCACGACCATCGAAAGATTTCTTAGAAACCCCACGGAAGTCACGTACACGAGGTAAAGATACAGTTACTAACTTATCTAGGAAATCATACATACGCTCACCGCGTAGTGTGATTTTCGCACCGATTGGCATACCTTCACGCAGACGGAAACCAGCGATTGATTTTTTAGCTTTTGTAATAACAGGTTTTTGACCAGTGATTAGTGCAAGTTCTTCAACAGCATTATCCAATGCTTTTGAATTAGAAACTGCATCACCAACACCCATGTTCAATACAATTTTATCTACTTGTGGTACTTGCATTACTGATTTATAACTAAATTTGCTCATTAGAGCAGGAGTGATTTCACTTTGGAATTTTTCCTTTAGGCGGCTCATTGCTTAGTGTACCTCCCTTCTTTATAAACTTATTTATCTAGAATTTCACCTGATTTAATAGCTACGCGTACTTTCTTGCCGTCTTCCACCTTGTAACCAACACGAGTAGGTGTTCCTGATTTAGGATCAAGTGGCATAACATTTGATACGTGAATAGCAGCTTCGCGACTAATAATTCCACCTTGTGGATTAATTTGTGACGGCTTAGAATGCTTTTTCACGATGTTAATTCCTTCAACAAGCACACGATCCTTCTTAGGATATGCCTCAAGAATAACACCTTGTTTGCCCTTGTCCTTACCAGAGATAACTACGACTTTATCACCTTTTTTAACATGCATTAGCTTCGCACCTCCTTGAAAGGCCTTTTAAGGGATTTATCTTTATAATACTTCTGGAGCTAGTGAAACGATTTTCATGAAACTGCTGTCACGTAATTCACGAGCAACAGGTCCAAAAATACGAGTTCCACGCGGGCTCTTATCGTCACGGATAATTACACAAGCATTTTCGTCGAAACGAATGTAAGTACCGTCAGGACGACGTACACCGCGTCTTGTACGAACAACTACAGCTTTAACTACTTCACCTTTTTTAACAACGCCACCTGGTGTTGCTTGTTTTACTGTACATACGATAACATCACCGATGTTAGCATACTTACGGCCGGAACCACCAAGGACTTTAATTGTTAGAACTTCACGAGCTCCAGAGTTATCAGCTACTTTTAAACGTGATTCTTGTTGAATCATGTACGAAACCTCCCTTCGGAATTAACTTAATCCGAACACTGATTAAATAATTACTGCTTTTTCTACTATATCTACTAGACGGAAACGTTTTGTTGCTGAAAGTGGACGAGTCTCCATAATACGGACAACATCACCAGTTTTAGCTTCGTTTTGTTCGTCATGAGCTTTAAGTTTTTTTGAATACTTAACGCGTTTCCCGTATAGAGAATGCGTTTTGTACGTTTCAACTACTACTGTTACCGTTTTATCCATTTTGTCGGAAATAACACGGCCAGTGTATATCTTACGTTGGTTGCGTTCGCTCATTATGCAAACCTCCCCTCATTATCGATTGTTGACGCCGATCTCTCTTTCACGAACAACTGTCTTCATACGAGCGATCGATTTGCGTACTTCACGGATACGTGCTGTATTTTCAAGTTGTCCAGTAGCTAACTGGAAACGAAGATTAAATAATTCTTCTTTAAGAGATTTTACTTTTTGTTCAATTTCAGCCGTGGTTAGATCTTTAATTTCATCAGCTTTCATTGGATTCACCACCAATTTCTTCACGTTTTACAAACTTACATTTGATAGGAAGTTTGTGTGCGGCAAGACGTAATGCTTCACGAGCCACCTCTTCAGGTACACCTGCGATTTCAAACATAACTTTGCCTGGTTTTACGACAGCTACCCAGCCTTCAGGAGCACCTTTACCAGAACCCATCCGCACTTCAAGTGGTTTAGCAGTGAACGGCTTGCTTGGGAAAATCTTAATCCAAACTTTACCACCACGTTTCATGTAACGAGTCATTGCAACACGGGCAGCTTCAATTTGACGGTTAGTGATCCAAGAAGCTTCAGTAGCTTTTAAACCAAATTCACCAAAATGAACTTCTGTTCCGCCTTTTGCTTTACCACGCATTTTACCACGATGTTCACGACGATACTTTACGCGTTTAGGCAATAACATATTATTTTCCTCCTTCCTCGGATTTCTTCTTAGTAGGAAGAATTTCTCCACGGTAGATCCATACTTTCACGCCAAGCTTACCATAAGTAGTATCTGCTTCAGCATGCGCATAATCAATGTCAGCGCGAAGTGTGTGAAGAGGAACTGTTCCTTCGCTATAATGTTCAGAACGAGCGATATCTGCTCCGCCTAGACGACCAGAAACCTGTGTTTTAATTCCTTGAGCGCCAGAACGCATTGTGCGTTGGATAGCTTGTTTCTGTGCACGACGGAAAGAAACACGATTTTCTAATTGTTTAGCGATATTTTCTGCGACTAATTTCGCATCAAGATCTGCTCTCTTAATTTCAATAATGTTAATATGAACTCTTTTACCTGTAAGTTGATTCAATGCTTTACGAAGTGCTTCGACTTCCGTACCGCCTTTACCAATAACCATACCAGGTTTAGCAGTATGAACGGAAACATTCACACGATTGGCTGCACGTTCGATTTCTACTTTAGATACTGAAGCTTCGCTTAAACGTTTTGCAATGTATTGACGAATCTTAAGATCTTCATGTAAAAGAACGGCGTAGTCTTTATCAGCGTACCATTTAGACTCCCAATCACGAATAATGCCTACTCGCAATCCGATTGGATTTATCTTTTGACCCACAGATTATCCCTCCTTCTTTTCTGATACTACGATTGTAATATGACTAGTACGTTTGTTAATTGCACTAGCACGACCCATCGCACGAGGACGGAAACGTTTTAAGGTTGGTCCTTCGTTAACGTAAGCCTCTGAAATAAACAGGTTATTAATATCCATTTCGTAGTTATGCTCCGCATTTGCAATAGCAGACTTAAGAACTTTTTCTACGACTGGAGATGCAGCTTTCGGTGTTAAACGAAGAATTGCAAGTGCTTCACCAATTTTTTTTCCTCGAATCAAATCTGCGACTAAACCGACTTTACGAGGAGCAATACGTACTGTTCTAGCAACAGCTTTTGCTTCCATGAGATGCCCTCCTCTCATTAACGTCTTGTTTTCTTATCGTCACTTGCGTGACCTTTATAAGTACGTGTAGGTGCGAATTCACCAAGTTTGTGACCGACCATATCTTCAGTAACATAAACTGGTACATGTTTGCGACCATCATATACTGCGATAGTATGTCCGATGAATTGCGGGAAGATTGTTGACCGACGAGACCAAGTTTTAACAACCTGCTTTTTGTCAGCTTCATTTAATTTTTCAACTTTAACGATTAAATGTTCATCAGCGAATGGTCCTTTTTTTAAGCTGCGACCCATGTGGGTACCTCCCTTCGTGATTGTTCTACGGTCCGAATCTTGAACCGTAGTTCAACCGCGTTATTTTTTACGACGACGCACGATAAATTTATCGGATTTGTTCTTCTTCTTACGAGTTTTATAACCAAGTGTTGGTTTACCCCAAGGAGACATTGGTGATTTACGTCCGATAGGAGATTTACCTTCACCACCACCATGCGGGTGATCGTTCGGATTCATTACTGATCCACGAACTGTTGGGCGTTTTCCTAACCAACGGTTACGTCCAGCTTTACCAATATTGATAAGTTCATGCTGCTCATTACCAACTTGACCGATTGTAGCACGACAAGTAGCAAGAATCATACGAACCTCACTTGAATTTAAACGTACAAGCACGTAACGGCCTTCTTTACCAAGAACCTGTGCAGATGTACCAGCAGAACGGACTAATTGTCCACCTTTGCCTGGTTTTAATTCGATATTGTGTATAACTGTACCCACTGGGATATTTGATAATGGAAGAGCGTTTCCTACTTTAATGTCAGCTTCTGTACCTGACATAATCTCCATACCTACTTCTAGGTTTTTAGGAGCAAGGATATACAATTTCTCTCCATCCATGTAATTGATTAATGCAATGTTTGCTGAACGGTTGGGATCGTACTCGATCGTGGCAACGCGTCCAGGTATACCATCTTTATTCCGTTTGAAATCGATGATACGGTATTGACGCTTGTGTCCACCACCATGATGACGAACGGTTAACTTACCTTGGTTGTTACGGCCGCCTTTTCTGTGTAAAGGAGCAAGCAATGATTTTTCTGGTGTGCTAGTTGTAATCTCAGCAAAATCAGAAACAGTCATGCCGCGTCGTCCGTTAGAGGTAGGTTTATACTTCTTGATTCCCATGTGTATTTCCCTCCTTCTCTATTAGATTAAGCTTCGAATAATTCGATTTCGTTGCTATCTGCAGTTAATTTAACAATCGCTTTACGGCGCTTGTTCGTATATCCTGCGTGTTTACCCATACGTTTGAATTTACCTTTGTAGTTCATGATGTTAACTTTCTCAACTTTAACACTGAAAATTTCTTGAACAGCATCTTTAACTTGAGTTTTGTTAGCCCGAACATCAACCTCAAACGTATATTTTTTTTCAGCCATAAGGTCTGAAGAAGCTTCAGTAATTACGGGGCGCTTAATGATATCGCGTGCATCCATTATGCAAGCACCTCCTCTACTTTTTCGACAGCTGACTTAGTCATGATCAATTTGTTGTGTGATACAACATCAAGAACATTAAGACCAGTAGCTTCCACTACAGTAATACCAGGGATATTACGAGCAGATAGGGCAACTTTCTCATCTAAACCGTCAGTAACGATCAACGCTTTAGTATCAATAGAAAGACCAGCTAAAACAGCTGCAAATTCTTTTGTTTTTGGAGCTTCAAAAGCAAGGTTATCCAGCACCAATACATTTTCTTCTAATACTTTAGCAGATAATGCAGATTTGATAGCTAAACGACGTACTTTTTTAGGCAATTTGTAAGCATATGATCTTGGAGTAGGACCGAATACAACCCCACCGCCACGCCATTGTGGAGAACGAATAGAACCTTGACGCGCACGTCCAGTTCCTTTTTGTTTCCAAGGCTTACGACCACCGCCTGCAACTTCAGAACGATTTTTTACTTTATGTGTTCCTTGACGCAAAGACGCTCTTTGCATGATGATTGCTTCGAATAATACATGGTTATTTGGTTCGATACCAAAGATAGAATCATTAAGTTCGATTGCTCCAACTTCTGATCCAGCTTGGCTGAACATAGTAACTTTAGGCATTTAATGCTCCTCCTTTCTTAAAAAATTACTTAGCTTTTACGCCACTTACTACTTTAATCATAGCTTTTTTCGAGCCAGGTACATTACCTTTGATTAGTAGAATGTTACGCTCAACGTCAACCTTAACGATAGTTAAGTTTTGAACAGTGATTTGTTTTCCACCCATGCGGCCAGGTAATTTTTTACCTTTGAAAACACGGTTAGGAGCTACAGGTCCCATAGAACCTGGACGACGATGGTAACGAGAACCGTGACTCATTGGTCCGCGAGATTGTCCGTGGCGTTTGATTGAGCCTTGGAAACCTTTACCCTTCGAAATTCCAGTTACATCAACTACATCGCCTTCAGCAAAAATATCAACTTTGACTTCTTGACCGATCTCGTAAGCATCGAGATTCGTTTCGCGGAATTCGCGAATGAAGCGCTTAGGTGCGGTATTAGCTTTTTCAACATGGCCTTTAGCAGGTTTGTTTGAAAGTTTTTCGCGTTTGTTTTCGAAACCGATTTGGATTGCTTCATATCCGTCGTTTTCAACAGTTTTCTTTTGTAAAACTACGTTATCAGCAGCTTGGACAACTGTTACTGGGATTAGCTCACCGTTTTCAGCAAAAATTTGCGTCATACCGATTTTTCTTCCTAAGATTCCTTTGGTCATTAGTCACACCTCCTATAATTTTTCCTTGCATCTATTCTTAAAGTTTAATTTCAATGTCCACACCAGACGGTAAGTCTAAACGCATTAACGAATCAACAGTTTGTGGTGTTGGGTTAACGATATCGATTAAACGCTTGTGTGTACGCATCTCAAATTGTTCACGAGAATCTTTGTATTTATGAACCGCACGAAGAACTGTATATACAGATCTTTCAGTTGGTAATGGAATCGGACCAGATACAGCCGCACCAGAACGTTTTGCAGTTTCTACAATTTTCTCAGCAGATTGATCAAGAATTCTGTGATCATATGCTTTTAAACGGATACGAATCTTTTGTTTTGCCATAATTTTCCCTCCTTTTCGCCTATTTTTAAAATAGACTCTCTCAATGGAAATTTCCCACACACTCGCCATGGCAAAGCGGCCGGGTGTGTCAGCAACCTTCCATATCATCGCAGTCAAAGACCAACATTGTCTATTATACATAAAACATAATGAATAAGCAAGTAATAACTTATAAACATTATGTAGCACACTTTTACTATTATACATACATGATTAGTGATTTTCAAGAGGATAATAAATTTAATGGTTGGTAATTTCCAACTGTGTCAATAATACGTCAAATACCCGTATTCGCTCTCATAGATCCTTCAGCCGTTTAGTAAGTATACTATAGAAGAAAGGCGACTTATAACGACTAGCTATGAAAACAGCTAGAATGTTATTATACATCATTAAAGATAAATGTCTAATTTTAAATATAATAAAATGTCATAAAAAAAAGCAGCCGGCGTCCCAGCTGCTTTCTTTCGGAAGGCGTCCCTTCCATATTTAGTTCTAGATCAATTATTCAGTAATAGAAGCTACTACTCCAGCACCAACAGTACGTCCACCCTCACGGATAGAGAACTTAGTACCTTCTTCGATAGCGATTGGAGCGATAAGCTCAACAGACATTTCGATGTTATCACCAGGCATAACCATTTCTACGCCTTCAGGAAGGTTACAAATACCAGTTACATCAGTTGTACGGAAGTAGAACTGTGGACGGTAGTTTGTGAAGAATGGAGTATGACGTCCACCTTCTTCTTTTGATAATACATATACTTCAGCTTTGAATTTGCTGTGTGGAGTGATTGTACCTGGTTTAGCAAGTACTTGTCCACGTTGGATATCTTCACGAGCTACACCACGAAGTAGTGCGCCGATGTTGTCGCCAGCTTCAGCATAATCAAGAAGTTTACGGAACATTTCAACACCAGTTACTGTAGTAGGTTTTGGCTCTTCGTTAAGACCGATGATGTCGATAACATCTCCGACTTTAACTACTCCACGTTCTACACGGCCAGTAGCAACTGTTCCACGTCCAGTGATTGAGAATACATCCTCAACAGGCATCATGAAAGGCTTGTCAGTGTCACGAGTTGGATTTGGGATATATTCATCAACAGCAGTCATTAATTCATGAATTTTTTCTTCCCAAGCAGCGTCTCCTTCAAGAGCTTTAAGAGCAGAACCTTTGATAACTGGAATGTCATCGCCAGGGAAATCGTATTCAGAAAGAAGGTCACGAATTTCCATTTCTACTAATTCAAGAAGTTCTTCGTCATCAACCATGTCGCATTTGTTCATGAATACTACTAAGAACGGAACACCAACTTGTTTAGAAAGAAGGATGTGCTCACGAGTTTGCGGCATTGGGCCATCAGCAGCAGAAACAACTAAGATTCCGCCATCCATTTGTGCAGCACCAGTGATCATGTTTTTAACGTAATCAGCATGGCCTGGGCAGTCAACGTGTGCATAGTGACGAGTTTCAGTTTCGTACTCAACGTGTGCAGTAGAGATTGTGATACCACGTTCTCTTTCTTCTGGTGCACCATCGATTTGGTCATAAGCGCGAGCTTCTGCTCCGCCTGATTTTGCAAGAACAGTTGTGATAGCAGCTGTTAATGTAGTTTTACCGTGGTCGACGTGACCAATTGTTCCAACGTTAACGTGTGGTTTAGTACGATCAAATTTAGCTTTACCCATTAGGATATTCCTCCTCAGAATTGTATTGATTATAAGTATTTAAATGCTGTGAAAGTCAGAAACTTCCACAGCTTTCAATAGTAGTTATACTGTAAATAGAGATGAAAATCAATTATTCACCTTTATTTTTTTTAATGATTTCTTCAGAAATACTCTTCGGCACTTCTTCATAATGGTCAAAGTGCATAGAGAATGTTCCGCGTCCTTGAGTATTAGAACGAAGTGATGTTGCATAACCGAACATTTCAGATAATGGAACCATGGATTTAACCATTTGCGTGTTTCCACGAGCTTCCATACCTTCTACACGGCCACGGCGTGATGTAATATCACCCATAATGTCGCCCATGTACTCTTCAGGAATAACAACTTCAACTTTCATAACTGGCTCAAGAATGACAGGCTTACATTTTGATGCTGCATTTTTAAGTGCCATTGAAGCAGCAATTTTAAATGCCATTTCGTTGGAGTCAACATCATGGTAAGAACCATCATAAAGTTTTGCTTTAATATCAACTAAAGGATATCCAGCAAGTACACCTCTATCAAGAGAGTCAACAAGACCAGCTTGAACAGCAGGAATGTATTCACGTGGAACTACTCCACCAACAACCGCATTTTCGAATTCGAAACCTTTTCCTTCTTCGTTTGGACCAAATTCAATCCAAACGTGTCCGAATTGTCCGCGTCCGCCTGATTGACGTACAAACTTACCTTCAACCTTAGCTGATGCACGGAAAGTTTCACGGTATGCAACTTGTGGAGCACCAACATTAGCTTCAACCTTGAATTCACGACGCATACGGTCTACAAGAATATCTAAGTGAAGTTCACCCATACCAGCGATGATAACTTGTCCAGTTTCCTGGTCAGTATGTGCACGGAATGTAGGATCTTCTTCTTGAAGTTTTTGTAGTGCAGTAGTCATTTTATCTTGGTCAGCCTTTGATTTTGGCTCAATTGAAAGCGAGATAACTGGTTCTGGGAATACCATAGACTCAAGGATAACTAGATCCTTTTCATCACAGATAGTGTCTCCAGTAGTAGTATCTTTAAGACCAACAGCAGCTGCAATATCCCCAGCGTAAACTACTGAAATCTCTTCACGAGAGTTAGCATGCATTTGCAGGATACGTCCTACGCGCTCACGCTTACCTTTAGTAGAGTTTTTAACATATGAACCTGAGTTCAATGTTCCAGAGTATACACGGAAGAATGTTAGCTTACCAACATAAGGGTCCGTCATAACTTTAAACGCAAGTGCTGCGAATGGTTCGCTGTCGTCAGGATGACGCTCAACTGTTTCCTCACTGTCTGGAAGTGTTCCAGTGATAGCTGGTACATCCAGTGGTGATGGAAGGTAGTCCACTACTGCATCAAGCATTAATTGAACACCTTTGTTTTTGAATGCAGAACCACAGATTACTGGGTAGAATTCAACGTTAACAGTACCTTTACGGATAGCAGCTTTTAGTTCTGCTTTAGTAATTTCTTCTCCGTTAAGGAATTTCTCCATTAAGGTTTCATCAAGTTCAGCAACAGCTTCAAGTAACTTTTCACGCCACTCTTCTGCTAATTCTTTATGTTCTTCAGGAATTTCTCCAACTGTAATATCAGTTCCAAGGTCATTACCATAGAAAACAGCGTTCATTTCCACAAGGTCAATGATTGCAGAGAAATCATCTTCTGCACCAATTGGAAGTTGAATTGGATGTGCATTAGCCTGAAGACGATCATGGATAGTTCCTACAGAATATAGGAAATCAGCACCGATTTTATCCATTTTGTTTACGAATACTACACGAGGAACCCCGTAAGTAGTAGCCTGGCGCCAAACAGTTTCTGTTTGCGGTTCTACGCCTGATTGAGCATCAAGAACTGCTACTGCACCATCAAGTACACGAAGTGAACGTTCAACTTCAACAGTGAAATCCACGTGACCTGGTGTATCGATGATGTTTACGCGGTGGTCTTTCCATTCTGCTGTAGTTGCAGCAGAAGTAATTGTAATACCACGTTCTTGTTCTTGCTCCATCCAGTCCATCTGAGATGCACCTTCATGGGTTTCACCGATTTTGTGAATCTTACCGGTGTAATAAAGCACACGCTCTGTAGTTGTCGTTTTACCAGCATCAATATGTGCCATGATACCAATATTACGAGTATTTGCTAAGGAGAACTTTCTTGCCATTTGGTCTTTCTCCCTTCTGGTTTAGGTATCTTTTTATAGTGTGAATTCTACCAACGATAATGAGCGAATGCTTTGTTAGCTTCAGCCATTTTGTGTGTATCTTCGCGTTTCTTAACAGAACCGCCAGTGTTGTTAGCAGCATCCATGATTTCGTTAGCTAAACGTTCTTCCATCGTTTTTTCTCCACGAAGACGAGAATAGTTAACTAACCAACGAAGGCCTAGAGTTGAACGTCTATCAGGACGCACCTCGATTGGTACTTGATAGTTAGCTCCACCTACTCGGCGTGCTTTAACTTCTAATACCGGCATGATATTTTTAAGTGCTTGATCAAACACTTCAATTGGGTTGTTGCCAGAGCGCTCTTGAATTAAATCAAATGCAGAGTAAAGAATTTTTTGTGATTTACCTCTTTGTCCGTCAACCATCATTTTGTTGATTAAACGAGTCACAAGTTTTGAATTATAAATTGGATCTGGTAATACGTCTCTTTTTGTTACAGGACCTTTACGTGGCATGTGTTTTTCCTCCTTTCGGTAAGCTTGCTAGTTTATTATTATTTTTTTGCAGCTTTCGGACGCTTAGTACCGTATTTAGAACGGCTTTGCATACGATTTTGTACTCCAGCAGTATCAAGCGCTCCACGAACGATGTGGTAACGAACTCCTGGTAAATCTTTTACACGTCCTCCGCGGATAAGTACAACACTATGTTCTTGTAGGTTGTGACCGATACCTGGGATATATGCTGTAACTTCGATACCATTTGTTAAACGAACACGCGCATATTTACGTAATGCGGAGTTAGGTTTTTTAGGTGTCATTGTACCAACACGAGTACATACCCCACGTTTTTGCGGTGATGTTGCATTTGTTTGAGCTTTTTTAAAGCTGTTAAAGCCTTTATTAAGTGCAGGAGATCCTGACTTTACGATCTTAGATACACGACCGTTACGAACTAATTGATTAATAGTAGGCATTATTTTTTCCTCCCTTCATTTTTTCATCTAGAACCACACATCCAGGTGGTTCATAATTGGGTAAAAACAAAGTTCTTGCAGTCTATTCTGCAAAAACAGTTTTACTTTTTAATGGCAACAGTTGCTGCTCCGACATCTATGCCGCATGCTTTTCCAAGCAAACGCATCGAATCAACATATGTGATTGGAACATTTAATTCGCGGGATGTCATCGCTACCCGGGATGTTATAAAAGGATCAGCATCCTCAGCAATGAACACTTCAACAATCATATTGTTTTTAAGAGCTCTCACTGTCTGTTTTGTTCCTATAACAACTGACTTTGCCTGTAATACTTTTTCATAAGACATATTTCATATCCTCCAAAGTTACAGGGTATCATAGGAGCACCTTTGCTATAATATCATCTTTATGTTCACACTGTCAACCCGACTTTGTGAAATAAATCTAGCAAGTGGATTTCCAATCGTAAAATATTGCTGACTCGTATCTGCTGACCAATTGATAATAAGGTGAATTAACACCCTATTACCAATCTTAAAGGTTAACATCTACGAGCCAGCATGTTTTGTTAGTCTACAGAAACAGTATCTTCAACTGTTCCATCTGCTAAAACCGGGTTTGCTTTTCTGTAACGAAGCATTCCTGTACCAGCTGGGATCAGTTTACCGATGATTACGTTCTCCTTCAGGCCGAGCAATTCATCACGTTTACCTTTAATTGCAGCATCTGTGAGTACTCTTGTCGTTTCTTGGAACGACGCAGCCGATAAGAATGAATCTGTTTCAAGTGATGCTTTTGTAATACCGAGTAAGACTGGACGACCAGTAGCTGGTGTTTTCCCGCCAACAACTGCACTTGTATTAGCAGTAGTAAATTGATTCACGTCAAGCAGCGTTCCCGGAAGAACATCTGTATCCCCTGCATCATTTACACGTACCTTACGAAGCATTTGTCTAACCATAACTTCGATATGTTTATCGCCAATTTCAACACCCTGCATCCGATATACCTTTTGAACTTCATGAAGCAGGTATTCTTGAACAGTAAGAACATTGGTTACTTTTAACAGTTCTTTCGGATCAATTGATCCTTCTGTTAATTCTTCACCACGACGTACTTGCGTATCAACAGTCACTTTTAAACGGGCTGTATAAGGTGCAGTATACGTACGTGATTCGATTGCCCCTTGAACAACAATCTCTTGTTGTTTATCACGGATTTCGTTAATCGAAACGACCGTTCCTTCTATCTCAGAAATAATGGCTTGCCCTTTAGGATTACGAGCTTCAAATATTTCTTGGATACGAGGAAGACCTTGTGTGATATCATCTCCGGCCACACCACCTGTATGGAAGGTACGCATTGTTAACTGTGTACCTGGCTCACCGATAGATTGGGCAGCAATGATTCCCACAGCTTCGCCAACTTCAACTTCTTGACCTGTAGCCAAGTTACGTCCATAACATTTCTTACAAACACCATGACTTGTATTACACGTAAATGCAGAACGAATCCATGCTTGTTCAATACCAGCATCTTGAATGTACTTCGCAAGATCCTCAGTAATTAAATCATTTTGAGCTACAATCAGCTCATTTGTCTCTGGATGTCTAATCGCCTTACGTGCATAACGGCCAATCAGACGTTCTTCAAGTGTTTCAATGATTTCAGTACCTTCTCTAAGCGGAGAAATCAAGAGACCTCTATCTGTTCCACAATCATCGTCTCTAATAATAACATCTTGTGCTACATCAACTAGACGTCGTGTCAGGTAACCTGAGTCAGCTGTTTTCAATGCTGTATCCGCAAGACCTTTACGAGCACCATGTGTTGAGATGAAGTATTCAAGAACTGTTAAGCCTTCTCGGAAACTTGATTTAATCGGTAATTCAATGATACGTCCAGCCGGGTTGGCCATCAGTCCGCGCATACCAGCTAACTGTGTAAAGTTAGATGCGTTACCACGGGCACCAGAATCACTCATCATGAAGATTGGATTATGACGATCAAGAGAATTCATCAGTTTAGACTGAATTGTATCCTTAGCCGCACTCCAAATCGAAATGACTCGATCATAACGTTCGTCTTCAGTGATAAGACCACGTCTGAACTGCTTCATAACATTATCGACTTTAATCTGTGCTTCAGTGATAATTTCTTGTTTCTCACTTAGTACAACAATATCTGCGACACCAACTGTAATTCCAGCTTTAGTCGAGTGTTTGAAACCAAGGTTTTTCATACGGTCAAGCATTTTAGATGTTTCTGTGATTTTGAAGCGTTTGAAGACTTCAGCAATAATATTCCCAAGAATTTTCTTCTTGAATGGCTCTACAATTGGTTGTGCCTTAATCAGTTCAGGAATATTTGCACCTTTTTCAACAAAATAATGCTCAGGCGTTTTCACTTCCAAGTTATATGATGTAGGTTCATTAATATACGGGAACGATTTAGGTAAAATTTCATTGAAGATCATTTTTCCTACTGTTGTAATCAAGAGCTGTTTGTTTTGTTCTTCAGTGAATGTTTCGTTATTCATAGAAGAGGCTGCAACTGCTACACGAGAATGAAGATGTACATATCCATTTTGGTACGCAATTAGAGCTTCGCTTGTATCTTTAAAGATCATGCCTTCTCCCATTACGCCTTCTCTTTCTAAGGTTAGGTAGTAGTTTCCTAAAACCATATCCTGTGAAGGGGTAACAACTGGCTTACCATCTTTAGGATTCAAGATGTTCTGCGCAGCAAGCATCAAAAGACGTGCTTCAGCTTGAGCTTCAGATGATAACGGAACGTGGACGGCCATTTGGTCACCATCAAAATCCGCATTGTATGCAGTACATACTAACGGATGAAGGCGAATTGCGCGTCCTTCTACTAAGGTTGGTTCAAAGGCTTGGATACCAAGTCTATGCAATGTTGGTGCACGGTTTAACAGTACAGGGTGTTCTCTAATAACTTCTTCAAGTACATCCCATATCTCTGGAGATAGACGTTCGATTTTACGTTTTGCCGATTTAATGTTGTGTGCAAGTCCTTTTTGAACAAGCTCCTTCATTACGAACGGCTTAAATAATTCAATCGCCATTTCCTTTGGTAACCCACACTGATACATTTTTAAGTTTGGTCCAACAACAATTACCGAACGGCCAGAGTAATCTACGCGTTTACCAAGTAGATTCTGACGGAAACGTCCTTGTTTACCTTTTAACATATGTGACAATGATTTAAGCGGACGATTACCTGGTCCTGTAACTGGACGGCCGCGGCGACCGTTATCGATTAGAGCATCTACAGCTTCTTGCAGCATCCGTTTTTCATTTTGAACAATGATACTCGGAGCTCCAAGGTCTAATAGTCTCTTTAAGCGATTATTCCGGTTAATAACGCGACGGTAAAGATCGTTCAAATCAGATGTTGCAAAACGTCCACCATCTAATTGCACCATCGGACGAAGTTCAGGAGGAATAACTGGCAGAACATCAAGGATCATCCAAGATGGTTCATTTCCAGAATTACGGAAAGCTTCTAGTACCTCTAGGCGTTTAATTGCCCGAGTTCTACGTTGGCCTTGAGCTGTTTTAAGCTCTTCCTTCAAGGCTTCGCCTTCTTTTTCAGTATCAATATCTTGTAAGAGTTTTTTGATAGCTTCGGCACCCATTGCAGCTTGGAACTTCTTACCGTATTTTTCACGGTATGCGCGGTATTCTTTTTCAGAAAGAAGTTGTTTCTTTTCTAAAGAAGTATCGCCTGTTTCAGTGACTACGTATGATGCAAAGTAAATGATCTCTTCCAAAGCACGTGGAGACATATCTAATACGAGACCCATCCGGCTTGGGATTCCTTTGAAATACCAGATGTGTGATACAGGAGCAGCTAGTTCAATGTGGCCCATCCGTTCGCGGCGGACCTTCGCACGAGTTACTTCTACACCACAACGGTCACAAACTACGCCTTTATAGCGAACACGTTTGTATTTTCCGCAATGACATTCCCAATCTTTTTGTGGTCCAAATATTCTCTCACAAAACAGACCGTCTTTTTCAGGTTTCAATGTACGATAGTTAATGGTTTCTGGTTTCTTAACTTCACCATGGGACCAAGAACGAATCTTGTCCGGTGATGCTAGACCAATTTTCATATACTCAAAATTATTAACGTCTAACAAGGGGCCTACCTCCCTTTTGATCTCCAGGTTCTTTCAACAACTTACTTATATAAACGGACATGCACCAGGCGGTGTTGCTTTTACCCCGTCGGATGTTTCGTACTACAATCAGCTTAAGCCAGCAGCAGCCCTGTTCATTATCAGGGTCCGCTGCCGGCTAAGCGGAAAGGATTTTGGCTCAATCAATGAATTATTCAGTTATAATCGCGTTTGTTTTAAGCCCAGCACCTTGTGGAGCTGCGTCTTTAGTATCTAATTCGATGTTCAATGAATCTGCTTGGTTTACATCCTCATCATCTTCTAAATCACGCATTTCAATTTCACGATCTTCAGCGTTCATGATTTTAACATCTAATCCTAAACTTTGAAGTTCTTTAATTAATACTTTGAATGATTCAGGAACACCTGGTTCTGGTACATTTTCACCTTTAACAATTGCTTCATATGTTTTCACACGGCCCACAACGTCATCGGATTTAACAGTAAGAATTTCTTGAAGTGTATAAGCTGCACCATACGCTTCAAGTGCCCAAACTTCCATTTCACCGAAACGCTGTCCGCCAAACTGTGCTTTACCGCCCAGTGGCTGTTGCGTTACAAGTGAGTATGGTCCAGTTGAACGAGCATGAAGTTTATCATCAACCATGTGAGCCAGTTTAATCATATACATGATTCCGACTGATACACGGTTATCAAATGGTTCACCGTTACGACCATCATAAAGGACAGTCTTCGCGTCACGAGCCATTCCAGCTTCTTCAATTGTTTCCCATACATCTTCCTCACGAGCACCATCAAATACTGGTGACGCTACATGAATATCTAGTGAACGAGCTGCCATACCTAAGTGAAGTTCTAATACCTGACCAATGTTCATACGTGATGGAACGCCTAATGGGTTCAACATGATGTCGACTGGAGTGCCATCCGGCATATAAGGCATATCTTCTTCAGGAAGGATACGAGAGATTACACCTTTGTTACCATGTCGTCCAGCCATTTTATCGCCTTCGTGTATTTTACGTTTTTGAACGATATAAACACGGGCAAGCTGGTTAACACCTGGTGGAAGTTCATCTCCATCTTCTCGATTAAACACTTTAACATCATGTACAATTCCGCCGCCGCCATGTGGTACGCGAAGGGATGTATCACGAACTTCACGAGCTTTTTCACCAAAGATAGCGTGTAGTAGACGTTCTTCAGCTGTAAGTTCAGTTACACCTTTAGGTGTTACTTTCCCAACAAGTAAATCTCCGTCTTTTACTTCAGCACCAATACGGATAATACCGCGTTCATCGAGGTTGCGCAAAGCGTCTTCCCCTACGTTTGGTATGTCTCTCGTAATTTCCTCAGGTCCAAGCTTCGTATCACGAGATTCTGATTCATATTCTTCAATATGGATCGATGTATAAACATCATCTTTTACAAGACGTTCACTCATAATAATCGCATCTTCATAGTTGTAACCATCCCAAGTCATGAATGCAACAAGTACGTTTCGGCCTAGTGCCAATTCGCCTTTTTCCATTGAAGGTCCATCTGCAAGGATTTCTCCTCTAACAACTTCATCTCCAACACTTACAATCGGACGTTGGTTATAACAAGTTCCCTGATTGGAACGAATAAATTTCTGCATACGGTATTTATCAAGGTTACCTTTTACTTGTTTACCGTCTACTTCGCTGACACGTCGTACCCAAACTTCACGGGATTCAACATGCTCTACGATACCAGGCTGTTTACAGATAACAGCAGCACCAGAATCTTTCGCTGACACATACTCCATACCTGTACCTACCCTTGGTGCTTCAGGCTGCATTAAAGGCACTGCTTGACGCTGCATGTTCGCTCCCATAAGAGCACGGTTGGAGTCATCATTCTCAAGGAATGGAATACAAGCCGTCGCAGCTGACACAACCTGCTTAGGAGAAACATCCATGTAATCGACACGGTCACGTGGAACAACAGTGTTCTCACCACGGAAACGAGCAACGACTTTGTCATCAAGGAATGAACCATCATCAGACAATTTTACGTTTGCTTGTGCGGTTACATAGTTATCTTCTTCATCAGCAGTTAGGTAATCAATTCTACTAGTTACCTTCCCTGTTTCCGGGTCAACCCGACGGAAAGGTGTTTCAATAAACCCAAATGGGTTAACTTTTGCATAACTCGATAAGGAGTTAATTAATCCAATATTCGGTCCCTCAGGCGTTTCAATCGGACACATACGACCATAGTGGGAATAGTGAACGTCACGTACTTCGAATCCAGCACGTTCCCTTGTTAAACCACCGGGTCCAAGCGCTGACAGACGACGTTTATGCGTCAATTCTGCTAACGGATTTGTTTGGTCCATGAACTGAGACAACTGCGAGCTGCCAAAGAACTCTTTAATAGAGGCAATAACAGGTCGGATATTGATTAACTGCTGTGGTGTGATTGTATTTGTATCTTGAATAGACATTCTTTCACGAACAACACGTTCCATCCGTGACAAACCAATTCTAAATTGATTTTGAAGCAATTCTCCTACAGAACGAAGACGGCGGTTACCCAAATGATCAATATCATCTGTGATTCCGACACCATGAAGCAAGTTAAAGAAGTAACTAATTGATGAAATAATATCAGCTGGCGTAATGTTTTTCACTTTAGTTGAAACATTAGCGTTACCAATGATATTAATCACTTTTTCTCCATCAGGATCAATAGGAGCATATACTTTAATAGGTTGAAGAATGGTATCTTCCTCTACTACGCCGCCCACTGGCTGATAAGATTTATTTCCAATTCCAGCTTCAAGAAACGGAATAATCCGGTCTAAAATACGTCGATCAAGCACTGTACCGGATTCAACGATTATTTCACCTGTTTCAGGATCAATTAACGTTTCTGCAATACGCTGGCCGAGCAAACGGTTTTTAATATGAAGCTTTTTATTAATTTTGTAACGACCAACATTCGCTAAATCATAACGTTTAGGGTCAAAGAAGCGTGTAACCATAAGGCTTTTCGCATTTTCAACAGTTGGTGGTTCTCCTGGACGCAAACGCTCATAGATTTCTAAAAGTGCTTTATCCACACTCTCAGTGTTATCTTTTTCAAGCGTGTTTCTGATGTATTCGTTATCACCAATTAAATCAATGATTTCTTGGTCTGTTCCGAACCCAAGGGCACGTAACAATACAGTAATCGGTAATTTTCTAGTACGGTCAATTCTTACATAAACGACATCTTTGGCATCAGTTTCAAACTCAAGCCAAGCACCACGGTTCGGAATGACAGTAGCTGTAAATCCACGTTTACCGTTCTTATCCATTTTCCCGTTGTAATAAACACTAGGAGAACGAACAAGCTGTGAAACAATAACACGTTCCGCACCATTAATTACAAAGGTGCCGGTTTCGGTCATTAGCGGGAAGTCACCCATGAAGACATCTTGGTCTTTGACTTCTCCCGTTTCTTTATTTACCAGTCGTACTTTGACACGAAGCGGCGCAGAATAAGTTACATCACGCTCTTTCGTTTCTTCTACTGGATACTTTGGATCAGCTAGGCTGTAATCAATAAAATCTAACGATAAATTACCTGTAAAATCTTCGATAGGTGAAATATCCTGGAACATTTCACGTAATCCTTCATCCAAGAACCACTGGTACGAAGCTGTTTGAATTTCAATTAGGTTTGGTAATTCCAAAACCTCACTAATTCTTGCATAACTTCTACGTTGGCGGTGCCGTCCATACTGAACAAGTTGACCTGTCAACTGATTCACCCCTTAAATCAAGCGTTAATAAGGATCTATTTGCTTCGGAAACTGCAAAATTCCTCAGACAAAAAGAAAATGGTTTTCATTATAAAAACCACTATTTCTCATAAAACGAACTATTATTTATATATTTTTCCCATTTTAACCAATGTCTATACTTAAGAAGTATAAAAATTGCATAGTAAAGGAATTATATATATGCATTTTATAATACTAACATAGCAAAAAAACAGAGTCAAACTTTTTTAGATACAAGAATAAAATAACCCTTGCTTTTTGCTGCTACTTCAACGTTTCCAAAGAGATTCTCCATCTTTTCCATAGCTGAAGGCGCTCCTTGTTTCTTTTGGATAACTACCCAAAGCACTCCACCTGGAATTAGGCGTTGAAAACTTTCGGTAAGAATTGCATGAACTACATTTTTTCCAGCCCTGATAGGCGGATTGGTTAGAACGGCAGATAATCGAGTAGATGTTACTCCTTCAAGACGATCACTTTCATGAACCATAACATTTCTAATGCGGTTCAATTCAGCATTTTCCTTGGCTAGCTCTACTGCTCTGCTGTTAATATCGATCATTTCTATGTTTTTTTCGGGATATGATGCCGCAATGGATAATCCGATAGGGCCATAGCCGCATCCAACATCGAGGATATCCCCTTCTAGCTCTTCATCAAGCGTAAAGGTTTCAATTAAGAGGCGGGAACCAAAATCAATATCGTTTTTTGAGAATACACCGTTATCACTTTTAAAGCGAAAACTGCGTCCTCTTAACGTATAGTCCCAATATTTCGGATTGCTTTCGACATCCGGCTTTTTTGTGTAGTAATGATCTGCCAGGGTCATCTCCTCCTTATAGAAAGAAATAGTTGAAGATTATTAAGAGAGAAGGTTATTGAAGAGTAAGGAGTTTGTTTTCCATGTGATGGATAGCAATAGCTTCGCTTTCTGGAACAGCCTTCATGGTACTGGATTTAGTAAGCGAAAAAAAGCCCGCCAAATTTCAGCGAGCTTTTTTTCAGAAAGAATTACTTAACTTCAACGCCAGCTCCAACTTCTTCAAGTTTAGCTTTGATTTCTTCAGCATCAGCTTTAGAAACATCGTCTTTAACAGTTTTTGGTGCGTTATCAACAACTTCTTTAGCTTCTTTAAGACCTAGGCCTGTGATTTCGCGAACAGCTTTGATAACTTTGATTTTTTGGTCTCCAGCAGATGTAAGGATAACTTCAAATTCAGTTTGCTCTTCAGCAGCACCAGCGTCAGCTCCGCCAGCTACAGCTACAGGAGCAGCAGCAGTTACGCCAAATTCTTCTTCGATTGCTTTTACAAGGTCGTTTAATTCTAAAACAGTCATATTTTTAACTGCTTCAATGATTTGATCTTTAGTCATTGTATATTTCCTCCTAAAGGTATGGGTTTTTTTTATTAATTACAAAAGAATTAGCTTACGCGCCTTGTTCTTCTTTTTGATCTGCAACAGCTTTTGCAGCAAGAGCAAGACCGCGCATAGGTGCTTGTAGCACACTAAGCAGCATAGAAAGCAAGCCTTCGCGTGATGGTAGTTCTGCAAGTGCTTTGATTTCTTCAGCAGATGCAACATTACCTTCAATAACTCCGGATTTAATTTCTAATGCTTCATGTTTCTTCGCGAAATCATTAAGGATTTTCGCTGGAGCAATAACATCTTCGTTAGAGAATGCAATTGCATTTGGACCAGTTAGAGAGTCAACTAAACCAGAAAGTTCAGCTGCTTCAGCAGCACGACGAACCATTGAGTTTTTGTATACTTTAAACTCAACGCCGGCTTCACGAAGTTGTTTACGCAGTTCTGTTAGTTCAGAAACAGTTAGACCGCGGTAATCAACAACAACAGTTGATTGGCTGGCTGTTAACTTCTCAGTAATCTCATCAACCAGTTTAACCTTTTGTTCAATAATGGCGCTCATCCTTACACCTCCTGTTAGATTTGCTTGAAAACATTTATACCGGTCAAAGAAAATGCCCCCATATCTTGCAGACATGGAGGCAGTAATTACAAGTTCATAGTCAATGACTATTTATCGAATTACCTCGGCAGGATATTAAGCTCAAAAGAGCTCCTGCTGTCTACGGTACAAATGGTATTCAATTATTCACAACAAAACATATTATAACAACAATGTCTTTGTTATGTCAATTACTTTTTAGAAAGAAGAAGGATCTACTTTCACACCAGGACCCATTGTAGTTGTTACAGAAACGTTCTTCATGTAAGTTCCTTTAGCAGCCGCTGGTTTTGCTTTGATTAATGTATCATAAATTGTTGTAAAGTTTTCAACAAGTTTGTTGTCTTCGAAAGAAGCTTTACCAATAGGAGCGTGGATGATACCTGTTTTATCAACACGGTATTCAACTTTACCAGCTTTAATTTCGTTAACAGCTTTCGTTACGTCGAAAGTAACTGTTCCCGTTTTAGGATTCGGCATTAAGCCTTTTGGTCCTAATACGCGTCCAAGTTTACCAACTTCACCCATCATATCTGGAGTAGCAACGATTACGTCGAAATCAAACCAACCTTTTTGGATCTTTTCGATGTAGTCAGTATCACCAAAGTAATCAGCACCAGCTGCTTCAGCTTCTTTAGCTTTTTCACCTTTAGCAAATACTAAAACGCGTTGAGTTTTACCAGTTCCGTTTGGAAGCACTACTGCTCCACGAATTTGCTGGTCAGCTTTCTTAGGGTCAACACCCAGACGGAATGCTACTTCAACAGTTGCATCGAAATTTACAAAACTAGTCTTTTTAGCAAGTTCTACTGCTTCTGCAACTGCATAAGCTTTAGAGTTGTCAATTAACTTTACTGCTTCAAGATACTTTTTACCTTTTTTAGCCATGATATATAATCCTCCTAGATTGTGGTTTTAACGGAATAACCTCCCACGAATAAAGGTTGCGAGTATCAGTCGCAACCCCGTAGAACACTTACTTAAGCACGAATCAATCTTCGATTGTAATACCCATGCTGCGAGCAGTACCTTCAACCATACGCATTGCAGACTCAACGTTTGCAGCGTTTAGATCGGGCATTTTAGTTTCAGCAATCTCGCGTACTTGATCACGCTTGACTACAGCAACTTTAACACGGTTAGGTTCACCAGAACCAGATTCGATTCCAGCTGCTTTTTTAAGTAAAACAGCAGCAGGTGGAGTCTTTGTTATAAATGTAAATGAACGGTCTTCGAATACCGTAATTTCAACTGGAATAATAAGACCCGCTTGGTCTGCTGTACGAGCGTTGAACTCCTTACAGAATCCCATGATGTTAACTCCAGCTTGACCAAGTGCAGGACCAACTGGCGGTGCCGGATTTGCTTTTCCAGCAGGAATTTGCAATTTAACCATTTTAATTACTTTTTTAGCCACGAGACACACCTCCTTATAAGTCTAAGTCCGTGATGTGGTAATAGGGGTTTTCCCCTCCCACTCATCTATATTCTTTATAGTTATAATAATAAAATAAAGAATGTTTTCCTAAATCAGGTCTGTAATGTAAACATACTGACCTTTAAAATTTTATCACTTTCAAAATAAGAATTCAAGTTTTTTCAAATTATATTTTTTCCACCTGGTTAAAGTCTAGTTCTACCGGGGTGTCACGACCGAACATATTAACAAGAACTCGTACCTTGCCTTTATCTTTGTCCAGTTCTTCAATAGCACCTGCAAAGGTAGCAAATGGACCTTCTTTAACCTGAACCGTATCGCCGACTTCATAATCGACTTCATAGCGTTGTTCATTCACACCCATACGTTTAAGAACGACCTCGATTTCCTCATCAAGAAGCGGCGTTGGTTTTGAACCCGCACCTGAAGAGCCAACGAAACCAGTTACTCCTGGTGTATTACGAACAACATACCATGAATCATCCGTCATGATGATTTCAACCAATACATAACCAGGGAATACTTTTCTCTTAACAACTTTTTTCTTGCCGTCTTTTACTTCAGTTTCTTCTTCTTCAGGAACAACTACACGGAAGATCTTATCTTCCATCCCCATCGTTTCTACTCGTTTTTCAAGATTTGCCTTCACCTTATTTTCATAACCAGAATAAGTGTGTACGACGTACCAATTTTTTTCCATTTTTACTAGGACTAGTTCGTCCTTCCCTCCCCGTAAGATAACATTTATGATTGTTGCTATTATATCTATCTGCTGCATGTCTCTATTACTAACAATCTATCCGCCTTTGCAGCTGTAAGAAAAAAGACAAATTAAAAAACCCGTCACCGGGCTTCTTTGCTTCTTGATATGATTCTATCACTATTATACCTTATTTTCGAATCTCTTATTCAATAACTAGACGAATTAATTTAGAAAGTCCAAAATCCACCACTGTAAAGAACAGGGCCATGAACATCACAGTTGTGATGACGATGATTGTGTATTTCGTAAGCTCTTTCCGTTTTGGCCAGCTTACCTTTTTCATCTCGCGTGCAACATTACGGAAAAAGTCAGTAATACGTTTCATGAATGCAACCTCCAAGCGATAGCTTCTGTCAATCTATTTAAACATTATTTATTTTGTTTCTTTATGGATCGTATGGGCGTTGCACGTACTGCAGTATTTTTTGATTTCTACTCGTTCAGAACTTGTTTCCTTATTACTTTCGGAGCTATAGTTTCTTGAACTGCAATCGTTACAGGCCAAAATAATCTTTTTTCTCATATAATACACCTATCCTAACTTTACGTTAAAAATGTATCATGGCTGTCTTTTTTTGTCAATCGGTTACAGAAAATCTTTATCTGCGGTCACTGTGTAAGTTCTCTCACCTCTAGGTAGCGTTCCAGCTTCCTTTTTACACGTTGCAGCGCATTATCAATGGATTTGACATGGCGGTTTAGTTCTTCAGAAATTTCTTGATATGACTGCCCGTCCAAATACAGAGCTAACACCTTCCGTTCCAGATCACTTAGAAGCTCAGCCATTTTGATTTCAATATCATCGAATTCTTCTTGATTTATAATTAGTTCTTCAGGATCCAGAACCTTCGTTCCTGATATAACATCCATTAACGTGCGGTCGGACTCCTCGTCATAAATAGGCTTGTCCAATGAAACATAGGAATTGAGCGGGATATGCTTTTGCCGGGTAGCAGTCTTAATTGCCGTTATAATTTGCCGAGTTATACACAACTCAGCGAACGCTTTAAAAGAAGAAAGTTTATCTCCTTTAAAATCACGTATTGCCTTGTAAAGACCAATCATGCCTTCTTGGACTATATCTTCCTTATCTGCACCAATTAAAAAGTACGTCCGTGCCTTTGCCCTTACAAAATTACGATATTTTTGGATCAAATAATCCAGCGCTTCGCTGTCCCCTTTGTGTACCAAGTCCACCAATACATCATCATCAAACTGTAAATAGTTTTCATTCAGTTTCATTCCGAAGTTGATACCCACACTTTATCCCCCTGACCGAACAAAATACTTAACCAATATTATACAGTAGAGGAATTTTGTCCGTCAACAACTCATAATTTCCCACGACGCCATTTTTCAAAGGTTTCGGCCACTTCATCTGTTAGAGGAATCTTCGAAACGGGCTTTTTTTTAACCGTTACACGGACATCTTTTTCAATATCTCGATGAATTTGTTCCATCTCAATTAGGAGTTCGCGTGCAGATATACGTAAGGCTCCTCGTCCAAAAATGACCCATTGTTCTGTGAGATCCGAGGTAGCTACATGCACTTGTGTTTTGACATTATTAAGAGCGATTGCCATCTTTTCAATCCGCTCATCAGCCGTTTCGTTTTCTTTTGTAAAAATAATTTCAATTTTGTGGTTTTTGTACTTCCGCTCTATTCCTTGGACAAATTGTGCATCAAAGACAACAATTACCCTAATACCTGTGAAAGCCTGATATTCAGCCATCTGCTCAATCAATCGATCTCGTGATGCAGCAAAATCCCGCTCCTTCAATTCTCTTAATTCCGGCCAGGCACCGATTATGTTGTAACCGTCCACCAGCAGAATGGTATTCATCCCTATTCTCCCAGCGGGTTTCTTTTACGATAGACCTCATACATCAATAAACTTGCTGCAACAGACGCGTTAAGAGAAGTAACCTTTCCAACCATTGGCATCCTAATAAGGAAATCACATTTGTCTTTGATTAAACGACCCATTCCTTTTCCTTCACTGCCGATAACAAGTCCAACTGCCATCTTGCCATCCATGTTCCGGTAATCATCTGTTCCCTTTGCATCAGTGCCTACAATCCAAACGCCGCGTTCTTTTAACTCATCTATAGCTCTTGCCATATTCGTCACTCGAGCTACGGGTATGTATTCAATAGCTCCAGTCGATGATTTAGCAACCGTTGCAGTTAGGCCAACTGCCCTTCGTTTAGGGATTAAAATACCATGAGCTCCTGTTGCATCTGCAGTCCTCATGATTGAACCGAGATTGTGAGGATCTTCAATTTCATCAAGCAGAATAAAGAACGGTGCTTCATTTCTTGATTCCGCTAAGGCAAATAAATCGTCAATTTCTGCATAATCGTATGCAGCGACTTGTGCAACAACCCCTTGATGGATTCCCTCCACCATTTGGTCAATTTTTTTCCGTGGCACGTATTGTATTAATACTTGCTGCTCAATGGCCATTGCAATAATTTGCTGCATCTGTCCTTTTTGAGAACCTTCGGCAATCCAAATTTTATTTATATCACGTTCAGAACGTAATGCTTCTAAGACCGGGTTTCTCCCGATCGTATATTCCATACTCATGACTTCATCTCCCTTTTTTCTGCTTCAATGTATTCAATGGCAGCCTCAACTAACGCTTCGAGCCTATCGATTCTTTTTGCTAAATATAGATAACCGAATAATGCCTCAAAGGCTGTCCCATAACGATAGGTTTGTACGTCCGTGTTCTTTGGTACAGAACCCGATTTTGCATTCCTGCCTCGACGGGCGACGGCTAATTCTTCTTCCGACAACTGATTGGTTTCAATAAAATAATGAATGATTTTACTTTGCGCTTTAGCCGACACAAAAGACGTTGCCTCTCTGTGAAGAAAGTGAGGCTTAACCGCTCCTTTTTGAATGAGGTGATGCCGAATATAGGTTTCATATACGGCATCGCCAATGTAGGCAAGAGCCAAGCTGTTTAAATATCTTTCGTCAATTTTATCTTCATAATGTAACATAAATCATCCTCGTTTCCATCTTGTGCCCTGAGGAGTGTCTTCTAGTATAATACTCATGTCCTTTAGACGATCACGGATATCATCAGAAAGTTGGAAATCACGGTCTCTGCGTGCTTGATTCCGCTGTTCAATTAATAATTCAATATCCTCATCCAGCAACTGATCTTCAATCAGCGTCAAACCAAGGACACCAAATAACTGTTCAAATTCACCCATGAATGCCTCAATTACCTTTTTGTCTGTGTTTTTCTCCATGAGGTAATAATTCGCCTGCTTGGATAACTCAAACAATACTGAAATAGCATTTGCTGTATTAAAATCATCGTCCATTTCACGAATAAACTCTGCATCTAGATCCGCTATTTTTTGCAGCCATTCATCATTTTTTTCCGTCAATCCTGTACTTATATCCAATCGATGCTTAAGGTTTTGATAAGATGTTTTTAATCTGCCTAATGCGGCCGTTGTCTTTTCTACTAACTCTTCACTATAGTTAATTGGGTGACGATAATGGACAGACAGCATGAAAAATCTTAATACTTGCGGATCATGGTGTTTAATAATGTCATGAACAAGCACAAAATTACCAAGAGATTTCGACATTTTTTCATTATCTATATTAATGTACCCATTATGCATCCAGTAGTTAGCAAATGTCTTACCTGTTAGGGCTTCTGACTGTGCAATTTCATTTTCATGATGCGGGAAGGTGAGGTCCTGGCCTCCTGCATGGATATCAATGGTATCCCCTAAGTATTTCCTCGCCATTGCTGAGCACTCAATGTGCCATCCTGGACGGCCCGTTCCCCACGGACTCTCCCAAGATATTTCGCCATCTTTTGCAGCTTTCCATAAGGCGAAATCTAGAGCATCTTGTTTCTTTTCACCTACTTCAATACGAGCGCCTACACGCAGCTCATCAATCGATTGCTGAGATAATTTCCCGTACCCATCGAATTTGCGTGTACGGTAATATACGTCTCCTTCTGATTCATAAGCATAGCCGCGGTCCACTAATTCTTTAATAAATTCAATAATGACATCCATATTATCCATAACCGTTGGATGGGCATCCGCTTTTTTGCAGCCTAATGCTGAGACATCTTCAAAATAAGCTTTAATAAATCGGTCTGAGATGGTCGGGACATCTTCCCCGAGCTCCTTAGCAACTCGAATTAACTTGTCATCAACGTCCGTAAAATTCGACACAAACTGCACATCATACTTGCGATGCTCGAAGTACCTGCGAACGGTATCAAAGACGATGGCTGGTCGTGCATTACCGATATGAATGTAATTATAGACAGTAGGCCCGCAGACATACATCTTGACCTTACCTTCTTCAAGCGGTGTGAATACTTCTTTTTTTCTCGTCAGCGTATTATAGATTTTTATGGTCATGTTCTTTGCTCCTTTTCTTCCTTCCGACTGCGAAGTTCTGCTTTAAGAAGAGCTACTTCCTGTTCAAGCTCTTTAAAACGATCTGCAATTGGGTCTGGAAGATCTGTATGGTTTAAGTCTTTTTTTATTCGTATACCATCTTGAATAACTACTTTTCCCGGTATGCCGACAACTGTTGAATTAGGCGGCACTTCTTTTAGGACTACTGATCCGGCGCCAATCTTTGAATTTTCTCCGACTGTTATAGACCCAAGCACTTTAGCTCCTGTGGCGATTAGAACATTATCCTTAATCGTTGGATGACGTTTTCCTTTTTCTTTCCCTGTTCCCCCTAGAGTAACCCCTTGGAACACCGCAACATTATCCCCAATTTCACATGTTTCACCAATCACAATTCCCATTCCATGATCAATAAAAAACCGCCTGCCAATCTGGGCGCCTGGATGAATTTCAATACCCGTGAAGAAACGGCTGACTTGGGAAATAAACCTGGCTAGAAAAAAGAATTTACGTCTATAAAAAGCATGTGCAAGCCTATGTCCCCATATGGCATGCAGCCCTGAATAGGTCAACATGACTTCAATATAGGTACGAGCAGCCGGATCCTGATCGAAGATAACCTCTATGTCTTCCTTTAGCATTTTAAACACCGTCGTTACCTCCATCACCCTTCATTTCCTTATCCCTTTACCGACACACAAAAAACGCCCCTGTCATATAGACAGAGACGCTTGCAGGCGCGGTTCCACTCTGTTTGACATGACCTTAATTGTTTTTGTTTTATCAACAAAACAAGCCATCCCCAACTTAATCCCTATAACGGAGGATCTTCCGCCCTTACCTAGCAGCTGTAGCTGTTTCAATAAGGGACTCAAGGGTGCATTTCGAAAAACGAGAAACTTAAATCACTTTCAGCAGATGTGATTCTCTCTACAAGCATCGTTTTTCTACTTCTCCCTATCTTCGTGTTAATCACTATAATTATTTAATACTATATTATATTTTCAACGAATTGTTAACTTAAAATACTCTCTAGGCGTTGTTTAATTTTTTCTTTGCCTAATAATGAGATTGCCTTAGGTAAGTCCGGTCCGTGCGTTTGTCCTGTCACTGCAGCACGAATTGGCATGAACAGTTTCTTACCTTTGTGGCCGGTTCCTTTTTGAACAGCTTTTATGGCTTTTTTGATTTCCTCAGGTTGGAAATTCTCAATAGCTTCAACTTCTTGAAGGAAAGCCTGCATTACTTCTGGTACCTGCTCTTCAGAAAGCACTTCTTTGGCTTCTGCCTCGAATTCAATGTCATCCTTGAAGAAAATCTCAGACAGACTAACAATTTCAGCCCCAAAGCTCATTTGCTCCTGATAAAGAGAAACTAAATCAGTTACCCATTCCATTTCACTTTCAGTTAACTCACTAGATACTCTGCCCGATTTCACAAGATGTGGTAAAGCTAGTTCTACCGCTTTTCCTACTTCGATTTGTTTCACGTATTGATTATTCATCCAAGCAAGCTTCTGTTGGTCAAATAGTGCTGGTGATTTGGATAAACGAGCTGCATCAAAGATTTCAACTAATTTTTCTTTAGAAAACAGTTCTTCTTCTCCAACCGGCGACCAGCCGAGTAGGGTAATAAAATTGAATAATGCTTCTGGAAGATAGCCTAGTTCCTCATACTGCTCAATAAACTGTATGATAGACTCATCCCGCTTGCTTAATTTCTTGCGACTTTCATTAACGATTAATGTCATATGACCAAAGATTGGCGGTTCCCAGCCAAACGCATCATATATCATTAGCTGTTTCGGCGTATTCGTAATATGATCATCGCCCCGAAGAACATGAGAGATTTTCATCAAATAATCATCCACTGCTACAGCAAAGTTATAGGTAGGAATTCCATCTTTTTTCACAATGACGAAATCACCAATACCATCGGATTCAAAGGACACGTCATCTTTAACCATATCTTTGAAAGTCAAAATCTTCCCTGCTGGTACAGCAAAACGAATACTAGGTTTTCTTCCCTCAAGCGCTAAACGTTCTCTGTCCTCATCCGTTAAATGACGGCATTTTCCCGAATAATGCGGTGTTTCATTACGAGAAACTTGTTCTTCTCGCTCTGCTTCAATTTCTTCTTCTGTACAATAACACTTATAAGCAAGCCCTTTTTCCAGAAGCTGATCATAGAGCTCTTTATAAATATCAAGACGTTCAGATTGACGATACGGCCCATATTCTCCACCTATATCAATACTTTCATCCCAATCCATTCCAAGCCACTTTAAGTATTTAAGCTGGCTTTCTTCGCCACCTGCAATGTTGCGTTTTAAATCCGTGTCTTCAATTCGAATAATGAATTGACCACCAGTACTTCTTGCAAAAAGATAATTAAATAAAGCGGTACGTGCATTTCCTATATGTAAATGCCCAGTCGGACTTGGTGCATAACGAACCCGAATATCACTGCTCATTTTTTGACGCCTCCTAAATTCCTCTATGTATATAGTTTATCACTTCTATTGGTGAGAATAAAGGTTCAGAGAAATCCCATCAATCTGCCTTTACTAACAGAACTGCTACTTGTGAAGCAATCCCTTCACCACGACCTGTGAATCCAAGTTTTTCAGTGGTCGTTGCCTTAACATTTACTTGGCTCGGAGCGGCTTCTAACAGCTCTGCTATCTTTGATCTCATCTCTTCAATATAAGGAGCCATTTTTGGACTTTGTGCAATAATCGTACAATCCGCATTACCCAGAACATACCCCTCATTTTTCACAATACCCCAAACATGCTTTAACAATTCAGCTGAATCAGCATCCAAGAAATTAGGATCCGTGTCCGGGAAATGCTTCCCTATATCGCCAGCCCCAATAGCTCCAAGACAGGCATCAGCTACAGTATGAAGCAATACATCTGCATCCGAGTGCCCTAGTAGTCCTTTTTCATAGGGAATCGTTATTCCACCAATAATCAGCGGGAGCCCCTCAACTAGTTGATGAACGTCATATCCTTGTCCAATTCGAAACATATCTTTCTCTCCTTAGCCCTTAAATGAGCGTTGTTTTTGTAAAATGGCTTCTGCAAAATATAAATCTTCTTGAGTGGTTATTTTTATGTTATCATACTCGCCTTCTATAATGATAACAGGTTCGTTAATTCTCTCAAGGAGACTTGCATCATCTGTCCCTAAGAAGCCCTCACTGTCAGCGGTCTCATGGGCTTTGGTCAATAGAGGCACACGAAAAGCTTGTGGTGTTTGAACAGCCCACAAGCTTGATCGTTCTACCGTTTCAACAACTATATTATCTGTTGCTTTCTTAATTGTATCCTTAACAGGGACTGCAAGCACCGCTCCTCCATGAGTCGTAGCAGCTTCAGTTAGTTGATTGATAAGCGCATGATGGATAAAAGGACGTGCCCCATCATGAACCAGAACGATATCGGTTTCAGCATGAATGACCTTTATGCCATTATAAACACTTTGCTGCCGCTCTTTACCACCAGGTATCAATTGTTTGATCTTTTTTAATTTATACGTTGCTATCAAATTAGCAAACATCTCTTCTTCATCCGGATTAATAGCTAAAATAATGCCTGCACATTGAGGGTCTTCATCAAAGACTCTCAATGTATAGACAATAATCGGCACTCCAGATAGCTCGAGAAATAACTTGTTCTTTCCCGCCTTCATTCTTTTTCCCTGCCCTGCAGCTGGAATTACTACTTCATACATATCGTTACTCCCTATTATAAAGCTTTTTCTAGAATTTTTGGTTTTGCAAAAATCATTCTTCCTGCAGACGTTTGAAGAACACTTGTTACCAGCACATCAATTCGTTTGCTGATAAAGTCCCTTCCACCTTCTACAACAATCATCGTTCCATCGTCTAGATAAGCAATTCCTTGGTTTTGTTCCTTACCATCCTTAATCACTTGTACATTCATTTCTTCACCTGGCAGAACAACCGGTTTCACAGCATTCGCAAGGTCATTGATATTTAGAACTGGTACACTCTGAAATTCACAAACTTTGTTTAAATTAAAGTCATTGGTCACAACGACTCCATTCGAAACCTTTGCAAGCTTGACCAATTTTGCATCAACTTCCTGTATCTCTTCGAAATCACCTTCGTACATCTCTACTTTAACTGAAAGCTCTTTTTGAATTCGATTAAGAATATCGAGCCCCCGTCTGCCTCGATTTCGTTTTAAAGCATCAGACGAATCAGCAATATGCTGCAGCTCTGCTAAAACAAATTGAGGAATAACAATCGTACCTTCTAAAAATCCTGTCTGACAGATATCAGCTATACGCCCATCAATAATAACACTTGTATCAAGAATTTTGAGTTTGCTTGCTCCTTCAACCACTTCTTCAGGATCCGTATCCTTCTTCTTATTCGTTCTAAACAATGTTAATAGCTCATCACGCTTTTTAAATCCAACTTGAAAACCGAGATAACCAAATAACAATGTTAAGAGAATAGGCGCAACAGTGTTCAAAATAGGAACCTGAATGGCATTAAAAGCGGAACCAAAGATAAATGCAACCAGCAGTCCAACTAATAAACCAACACTCCCGAAAATAATATCAGTAATAGGAGCTTTTATCAGCGTTTCCTCCAGCCACTTCATAAATTCGACCACGTACTCTATTGCCCAAAACGTAATAAGATAAAATATAATTGCACCTAAAATAGCAGATACATAAGGATTGTTTATAAATGCAAAATTATCTGTCTGTATAACATTAAATAGTTCAGGAATTAACACTATTCCCAGCGTTCCACCTACTATTAAGAAACAAGCTTGTATGATGCGTTTTAACATTCCTTCACCTCCCTATTATCATTATTAACATATTTTTAAAAATGAAACATTTACGTGTATGATTTTCCTTCTATATTGCTATAATTCCGCCATATGCCATGGTACAGCGTGTCTCTCTCATTCATTTCTAGACTAGCACCCAAAAATTTACGTGTCAAAAATAATTCCCTCTTGACACATAATATCTGTTCTTGCTTACATCCTCCGCTCTGCTAATAATTGATTTTTCAAGATTTTGAGTCCTTCTTGAATTTTTTTTGCTCTTACTTCTCCGATTCCTTCCACTTCATCGAGCTCTTGTGTGGAGGCTTTTGTAATATTGCCGAAGTTTTTAAAACGAGCGACTAGATTATCGACAATTAATAATGGGAGGCGAGGAATTTTATGCAGGATCCTGTATCCTTTTGGATGGATTATTTCATCAAGATGAATATATCCGTTATGTCCGAGAATTTTTAATACTACGCTCTCCTCATGTTTTTCCTGTTGAGCAAGCTCATGCATTCGGCTAAGAATAGAAGCAGGCTGTTCATCTGTATGATTAGAATAATCCTTAATCAATAGCAGTCCTTCTGTTTCTAAGGTTGCTAACAGTTCATTCATTTGCAGCTGTATTAACCGCCCCTCGGTACCTAATTCATTTAAATAGGCTGCCAGCTCTGCTTTTATGCGCAGCACCATTAAGTAGCGGTGAAATACTTGAAGTAAATCGGCATAACGAACCACCTCTTCATACTCCATTAACCCGAGATCCGTTATACTCTGCTGAAACACAACTTTATATTTCTCCAGTGTTTGTACAGCTAGATTGGCTTTCGCGAGAATAACTTCTATATCCTTTAAAACATACCGAAAGGTCCCTTGATATAAAGTAATGATGTTCCGACGCTGCGAAATGGCAATCACCATTGCTTTGGTTTCCCTGGCTACCCGCTCAGCCGTCCTGTGGCGCATTCCGGTTTCCCTAGAAGGAACAGTCGTGTCTGGTGCCAGCTGAGCATTAGCAAGGATAATTCGGTCAGCTTTGTCGTTTAGAATAATGGCTCCGTCCATTTTTGCTAATTCATAAAGAGTGCTGGGTGTGAAGGTGCAATTAATCGGAAACCCGCCATCCACTACCGAACGGACTTTTTCTGAACTTCCAATGACAATTAACCCACCTGTATTAGCCCGCAGGACATTATCTATACCTTCTCGCAAAGGGGTTCCTGGTGCCACTAGTTGAAGAATGTCCAATCTCATTTTTTCATATGTCTTTTTATCGGTCATCTTCACCCTCCTCCACCTATTTAAGAGTTTTCACATCGGTGAAACGTCTGCTAATCAGAGGGTTCTAATTTCTCACATCTAGTGTAGCCGCCTCCTTCATGCAGTTCAGTCCCTCTCCTGGTTAGTCTATCTACCTGACGAAATAACATCAACAGGCGGGCTCCAAAGGATAGTACTCCTTATCGAGTTAACCTTGAAAAAAATAACTACTTTATAAATTATATAGAACCCTGCTATTATCCTTCTTAAAGTTCCTTTCATTTATCGACTGTTTCTGCAAGTCACATGCTAAAAAGTGATTTTCGGGGGAATTATAAAAAAAATAGAGGTACACGGCATGAAACACGTGTACCTCCGTGAAGAATCTATTTCTTATTATTTACTACTATCAACAGTTTCCCCGTCTTTTATTAGGAATTCACCATTTTCAACGTCCATAATAATTTTCTTTCCTTTTACAATGGTTCCTTTAAGTAATTCTTCGGAAAGATAGTCTTCCACATGCTTTTGAATAGCCCGGCGAATTGGTCGTGCTCCATATTCCGGATTATACCCTTCGTCTGCTATCTTTTCTTTTGCTTTATCGGTAAGTTCTAATAAGATGTCTTGTTCTTTCAATCGTTCTGTTAATTGATTGGTCATTAAAGAAACAATTTCCTTCAGATGTTTTTTCTCAAGTGAATGGAATACGATGGTCTCATCAATACGATTCAGGAATTCTGGACGGAAGGCACGTTTTAACTCTTCCATAACCTTTCCTTTCATATCTGAATACCCATTCGCCTGAGTCTGTACAGCAAATCCAACGTACTTATTCATTCTTAACGCGGATGCTCCGACATTCGATGTCATAATTAAAAGCGTATTTCTGAAATCAACGGTTCTGCCTTTAGAATCAGTAAGTCTTCCGTCTTCAAGCACTTGCAGAAGAATGTTAAATACATCTGGATGTGCTTTTTCAATTTCATCCAACAGAACTACAGAATACGGCTTACGACGTACTTTTTCTGTCAACTGGCCGCCTTCCTCATACCCTACATATCCTGGAGGCGAACCAACTAGACGTGAAGTCGAATGTTTTTCCATATACTCAGACATATCAATACGGATCATCGCATTTTCATCGCCAAAGATTGACTCAGCAAGTGCTCTTGCTAATTCTGTTTTACCAACCCCAGTTGGTCCTAAGAAAATGAATGAACCGGTTGGACGTTTTGGATCCTTTAATCCTGCTCTTGAACGTCGAACCGCCTTTGAAACTGCTTTAACAGCTTCGTCCTGACCGATAACCCTGTCATGAAGAATAGCCTCCATGTTTAATAACTTATCTGATTCAGTCTGTGCGAGTCTTGTTACAGGCACCCCAGTCCAGCTGGATACAACATGGGCAATATCTTCTACTGTAACCTCACTATTTTCTTGGCCTTGCTTTTCTTTCCATACTTTCTTCGTTTCGTCCAACTGTTCACGTAATCGCTGTTCTGTATCTCGAAGCGATGCAGCTTTCTCAAATTCTTGACTCTGCACGGAAGAATCCTTTTCTTTTCGCACTTCATCAAGTTTCAATTCAAGCTCTTTTAAATTTGGAGGAGTTGTATACGATCGCAGCCGAACCTTTGAACCTGCCTCATCAATCAAATCAATCGCTTTGTCTGGAAGAAAACGATCAGAGATATAACGATCTGACATTTTTACAGCCGCATCGATGGCTTCATCTGTAATAGACACACGATGATGGGCTTCATAACGGTCACGCAATCCTTTAAGGATTTGAATAGACTCATCAATGGTTGGCTCATTAACGGTTATCGGTTGGAATCGACGCTCGAGTGCTGCATCTTTTTCGATATACTTACGGTATTCATCAAGTGTTGTAGCACCAATACATTGAAGTTCCCCGCGAGCTAGAGAAGGTTTTAAGATATTAGAAGCATCGATAGCTCCTTCTGCTCCTCCTGCACCAATTAACGTATGAAGTTCATCAATGAAAAGAATGATGTTTCCAGCCTGACGGATTTCGTCCATAACCTTCTTCAATCGATCCTCAAATTCTCCACGATATTTAGTTCCTGCTACAACTGTTCCCATATCAAGAGTCATTACACGTTTATCGCGTAAAATTTCTGGCACTTCATTATTAATAATCTGCTGCGCAAGACCTTCAGCGATGGCTGTTTTACCAACACCCGGCTCACCAATTAGAACCGGATTGTTTTTAGTACGTCGGCTTAGGACCTCAATGACACGTTGAATTTCCTTACCTCTGCCAATAACCGGATCAAGACTGCCTTCACGTGCGATGGCTGTTAGATCTCTAGCCAGACTGTCTAGAGTAGGCGTACTCGCGTTTGCTGATGTCGAGCCTTGGTGGCTTCCTGACTCATTACTGCCTAGCAATTGTAATACCTGTTGGCGAGCTTTATTCAAACTTACACCAAGATTATTAAGTACACGGGCAGCGACCCCTTCACCCTCGCGGATTAAACCAAGTAACACATGTTCTGTTCCCACATAAGAATGACCTAGTTTTCGTGCCTCATCCATTGAAAGTTCAATCACTTTTTTTGCACGCGGTGTATAATGAATCGTTTGTGCCGTTTCTTGACCCCGACCAATCAGATTTTCAACTTCCTTCTGAATTTTATCAGAGCCCAATCCAAGTGCGTAAAGAGCTTTAGCAGCAATTCCTTCTCCTTCGCGCACAAGGCCGAGCAGAATATGTTCCGTACCGATATTATTATGTCCTAAACGTATAGCTTCCTCTTGTGCCAATGCTAATACTTTTTGCGCTCTTTCAGTAAAACGACCAAACATCATAGGTTAAATCCTCCTTAAGAATTTTCGTTTTTCTCCAGCTTTAACCGTTCGCGAATTAACGATGCTCTGCGAATGTCACGTTCATATGCCTGTAACGGTCCTCCAGCATATTTTTGTAAAAATCCTGGCTGGGTTAAAATCATCAATTCATTTAGAATTGTTTTAGAGATACTATCAATATATCCAAGGTCGATCCCTAAACGTACATCAGATATACAAGTAGCCGCTTCTTTGGATTCGATAATTCTTGCGTTAATCAGCGTACCGAATGACCGGTAAATCCGATCTTCGAGTTGTATATGAGAGGTCTTCGCGAGAGCGTTTCTAGCTGATCTCTCTTGCGCAATTATCTGTTGAACTACACTCGTTAAATCATTTACGATATCCTTCTCTGATTTGCCTAGTGTAATCTGATTCGATATTTGAAAAATATTCCCCAGAGCCTCACTGCCCTCACCATATGTTCCTCGTACCACTAAGCCAAGCTGGTTCATAGCTGGAATAATTTGATTCAATTGTTGAGTTAGAACCAGACCAGGTAAATGCATCATTACTGAAGCCCTTAACCCAGTCCCAACGTTTGTTGGGCAGCTGGTCAAATACCCGCGTTCTTCATCATATGCATAGTCAACGGTTTCCTCAACCAAATCATCAATATGATTAGCCATTTGTAAAACTTCCGTCAGCTGCAGACCAGGAGCTAAGCATTGAATTCGAATATGGTCTTCCTCATTAATCATAATGGAAACCTTCTCGTTGTCAGATAAGAGACAAGCTCCAAAAGAAGAATCACTGGCTAAATTTGGGGAGATTAAGTGTTTTTCGACTAACACTCTTTTTTGCAGAGGTTCAAGTGAATCCATTTCCAGTAATTCTAACTGGCCGCAATCACTTATTTTCTTACCTACGAACTCCTTTTTAATTAACTCAATGACTTCCTGCCCTTCTTTGTCTGAAAAAACGGTAGGAAAAGTAAAGTCTTTAAAATTTCTCGCTAATCTCACTCTAGAACTTAATACAATATCCGTATCAGGACCATCCTCATTCATCCAAGAACTCAAAGCACTTTGCACAAATCGTTCAAAACTCATGATTGAGGCCCCCCATCAACGTGATGATCATTTTGTTTCTCGAGTGAACGAATCTCATCTCTAATTTCCGCTGCTTTTTCAAATTCTTCTTTTTCAATTAAGTCTTTTAAAACCTCTTTTAACTGTGCCACTTGTTTCCGAAGATGAATCGTATCACCCATCCTGCTTGGAATCTTACCAATATGGGCAGTATTGCCGCTATGCACTCTTTTTAAAATCGGATTCAGTTGATTATCAAATGTTTTATAACAATCCTCACAACCAAATTTGCCTACATGGACAAACTCTTTGAAAGAAAGGTTACAACGCTTACAGCGCAGTTCCTCTGTTTTAGGCTTCGCACTCGCCGTAGATGACTGAAATATAGGTTCAATATTTAATAATCCTGATAGTAAATTATTAAAAGAGAAACCCTGCCCTGCTTGATTAATATAAACCTCGCCCATTTCTTGAGCACACTTCTCACAGATATGAATTTCATTCTTCTCGCCATTTATAAACTTGGTAAAATGGAGAGTCGCTGGCATCTGATTACATTCTTGACAAAGCATCATTATCACCTCAGCAAAAACCCTATTTATACTTTAAAGTAGTTAACATTGCTTTCAATATCCGCGACCTAAGCTCATCACGTTCTGGTAAATCAATATAAATCACTGAACGATCAATTACACTCATCATGATTTTTGCTTCACGGTTATTAATAATTTCTTCTTCGACTAAACGATTTATCATTCCTTCAGCAGCAGCTTGCGAAACCCGCATGCCAATTAAAGATAGTAATTGATCAATTAAATCCACATCATCATACGATTGGACTTTCATGATTCTGATATACCCGCCGCCGCCTCGTTTACTTTCTACTAAATATCCGCGTTCAATGGTGAACCTAGTATTAATCACATAATTTATTTGGGAAGGTACACACTGAAATTTATCAGCTATCTCACTTCTTTTAATTTCAAGTGTGTCATTTTGACTCATTTCAAAAATTTTCTTTAAATAAATTTCGATAACATCGGATATATTTCTCACCTATCCTCCCCCATCCTGACTTTGACTATATTTGACTAATATTATACAAATGAATGTTTTTATTTGCAACTTTAACGCATTTTCTCATCCATAAATTATTTTTTCCATTTTAGTTCATTTACACACGTGCATTTTAAAATTTGGCTCTATTTGCAGTATACCTCCTATAGCTGCTGATAAAACCCTTCGCAAAATTAAAAGGGTTTTGAATTAAGTCCACAGAGAGTCATTCTAATAGGAAACATCCTGGCTCTTAGGGATATCATATATATTTGCCACTTATGATATTATTCCTATCTATTTTTCAAAGCGGTTGAAAATGGGGCGCTATTCTTTGAAAACATGCTGACTTCTGGATTTGTTATGGGGGGTATTTTATCTTTTTTTGTTATTCTGCTTAATAATCCTTCTGGGGACTAGTTTCATCCCCAAATTACCCCACTGGGCATCATTGTTTGAAGGATTTTTGAAAATGGGTCGCTACTCTTTAGGTCTACTTCTTTAGATACACTTTTTAGGAAGACCTGGTAACTAAGTTTCCATGGGGGGTATTTTATCTTTTTTTATGCTATTCCAACCATTAATCCCTTCTGGAGTATCCATATTCCCGTCTGAGTTCACGTTAATCCCGTCCATGCCCTGCATATTCCCGTCTAGAGACCTCGTATTCCCGTCTGGGAGCTACTTTCAAGCACAAAATACCCCTAAGGGTACCACGTATCCTGCTCAACTTCTAAAAGACACCACAAAAAAAAGACCAGCTATGCAGCTGATCTTTTCTTTCTTGTT